>JAEUQF010000205.1 GCA_016789745.1 Bryobacterales bacterium
ACCGATCGTGCAGGTGACGGCTTCCAGGGAGGAACGGCCGCGCACTCCGGTCGCGTGCAACTCGAGGATGGTCCGGCTGTCCGGAGGACCCAGGTCAATCGGCACGGCGCGGCAAATGCTGTCCTGCGTTTCATCGCACTCCGCCACGGGCGCGAAGGAAACGGTGCCATCCGGATACTCCACACGCACACGCGCTGCCGGGATGTTGCTTCCGCCCGCGGCGGTGAAGATGCCGGGAGCAACCGGCTGAATCGTCAGCCGGCCATAGCCGAGTGTCCCGTCATCCCGCTCCGCCACAAGCGTTGCCGGCCCGGAGGCAGTCTCTTCGGGAATCACGATGTTGAACTGGGCTGGGGATCCGTAGAGCGCGAGCGGTGTGCGTGCGGCGCCGCTGGCATCGATCACAGCCGGCACTGCGGCCGCCGTGTCGTCATCGAGCCGGAATCGCTCCCCGTAGATCGTGACGATCGAGCCAGGGGCCACCACCGCGGTCTCCAGGGTTGCCCCGTTCACGGCTGCCACCGCTGGAGCCTCGGGGTATGGCGGGCCGGGGTCGGCGGGAAGCGCCGCAGAAGGGGGCGTCTTGCCGTGAAACATGCGCGTAATCTCGCCGGCCAGCCGCAGGTACCAATCACTCGGCAACGTGAAGCCGTCGGCATCCAGCGTTAGCCAGAAACCCTGATCTGGTGCGTCCGCGCGGCGCGGGGCGAGTTTGAACATCGCGGTGCTCTCGTCCACTTCATCAAACATCGCGATCTTGAGCAGGCGCGCCCCGGCTGCCTTGGCGTTGTAGGCCTGGCGCCAGAGGAACTCCCCGCGGTTGCGGGGGATCTGATTCTGCGCCGCGTTGCGGTTCAGGTTGTACCAGGAGAAGCCTGGGAACACGACGGGCATGTAAAGCTGCCCGCGCTGCATTGTGACGGCAAGGTCTGGTTCCAGACGCTCCGTTCGCCAGCGGTCCACCGCTGCCGGCGTGCTATACCGGCCGACGGTCCAGGGTTGGATGCCGTCCATGGCCTGGTATACCGCGGCCCAGCGGGCGTCGGTGGCGGCGTCGTTCGAAAGGGTGCGCCAGTAGGCAGGCGTGCCGCCCAGATAGCTCACTTGGGCCGTCTCTCGAAACCACTGGATCAGGTGTAGGGCTGCGTCCGGATCACCCGGCGGATGCCGGCTATCGTTTAACCCGATACCCCACACCCCCAGCACGGGCTTGCCGTGATGACGCAGGTAGCCGGGATGCGCGGTCACGCCCAGTGTCTCCACCAGGTACTGCCAGTCCGTCTGCAGTGTCGCCACGACCGTGGCGGGATTGGCGCCGCTGATGTCGTACTCGATGGCGAAGACACGACCATAGCGCCGCGCGGCCGCCATCGCATTCCGCAACACGACATCCCCCGCAGCCCGGCTGCCCGGGATGTCCGTCACGAAGCGCTGCACCAGGACGCCGTCCAACCCGTACTGCTGCATCCAGCGGAAATGCCGGTCGATGGTCCTGCTGTTTGCTGAACTGAACAGGCGCGCTGGACTTGCCCCGATGGTCATCCCCGGTACCACGCAGGTCTCCGCCGGTTCGAACTCGCGCAGGTCAGGGTACATGTCGACGGTGAGTGTAGCGGGCGAGGGTAGCCCGTTCGCCCAGTGCCGCCAATTCGTTCCCATTTCCGGGCTACCGGGACAGCGGAACCAGCCCTGATAGCCGAGCAGGACCTTGCCTTCCAACGTCGACGAATCAGGATTCTGCGCCCGGGCGATCGCCGTTAGCAGAATCAGGACCAGGCGAACTCTCGTCGTGATCATGGGTGACGGCTAGCGGCGCGCGGGCGCCTTCCACGGCGGCCCTGGCTTGTTGGGCAGTTTGGGATCCGGTCGAATCTCGCCGTGGAACATGCGCGTGATTTCGCCGGCCAGGCGCAAGTACCAGTCGCTTGGCAGCGGCGTGCCATCGGCATCCAGCGTCAGCCAGTAGCCTTGATCCGGCGCATCCTGGCGGCGGGCGGCCGTCTTGAAAATCGCCGTACTTTCGTTCACTTCATCGAACATGGCGATCTTCAGCACCGTAGCGCCCGCGACTTTGGCGTTATAGGCCTGCCGCCACAGAAACTCGCCCTTGAGGCGAGGAATCCGGTTGCCTTCTGTGTCCCGTTTCAGGTTGTGCCAGGAGAAGCCTGGAAAAACCACCGGCATGTAGATCTGCCCGTTCTTCGCCGCCAGCGCCAGATCCGGAACAAGCATTTCGTCCTTCCACTTATCTACGCTGGCAAGATCCCGGTAGCGGCCCACAGCCCAGGGTTGGACCACGTCCATCTTCTGGTAAAACTCACTCCAGCCGGGTTCCGGCCGTGCATCGTTGGTCAGGGTCCGCCAACGGGAAGGCGTGCCGCCCATGTAGGTGACCTGGTATTTGGCGGGAGCCTGCGAACGGAACCACTCAATCATCTCCTTGGCAACGGCTGGGTCATGCGGGACATGGCGGTCTTCGTGCAGTCCCGGCCCCCAGATGGAGAGTACCGGCTTGCCGTTGTGGTGCAAGTAACCCGGGTGCGCGGTGATCTTCAGTTCGTCAACCAGATACTTCCAGTCTTCCCGCATCACGTCAACGAAGGTGGCCAGGTTGGAGCCGGTGACATCGTATTCCACGGCGATAACGCGGCCTGTCGCCGCCGCTGCTGCCAGGATGTTCTTCAGCACCACGTCGCCCGAAGCGCGCTTGCGGGCAATCGTGGTGACGAACCGCTGCACCAGCACACCATCCAGGCCGTACTCCTTCATCCATTGAAAATGACGCGAGACGATCTTCGGATTCCAGGCGGAATAGAGGTAGGCAGGCTTGCCGCCGATGGTCATTCCGGGAACGGCACAGAGGTCCTCTTTTGCGAATTCGCTGAGGTCCGGATACATGTCGATGGTCAGTGTGTCGGCCGCCGGCACACCGCGCGCCCAACTGCGCCAATGGTTCTCCGGAGCGCCATCGCCGGCACAGTTAAACCAGCCCTGATACCCGAGCAGGACCTTCTTGTCCAGCGTCTTCGGATCGGGGCTGGCCGCCATTGCCGCGGCGGCCAGAGCCAGAACGACACAAATGCAGTTCCGCATGACTCCCTCGTATTCCGGACTAGAACTCGAGCCGCAGTCCCATCACCATGGTGCGATTGCCCGTCTTGGTGGTGATCATGCCATAGGTGGAGGACGTGATGCCCGTGCTGGGCGCGCCCAGGTTCGGGTGGTTCAGCATGTTGTAGAACTCCGCCCGGAACTGCAGGCGCGCTCGCTCCCGAATGGGCTGCCAGCGGCTGAGGACCGTGTCAAACCCAAAGGTCCCCGGGTTGCGAAGATTGGGCTCGGTGCGGGAGCCGTTGCCGAAGGAATAAGGGCCCGGGTTCGCGTACGCCGCGGTGTCGAACCAGCGGTCCATGGTTTGCGCGCCGTCGGGCAGGCGTGCGTCCTTGAGCCGGTCGGCATAGCAACCCAGCCCGGAAACGCCAGGCATGGTGCAGGCCGCCGAAATCGAGAGCGGCGTCCCGGTTTGCGTCGTCAGGATGCCGCTGACCTGCCAGTTCCCAAGGATCTTCCCGCCGATGCCCCGAGACAGGAACTGCTTCCCATGGCCGAAGGGCAGTTCATAGACCCAATTGGCCACCAGACGCCGGTTGATGTCGGCCGCCGAAAGCGAGCGCGACATGTTCAAGTCGTATGGGTTGATGAAATTCGCTCCGCCCAGGAACCGCTCATTGACGTTGTCGATGAGCTTGGCTCCCGTGAAAGAAACCTGGAACATCAGGCCGTTTGCGAAGGAACGCTCCGCCCGCAACGTAAAGCCGTGGTAGACGGAATCCCCCACCGAGGCGCGCAGTTGCCCAACGTTGCCCGCGTAGTGCGGATAGGGCACCAGCAAAATGCCCTGCCGTACGGTGGCGGTGCTCATGGTTCCGATGGTGATCTGTCCGAAGAAGGGATTCGGCACCAGAGCATTCAACTGAGAGCCCCGGGAAAGCGACGCCGGGTAGGTAGCGTTCCGATTGTAGTTGTTCCAGATACGCATGCCGCGGCTGCCGATATAGGCGGCCTCCACCAGCAGGTTGGACCCGAAGGTGCGTTGGAGATTGGCGTTCCACATCTGGTTGGTGGGCGTGGGCCACTCCGGCCAGATGGCGTTGACACCACCGCCCACCAGGGAGTTCGGGTAGGGGCGCAGACCCGTCACAAAAGGATTCGCCAGCGAGGCGCCGGGCACGGGCGTATTCGGAGCGGCAGGGGGCTGGCCGAAGAATACCCCGGTGGAAACCGAAGATCCGCTGCCCAGGTCGCCCGGGCTGGAGCCCACGCCGCCGCTGCCAGGAGCAAAGAAGATCCCGTAGCCGGCGCGGAACACAGTGGCTGGCCGGAACGTCCAGGCCAAGCCAATACGGGGTGCCCAGTTGTAGTTGGGATTGCTGGGATAGCGGTGGCTGGCGCTGGTCATTGTGAGGACGCCCTTCTGGCCCGTCAGCGGCTCGGTGCCGGATGGGTCAAAGTAGGCGATCTGGTTGTAGCGTTCGCGGAACGGTGTCTGGTACTCGAAGCGCAGGCCCAGATTGATGGTCAGATCGCGGCGGACCTTCCAGTCATCTTGCAGATAAAAGTTATTGCTGGGCTGCACCAGGGCCAGCGACGGGCCGACGGTGAACTGCCCGCTGTCCGGCACGCCCAGCATGGCGCTGGCTAAGCCGTAGCCCGCGGTGGCGGTAGCGGTGGCGGGGTTTGGTCCCTGCGTGAAGGCCCGCCCAAAGCCGAACAGCCCGGCAGGGTAATCCGGGCGGAAGGTATTGAAGTAGCAGATGAGCAGGTCAAAGCCCGTTTTCACGGCATGCGCGCCCTTCAGCCAGGTGATGTGGGCCTGGTACTGCGGCGTCGTCTCGGCGGTGATGTTGTGCGAGGCGCGATCCGGGCCCAGGGCTGTGAAATCGGTGATGTTGAAGCGCGGGAAGCGCGTGGCCCCGGAAGCCGCTTTCATGTACTGCGGGAAGCCGAGGGTGGTGAAGTCGAAGCCCACGCTTAGGGGAGTAAGCTTGATCTCCCTGCGCGTGAACCCAGCCCGGAACTCCCCAATCAGGTTGGGCGAGAACGTATGGGTGTCGCTGAGGGCGGCCGAATGGCCAATCGAGCTCTGGTTGCCACCGCCATTGGTGCCCTCTCCGGGGAACGCGATGTTGCTAAAAGGGCTGGTGCGTGGCGTCGTTTCATACCCGTACCGGAAGAACAGCTTGTTGCGGTCGCTGAAATTGCGGTCGCCGCGCCCGTACCAACGCGTAGTCTTCACGATCTGTGGAAAGTTCTGCGACCAGTTGACGTTCACGGTGGGGCTGTTGGGCAGCGTCGGCTCCGGATAATAGGCCAGCACCTTCTTCATGGCCGGGTCCATGCGGCTGGCCGGGAGCAGGTTTCCAGGGAACGGCTGACGGCTGAAGCCGCTGCTCTGGGAGGAGTCCGCCATGGTCGTCAGTGGATCATAAATGCGGATCAGCGCGCCGGCACTGGTCATGGTTTGGGAGAAGTCGCCTGTCTTCTGCAATGCCGTGGGCACGTTGGCGGTCGGAGTACTCACGCCGTGGTCATTGGACTCGTCCCAATTGAAGAAGAAAAACGTCTTGTTCCGCCCGTCGTATAGCTTGGGCAGGTAGACGGGGCCGGAGAGACTGAAGCCGTAGTCGTTCCGCCGCTGACGGCCACGTGCCACGTTGTTCCGATTGTTCGCCCAACTGTTGGCGTTCAGCTTGTCGTTACGGAGGTAATCGTAGGCGCTGCCGTGCAGTTGGTTGGTTCCCGACCGGCCCGCCGCTACCACCACGCCGCCCGCCGAGCGCCCGTACTCGGCCGAGAAGCTGTTTGTGATGTAGCGGACTTCCGCCACGGACTCCTGCGGAGGGGTATAGGCATTGTCCAGCGTCGAATTGTTGCGGGTATCCTGGCCGTCAAACAGGATGGCGGATGTGTTGGAGCGGCCGCCGCTGACGATCGGTCCGGTGCCCGCGTTGCCGACGTCGATCACCCCGGGAGAGAGCTTCAAGAGCGAGTAGGGACTCCTTCCCGTGGGTAACTCGATAATCTGCTTGCCGCTGGTCACGTACCCGAGCGAAGAACTCGCCTGCTCGACAGACAAGGCGTCCGCCCGCACGGTGATCTCCTGTTGCAGGCTGCCAGGCTTCAGGGTCGCGTTTACGGTCGCCACTTGACCCACCAACACCGGTACGGACGCTACCTTGTGCGTCGTGAAGCCGTCGCTCTCCATCGTCAACGTGTAGGTGCCGGCGGGCAGATAGGGGATTTTGTAGAGGCCGTCATCTGTTGTTTCGACACGGCTCACTACTCCTGTCGCCTCATTCACGGCTGTCACGCTAACCTTTGCCATGGAGGCCCCGGTCGAATCCGTAACCGATCCGGTAATGCCACCCCGCTCTACCTGGGCGAAGCAGACAGCGCCCGCCAGAATCATGGCAGTTGCGAGCACCAGCAATCGATTGTTTGGAACCATGGACGATATCCTTCTTTCTCGGGGCGGCGAGCAAAGCCGGCCCCCACCATCGCGTTACCTTGAACGTAGTCCCGGACCGGCCCTCTGTTCAACGTTAGGGCGAACTCCTAACGGGACCGCAACTAGCTGAAAAGAAAGGCGCGCCTCGCGAAGTGTACTTTTAACGGTAGCTACGTCGTGATATGCTTGGGTCAGATCGAGGCCGCATGCCACAAAAGGCCGGGTTGCCGCCGGAATTCGCCACCGACATTCCCTTGCTGCGCAAGCACGTGCTGGAATTGGTGGGAAGTCCCGCCTTCAAGGGCAGCCGCCGTGGACAGCAGTTCCTCCAGTACGTTGTCGATAAGGCAATTGCCGGGCAGCTTGACGAGTTGAAGGAACGCAGCCTGGGTGTCGCGCTGTTTAACCGCTCCCCTTCTTACGACACCGGCGATGACGCGATCGTCCGCGTCACGGCTTCCGACGTCCGCAAACGGCTGCACCAGTACTACGCCGAGCATGACTCGGCCATCCGCATCGATCTGCCCGCCGGCTCCTACTTGCCCGAGTTCCGCACGCAACCCGTTCGGGAGACGCCCTCTCCGCCCGCCACCGTCGCTTCTCCGCGCCGCTCCCGCCGGGGGAAGGCCTTGATTATGGCTGCCATGCTGCTCGGCATTCTCACGTTCTCGGGCGCCTGGCTCTATCGCGGCCGTCGCGGCGGCGGCAGCCTTTCTCCGCGTGACACGCTCCCCTGGTCCGCGCTGTTCAGTGACGGCCGTCCGGTGCAACTGATTCTGGCGGACCCCGATCTGCCGGCCATGGAGGTGCTGACCGGTTCTTCCATCTCCCTCTCCGACTACGCCAACCGGCAGTACATCAAGCATCCGGAGTCCTTCAGTAGCGACCTCCAGCGGGCGTTCACCCTGCTGCGCGGGGTGAATGTGGCCGCCGTTGATGCTGGCATCGTCCAGGACGTCACGCGCCTGGCGGGCGTGGATTCGGTGCGGCTGAAGACGCATACCGCCAGAAGCCTCCAAATGGGGAGTTTCCGGACCGACGATCATTTCCTGCTTTTGGGCAGTCCCCAATCCAACCCCTGGGGTGAGATTTTCGCCGATCAGTTGGATTTCGAATTCAAGCGGGACCCGGCCTTGCATCGCGAGGTTCTTCGCAACAAGCGCGTGTTATCCGGCGAGCAGGCCACGTACGTCCCAACCGCACGCGGATGGGACACCGGCCACGCCTTCGCCACCGTCGCGCTGATCGGGAATCCCGGGCAGACTGGCAAAGTGCTGTTGCTGGCTGGTACGAACGCGGAGGGAACGGAGGCCGCCGGACGCTTTGTCACCAACGGGGCGGAACTGTCGCGGACACTGCAATCGCGCGGCATCGACCCCGCCGGCCCAGTGTGCCACTTTCAGGTGCTGCTGCAGGTGCGCACGATGGCGGGCTCGCCGAGCACCGTGGAGGTTGTTGCCTGTCACCGCCTGGGGGGTGCCACGCCGTAGGGGAGGCGGCCAGGACGCCAGTGGCGCGGATTTCCCGCAGTTCATCGTTGTGAGTTGAGGAGATTTCCTAGGACACCGTCTTCCCTCCTCCCTCCCTCGGATAGATCGCCCAGCCCCTCTGCCGTTCGTTGATACGCCGGTGTACCGTCACCTTCTGAAGGTCCCGGCGAACCTCCAACAGCGAATTCAGTCGAGGCGTGGACTCCGGCTTGTCGTTCGCCGGCGCTCCGAAACCGCCGCCGCCGACCACGTGAATCCACGCTGCGGATCCAGGTAATGCAGTGCCTCATCCCGCTTCTCCTGCACATTGCCGTGCAGCACAATGCGAAACCCGGCGTCGGCCAGCCGCTGTATCTTCGTATCCGCGATCTTCCGATCCCCCGTCACCGCGTGATACGACAAGGAAATCAAAAGATCGCTCGGAACAAGTATCCGGAAACCGCACGGCTGATGGAGGTCAGCGGAGTGGGTACGTTGATCGCGATGAGCTTTGTGTTGACCGTGGAAGATCCGACGCGGTTTGGAAAGAGCCGGGATGTTGGATGTTATGTGGGTTTGCGGCCGAAGAGGCCCGCTCATGGAAGCGGTTGCCGAGGTTTTTTCACAGCCCAGCAAGGGAGTATCCCAGGCCTTGTGCGCCGCCCATACCATGAAGAGGCGTGCCGGCCCTTCTCTCTTTTGTTTGGCTATCTTCTGGGCGAGATTGGGGAGCTTGGCGAGAAACTCTTGGGTAGTGTGTCTTCAAAGGAGCGGGTTTTGTCGCGGGCTGGATTAGATAATCTCCCCGGCGCCGTCCACGGCCTGACACACATAAATCTCCGGTGTTATCCCGGTCCCCTCGCGGTAGCCTTCCGTTATCGCGAGGGTAAACGCCCCCACCGCTTCTTCCTTCACCAAGTTGATCGTGCAGCCCCCAAAGCCCCCGCCGGTCATCCGAGCCCCGTAAATTCCATTCTGCCGCCGCGCGATCTCCACCATCAGGTCCAATTCCTTACAACTCACCTCATACAGATCCCGCAGGCTGGCGTGCGATTCGTACATCAGCTTGCCGAACGCCGCCAAATCATGATCCGCCAGCGCCTGCGCACCGCTCTGTGTACGCAGATTCTCAAAGATCACATGCTCGGCCCGCATGCGAATCCGCGGTTCCAGATTCGTCCGCGCCAGTTGATCGGACGTTGCGTCACGCAGCCAGTCCACACCCATCGCACGGGCGGCGGCCTCGCAATCGGCGCGGCGTTTGTTGTACTCGCTGGCGTTCAACTCATGCTTCACCATGGTGTTGCAGATCACCAGCCGAATCCGCGGCGGCAAGGGCAACAGCCGGTGCGTTAGCGCGCGACAGTCGATCAGCATGGCGTGATCCTTGCGCCCGTGGGTGGACGCGTATTGGTCCATGATGCCGGAGCGAATACCGACAAACAGGTTCTCCGCCTTCTGGCAGATCAGCGCCAGATCGAGCGGCGGCACTTGCAGGCCGGAAAGCCGCGACAACGCCAATCCCGCCGACACCTCTAGCGCCGCCGACGAACTCAGCCCCGATCCGATCGGCAAATCGCTGGAGACATGCAACTCCGCGCCGTTCACCCGGTAGCCCTTGGCCTCCAGATAAATCGCCACTCCCTGCACATAGTCCGACCATTTCCGTCTCGGTGCCGCGTGCTTATCGTCCAGGTCGAACTCGATCACGTCCGGGAAAGCATCCGACCGCAGCACCACGCGCCGATCATCCCGCGGCGTTGCTTTCACCGTAGTGGCAAAATGAATCGCCGCCGGCATCACGAAGCCGTCGTTGTAATCGGTGTGCTCCCCGATCAGGTTCACCCGGCCCGGCGCTCGAAATTCGCGCGGTTTCAAGAACGGCTCCCGGCCGCCCGCCGTGCCAGCATCACCATCACAATGCCGAACAGCAGCAGCACCGATCCCCAAATGAGATTGATATTGATCCCCAGCGAACGCTGGTATAAGGACGGGTCGCTCACCAGGCCGAACACCACCAGCAGAAAGCCGATGATGCCAAGCAATAGTCCAATCGGAATGCGCAGATCCAGGCCCATTTACGCCTCTATGCTAGCAGAGCACTTCACCGGGGTCACCAGAAGAGTATGTTCAAAATCACAACCAGCAGCAGGATGACCGCGCCCAAGGGTCCGGGCCGCTCCCACCACGGCAGATTCTCGTCCTTCGGCGCGGGCGTGAGTGAATAGACCAGTCCGGCCAACTCACTCTCCACCCGAGGCACCGTCAGCAGGCTCACCGCCACCGTCAGCACAAAGCAGACGCCGAACGCCCAAATCGCCGTCCAGAAGTTCTGCGCCATCTCGCTGGGGTACGTCACCGCCAACCCCAGCCAGCCGCCCTTGATGCCGGCTACGGCTCCCTTCGGCAGAGACATCCCATGGTGCAACGCCGCCGCAAGGGTGCCCGCCACCAGCCCGGAAAACGCTCCATGCCCCGTACTGCGTTTCCAGAACATGCCCAGCAGGAACGTCGCAAACAACGGAGCATTCACGAAGGCAAACACTAACTGCAGAAAATCCATGATGTTGTTGAACCGCGTCGCCAGGTACGCCGCCGCTACCGACGCCCCAATGCCGAACACCGTCGCCATGCGCCCCATCCACAAGTAGTGGCTATCGCTAGCATCGCGCCGGATATAGCTCTGGTAGATATCGTAAGTCCACACCGTATTGAACGCCGTCACATTCCCCGCCATGCCGGACATGAACGACGCCATCAGCGCCGTCAACCCCAGCCCCAGCACACCGGGCGGGAAGTAATGGCCCAGCATCATCGGTATCGTCATGTCGTAGTTGAAGCTGCCATCGGGCTTGCGCGGCAACTCCAGCGGCCCACCGGTTGTGGTCATCGCGATAGCCAGCATGCCCGGCAGAATCACCAGCGCCGGAAACATCATCTTCGGAATCGCGGCGATCAGCGGCGTGCGGCGCGCGGCGGCCATCGACTTCGCCGCCATCGCCCGCTGCACCACCAGGAAGTCCGTACACCAATAGCCGAACGACAGCACAAAGCCCAGGCCCGCCACCATCGCGAACCAATCCACACCCATCGGGTTCAGGCTGGCATCGCTGAAGTAACGCCACGACGACGTATAGGCACCGGCCGCGTAACCCTGCGAGGTGGCGGTGGTCTGCAGCCGCGCCACCAGTTGATTCCAGCCGCCGATGTCGCGCAGGCCCAAATACACCAACGGCAAAAAGCCGGACACGATCAGGAAAAACTGCAGCACCTCGTTGTAAATGGCCGACGTCAACCCGCCCAGGAAGATGTAGCAGAGCACAATGATGGCCGACAGCAGGATGCTCGCATCGAAACTCCAGCCCAGCAGCGTCTCCAGCAGCAGGCCCATCGCGTAAAGAGAGATGCCGGAGGAGAACACCGTCATCGCCGCGAACGTCACCGCGTTAAACCCGCGCGTCTTCTCATCGAAGCGCAGCTTCAGATACTCCGGCACGCTGCGCGCCCGTGACCCGTAATAGAACGGCATCATGAACACGCCCACAAACACCATCGCCGGTATCGCGCCCACCCAGTAAAAATGGCTGGTGGCGATGCCGTACTTCGCACCCGACGCCGCCATCCCCATCACTTCCTGCGCCCCTAGATTCGCCGACAGAAACGCCAGACCGGTGATCCACGACGGGATGCTGCGGCCGGAGAGGAAGAAGTCCGACGAGGTCTTCATATGTCGCTTCAGCGCGAAGCCGATGCCGACCACGAAGCAGAGGTAGATGAACAGGATCAGGTAGTCGATGGGGGCGAGTGCGATGCGTGGCATGCCGTTGACTATTGTGCAACAGGATATAGTGGACGGATACGTTTATGAAGAGACGGGAGTTTCTAGGAGCCATCGGAGCCGCCGGCGCAGGCGCCCTCCAAGCGCAATCGCGCAAGCCAAACTTCATCATCATCTACACCGACGACCAGGGCTACGGCGACCTCGGCTGTTACGGCTCGCCGGAGATGAAGACGCCGAACATCGACAAACTGGCCGCCGAAGGCGTTCGCTTCACGGACTGGCATACCAACTCGCCCGTGTGTTCCCCGTCGCGAGCCAGCGTGCTCACTGGCAAATATCCGCAGCATGCCGGCATACCGCACATCCTGACCTCGAAGCCGGATTTCGCTGTCCAGGGCCTGCGCAAGGGCGAAACCACACTCCCCGGCGAACTGAAAAAGCTGGGCTATCGCACCGGCGCCGTAGGCAAATGGCACCTCGGCAGCGTCCCGGAGAGCAAGCCGATGGCACAGGGCTTCGACGAATGGTTCGGCTTTTACAGCGGCTGGATCGACTACTACTCGCACCGCTACTACACACTGGGCGGCACACCCGTCTTCCATGATCTCTGGCGCGGCGACAAGGAACACTTCGAGGACACCACCTACCAGACCGAGATGCTGGCCCGCGAAGCCAAAGCCTTCCTCAACAAGCAGTCCGCCCAGCAGCCTTTCTTCCTCTACTTGGCCTTCGGCGCACCGCATTATCCGATGATGGCGCCGCAGAAATACGTCGACCGTTTTCCCGCCGAGATGGATCGCGACCGCCGCATGCACGCAGCCATGATCGCGGCCATCGACGATGCGGTCGGCGAAGTTATGGCATTGTTGAAGTCGAAGGGCCTGGACAACAACACGGTCGTCTTCTACCAGGCCGACAACGGCGCCACGCTCGAGGCCCGTGCCGATCACGCCGGCCGCACCTATCGCGGCGGCAGCAACGGCAAAATGCGCGGCTACAAAGGCAGCCTCTGGGAAGGCGGCATGCGCGTGCCCGGCATCATGCGCTGGCCCGGCAAGATCAAGCCGCAGGTCAACAACGGCATTGGCCTGGCCATGGATATCCTGCCCACCTTCCTGAAATGGGCCGGAGGCGAGATCCCCGCCGGTACCGACGGCGTCGACATCAGCCCCATGATTCTCGAAGGCAAACGCGAAGTGCACGACGTGGTCTTCTGGGATTACGACACGCAGCGCGCCGCACGCATGGGCGAATGGAAGCTGATCCAAAACTATCGCGACGGTCTGGGCATGCCCATGACCAAGGGCGAATGGCTCTCCAACCTGAAAGACGACGTCAGCGAAACCAAGGACTGGTCCAAGGAAAAGCCAGAAATCGTCTCCAACCTGCGCGACCGGCTGGCCTCCTGGAAGATGTAGATGGCGGGCGCGGGCGGACCGGAAGGAATCACAAGGCTGTTGCACGAGTGGCGGTCGGGCGACCCGGCCGCGCTCGAACAGCTCTCGCCGCTGGTGTACAGCGAGTTGCGCCGCCTCGCCGGAGCCTATCTCCGCCGCGAACGTGCCGGCCACACCCTGCAGCCCACCGCGCTCATTGGCGAGCTTTATCTCCAACTGCCCAACGTGGCAAAGCTGGAGTGGCGCGACAGGGCACATTTCCTGGGCATTGCCGCCTATCTCATGCGCCAGATCCTGGTGCAGCATGCCCGCACCACACGTGCCGCCAAGCGAGGCGGCGGCGCGGCCAAGCTATCACTGGACGAAGCGCTGACCGTATCGGCCGAAAGCTCCGACGAACTCGTGCGGCTCGACGATGCCCTATCGGAACTCGCCAAGGTCGATGAGCGCAAAAGCAAGCTGATCGAGATGCATTACTTTGGCGGCCTGAAGGGCGAAGAGATGGCCGAAGTGCTGGGCATCTCCCTGTCCACCGTAGGCCGCGAAATGCGCGTCGCCCACGCCTGGCTGATGCGCGAAATCAGCCGCACGCCTCCCCCGGAAGCCGGGTCGGATTAAGGTTAGTTTCTGGCGTTCTTGGCGCGCTTGGCGAGCCACTCACCGCGCGTAGGGCAAGCGCAAATTCGTATCCACCACCCAACGCAATTGCGTCCGTTCAAACGGCGGCGCGATGTAATCCGCGGCACCCGCATCCATCGCATCCAGCCACGCCACTTCTGTCGGATCCTGCGCCACCACCACCACCGGCACGGCCCGTTCCCGCCCGGCCCGCAGAACCTGCGGCAGCGCCGGCGACCCAGCCGAACAGAAAATCAGATCCCCATTCGCTTCTTCCAGCAGCCCATCCCATTCCGATGTGCTCAAGGATGCCTCCTGGTGAACAAAAGCGTGGAAATCCGGCAGCGCGGTTACCAGCTTGGATGCTACGTGCGGGTCGAGGCCGAGCAGCAGCAGTCGGGCGGAGGCAGTTGCAGTTGCAGCAAACATCAGAGGACGAACTCCTTACATCTCTAATGTCGCGGCAGGAGCGGAAAATTCTCGTCGGAAGGGGGTCAAAAGTGAATTGTTTAATACAAGATCCGGAAGTCGGCAGACGCCCCAAGAGAAAGCGTCTGCCGCCTTGAAAACAGTACACTTTAGTGCGGCAGGTCGCCGTGCGGCTTGCCCGCCGTGATTTCCTCAAACGTGTCTTTCACTTGCGTGGGAAACGGGTTCCCCACCCAATTCTTGACAGTCTCCGGAAGCTTAACGGCCGTCGCCGCCGGCGCGCCATTCTTCAACGTCACCAGGTCAGCCAGCTTCTTGCCCTTCTTGACTTCAGCGCTAACCGCCGAGTGCAGAGCCAGCATGAAAGCCCGCTCCCCATTGACGATCTCGATGCCGCCCGCCTCGCCATGCCCTGGCAGCACATGCTTCGGCTTCAACGCCGCAGCCTTCTCCATCACCTTCGGCCAATTCGCCACATTGCCATCACCCGTGAAGTTGTAGGCCCCGTTGGTGGCCGCGTCGCCCGTGCACAGCACCCCTTCCTTCGGCAGCCACGCAAACCCATCGCCGCGGGTGTGCGCCCAGCCGAAGTGGTGGAACTCGATGCGGCGCGTGCCGTCATCCAGCACGAAGGGCTTTTCGCCGAAAGTTTGCTTCGGCGGCTCAGCCGTGGCCAGTTTCAGATCGCCAACATCCTTGCGTTCCTTCGACGCCCCCTGCCAGCGCTTGGGCTCGTATCGCTTCATCTCCTCCACTACGCCCTGGTGCGCGAGGGTGGTCGCCCCTGCCTTGGTCCAGATCGGGTTGCCATAGGCGTGGTCCCCATGATGGTGCGTATCAAACACGTAGCGCACGGGCTTGCTGGACAGCTTCTTAATGTCGGCCAGCGCCATCTGCGCGCCACTCGGGAAGTTCGCGTCAATGACTACCAGGTAGTCCTTCATCTCAATCACGATATTGTTGCAATGGCCTTTGCCGGTCAGATCCCCCTCCCGAAACCAAATTCCAGGCAGGATCTGCTTCACCGTATCCGGCTTGGCTTCCGATCGCGTAACAAAGGTGCCGAGCACAAGCAGCCCGGCAAAAAGGGCAACGCAGAATGTTCGCTTCATAAGCTATCGGGATATCTTATCAGCGCAAGGAAGCAGTCCGAGGGCTCCTGTTAGAATAATGGGATCAGGGGATAAGCAAAAATCAAGATGGCAGTAATCCGGCGCAGGCACTCGGTGGCCGTCAATGTGGGCGGTGTGATGGTGGGCGGCAAGCATCCCATCGTGGTGCAGTCCATGACCAACACCGACACGGCGGATACCACCTCCACCGTCAATCAGGTCATGCAGCTGGCACGGGCCGGCTCGGAACTGGTGCGCGTCACCGTCAATACCGAAGACGCGGCGAAAGCCGTGCCCCGCATTGTCGACACGCTCGACAAATTCGGCGTCCATGTCCCCATCATTGGCGACTTCCACTACAACGGCCACATCCTGCTGCGAAAGTACCCCGAATGCGCCCGCGCCCTGGCCAAGTACCGCATCAATCCGGGCAACGTGAACATCGGCCGCAAGACCGACGACAACTTCCGTACCATGATTGAGGCGGCCATCGAATTCGACAAGCCGGTGCGCATCGGCGTGAATTGGGGCTCGCTCGACCAGCAGCTTCTCACGCGCATGATGGACGAAAATGCGGCCTCCGCCCATCCGCTCGACGCCCGCGAGGTGACGCTGAACGCCATCGTCGCCAGCGGCGTGCTCTCGGCCCAGGCCGCGGAAAGCTACGGCCTCAGCCGCGACAAAATCATTATCAGCGCCAAGGTCAGCGGCGTGCCGGACCTGATCGACGTCTACCGCAAACTCGGCGCCCAGTGCGACTACGCGCTGCACCTGGGTTTAACAGAAGCCGGCATGGGCGCCAAGGGTATCGTCGCCACAGCCGCCGCGCTCTCCGTCCTGCTCCAGGAAGGCATCGGCGATACCATCCGCGCCTCGCTCACCCCGGCGCCCAACGGCGACCGCACCGAAGAAGTCCTGGTCAGCCAGCAGGTGCTGCAATCGCTCGAGTTGCGCAGCTTCACCCCGCAGGTCACCGCCTGCCCCGGCTGCGGCCGCACCACCAGCGTCTTTTTCCAGGAACTCGCCGAAAGTATCCAAGGCTATCTCCGCGCGCAGATGCCGGTCTGGAAGGGCCGCTACGCCGGCGTCGAAGAATTGAAGGTCGCTGTCATGGGATGTGTGGTGAATGGACCAGGCGAGTCCAAACATGCCAACATTGGAATCTCGCTGCCGGGAACTTTTGAGGAGCCGGTGGCGCCTGTATATGTGGACGGCCGCCTGTTTCGTACCTTACGCGGCGATGGAATTGTACAGGAATTTACCGATATTCTGAATAGCTATGTGGAGCGAAAGTATGGGCTGGGGGAGGTTGCGGAAACGGCCGGCGGACACTGAGTCTGTTGGGCGCCCCGCGGCAAAGCCCGCCAAAAGCGCCGTATCCGAGCCGCTCTTGCAGCGGTTGGCCCAGAAGCTGGATGAACTTCCGGCCAAGGATGAACTGCGCGTTCGCCAAGCCGAAGAGTTATTGGCCCGTCAGGACCGCGGCGGCGAACAGCTCTTCGCCCACTGTCAGGAATTGGTGGATACGCTCAACGGCCGCATCTCCAACCTGCGCCTGGAACTCTCGCCGGAAACCTTTGAAGGCCGCTATCTCGATCAGACCGGCTGCCTCATCCAGATCAACGCCGCCGGACGCATTGTCCAACTCACGCTGCTGGCACGCGAGCAGAGCGCCTGCACCGAACACTTCCGCATCCCCTACATCCTCCGGGGCGCCATCCGCTGGTTCAACCAGGAGTTCCTCGACCGCCAGGAGATCGCCGAGCAGCCCATCTTCTACTGCCTCGATCGCAACGAAGGCCGCTGGCGTTTCATGGACGCCAAGACCCGCCGCCTGGGCACCGTCACCCCGGAGTTCCTGGCCGAGATCCTCGAGCAGCTACTGTAACAGCGAAGGCAGCGACTTCAACGACACCGCCCCCGGCCGCAGAGCCGCCTCATGGAAGTCGTACATACGGAAGCCCGCGCCCTTCTTCTTTTCATACTCCGCGCGGATCCGCCGCCACTCCCGGTAGCCGGCGAAGTAGGTGGGCAACTGCGCCGAACTCAGCTTGGCCCGCTGCAGCTTGGCCACCGCCTCTTCCTTCTCCTGGAACGTGCTGTCCAGCATCAGCGACATCGCCTCTTCATCCGTCATCCCGGCAGTTTGCATGCGAATATCCAGGATGGTATTAGCGATCATCCGTAGTTGCTGCTTTAAGAACGTCAGCCGCAGATCCTTGTTCCCGTTCAGATAGCCCGCGTTCAGCATCACCTCCGTGACATACACCGCCCAGCCTTCCACATACGGCCCGTTCCCAAACAAGCTGCGCAGCACCCGGCGTGGCAGCGGCGTCACGTTGTTGGCATGCTCCAACTGCACATAGTGCCCCGGCATGGCTTCATGAATCGTGAGGATCTTCAAACCGTAATTGTTGTACTCCCGCAGCTTCGATTCCACCCGGTCCGCCGGCCAATCCGCCGGAATCGGCGTCAGCCAGTAGAAGGCCCCCAACTCCGGCTGCAGCGGCGGCGCGGCGTTGAACCCGCCTACCCCATAAATCCCACGCATGAACTCCGGCGTCTCGATCAACTGCAGGTTGTCGCGCAAAGGCAGCGGCAGCAGCCCGCTCTCCCTCACAAAGATGCGCGCCTCGTCCAGATCGGCGCGGGCAGCGCCCATGTACGAATCGCGCGTGGCATGATCGCCGGCAATGCGGTCCAGCGCCGCCCGTAACAGTTGATTGGCTGCGTCGCGCTGCGCTGGCGATCCCGGATCCAGCCCATGCCCCGGTTTCACGATATCCAACATCTCCCGCCGTACCGCCTGTAGTGTGGTCTCGGCGTCCTGCAGCAATGCGGCGGAATCCACCGGCAGAGACAGCGCATACCGGAACTTCGACTCATACTTGGCCTTCCCCAACCGCCAGTCCGAAGTCTTCGACGACAGGTCCTTCGCCAGCCATTCGTTGAAACCCCGCAGCGCCGGCAGCGCCGCACTTGCCGCCTTCTCGTACTCCCCCAGCAGATCGGCAGGCACCGCCCGCCGCAGCGTCCCTTCGATTAGCGCAATGTTGCCCTCATTCTCCTCCCGCGCCACCCGGTTCCAGATCTCCGGGGCATCCTGCAGGTTCGCGCGCGCAGCCTGTAAAAAGGCCGGCACCCGTTGCAGCCGTGCAATGATGTGCCGGTACCGCTCGGCAGGCGGCGCGTAGTTGAGCAGATGCGGCGTGAACAGCGCGTTGCCCACCAACTCAACGTACAGGGTCGGGTTATGGCGCCAGTTCTGAATCTTGTCCAACTCCAGCAACGATAAGGCAATCTGGTCCTGGATCAGGCTCAGGTCGGCCCGGTCCTCGGGAGAGAGCGTTGCCGAACCGAGTTCCTGCACGCGACCGCGGAACCGCTGCAGTGTCTGCCGCTGCGCCGTGATGCCCGCGGGACTCAGATCATCGAGTTCACCATCGAGCGACCGCCCCTGGTGTTCGTGATAGCCGGCGGCGGTGGCGCTTATCGGTGACAGCGCCAGCGTTTCGTTCACGAAATCGGCAGCCAAGGCAGGCACCGGGCTTTCTTTGGGAGCGCGATTGCACCCGGTCAGCACGAAAGCCAGCAGCAGGCAGCTAATTGGAGCGAGGCGCGTAGGCGTCGCGATTGGAGAAATAAAGGGCAAGCACATCTTCTAAGGGTGGAAACGCATCAACGCCCGTGCGTTCCATACTCGAATTGGAAAGCGCCGAATACTTCGGCCGGCGGGCGGCCGTGCGATACTCGCGCTCATTGGTGGGACGCAGTTCGGGACTCACGCCGGCGGCGCGGAAAATAAGGCCGGCGTATTGATACCAGGAAATGGGCGTACCGCCGCCGATATGAAACACCCCGCTGGCCCCGTTCTCATACAGGTCGATCGAACGCGCCGCCAGCAAAGGGGCATACGTGGGCGAAGCGATATGGTCCTCGACAACCCGAATCGGCTGACCGCCCTGGGCCAGCCGCAACATCAGCTCAACGAAGTTGCCGCGCGGCGTGTGGCGCCCGCCGGGCCCGAACACGCCGGAGGTGCGAATCACCAGCGGCGTCTCCAGGTACGCTTGGGCATACAACTCCCCTGCCAGCTTCGAAACCGCGTAGGCGCCCAACGGGTGCGTCGCATCGGTTTCCACATAGGGGCTTTGCTTCAACCCGTCGAAAACGTAATCGGTGGAGAAATGGATCAGCCGCGCATCGGATTGGCGGCAAGCCAATGCCAGGTTGCGCACCGCGAGCGAATTGATGGCGAAGGCCGCCTGCGGCTCCCGCTCCGCCAGGTCGACCTGGTTATAAGCAGCGGCATTCAACACCACCGCCGGCGAAAACGACGCCACCGCCTGTTCCACCTGACCCGGATCGCAGATATCCAGCGCGGCGCGGCTATACGCCTGTACCTGGTACCCCCGGCGTTCCAATTCCGTAACGAGTTCAATGCCGAGCTGCCCGTGGCTGCCGACAATCAGAGCTTTCTTTTCCATTGCAGAGACGAACTTAGCGCAGTTGCATCACCCAGGTCAGCAGTAAGCCAACACCGGAGCCCAGCGCAAATACAATCGACCAGCGGGCCCAGTTCGGCAGCGGCGTGCGTACCGGAGCGGGCTTGGTCTGGCGGGCATCGGACAGCAGCAGCGCGCGGCCGCTTTCGTTGGCGATGATGCGGGTTTCCACCTGCATCGTCTTGGCCAGCTTCACCATCCGCTCGCGCGTCTCCGTCGAAATCTCATCCAGCGAGCGATACACTTCTAAATCCTCGCCCGTGGCAAGGTACACCACCGAAAGTTTGTGGACTACGCGTTCCATGGAAGAGTCAGACACTCAGGCGCTCACCGCAGGCGTCGTGCGCGTCTGCGGCCCCGCATGCTTCAGGATAACCTGAATGAAACCCAAAGCGGCTTTAGAAAGGGCCTTATCCTTGCGATAAATAAGGGCGAGACGACGGGTCATAGGTTCCGGTCCCAGCGGTAAGGTGGCTAGCTTACCCGCCTGTACTTCTTCCTCGCAGTTGGACGCCGCCAGAAACGAAATCCCTAGCCCCGCCATCACAAACCGCTTGATCATTTCGGTGGAATCCAGCTCCATCGAGATCTGCAGCATATCTTCCACCGACTCCATCCACAAATTCAGCCGGTTCCGCGTCGTCCCCGACTTCGGCAGAATCACCGGTATCCCCACCAGGTCCCGGCATGTCGCCACCCGCTTGGCAATCAACGGATGCCCCGGCGGAACCAGCAGCCGGATCTCATCGGAGTGAATCTTGACCGTTTGCAAGCGCTTTTCTTCAATCGGCAGCTGCGTGATCCCAAAGTCGGCCTGACTGTCGAGTACGGCTTCCACCACCCGCGACCCGTAGCTGCGATCCACATGCAGCTGCACGTTCGGGAATTCCTTCTTGTACTCGGAGAAGACTTCCGGCAGCACGTAAATGCACGTCGACTCGTTCGCCGCGATCAGCAACTCGCCCTTCGGCACGCGTTCCAGTTCGTTGATTTCATCCTGCGCCCGCCGACGCAAGTCAAGTATCTGTTCGGCGTAATGGGCGAAAATGCGGCCCGCCGGCGTTAAACCGATGCGCGTCCCCAGCCGTTCGAAAAGCGGGGAGTTTACTTCCTGTTCCAGCTGCCGGACCTGCGCGCTGATGGCGGGCTGCGTACGAAAACAAGTCTGCGCCGCTTTCGAGAAGCTCTTCAGCCTCACGATTTCCAAAAAGGTGTGGAGTTGGTCCAGATCCATCCGCGTCTCCACCCCGCTCCAAATACCCCACACCCAAGCGGAAACGCTACCAGCGATTCGACTCGGGATCGGGCAATTGCAGCGAAAGTGCCTAATAGTATAGCACTCCCAACGAGAGCCACTTGTGTAACTAAAATTACTTTAATAATCCGACCGCCTGCTCCGATAAGCAGACCGAGGAGATTTGTTTTGCCACGTGTACTGATTGCCGACGATGAGCGCTCATTGCGATTATTGATCCGCACTACCCTGGAAACCGCCGGATTCGAAGTCACCGTCGCCGTCGACGGCCAGGAAGCCATTGACCTGATCCGCAAACAGGTTCCTGACCTGCTTGTCCTCGATTGGATGATGCCCGGCAAAACCGGCATCGAGGTCGTCGCCGAGATTCGGCAAACGGCCGAGTTCGCCCATCTGCCGGTGATCCTGTTGACCGCCCGAGGCCAGGCCCGTGACATGGAAGCCGCCCGCATCGTCGGCACCGACGTATACTTGACGAAGCCCTTCCGGCCCCGAGACCTGGTGCAAGCCGTCACCCAGTCCCTCGCCGGAGTTGCCCAGTGATCCAGTCTCGGATCGGTAGTCCCTCCGTGCGCGTCGATCAGCATGGCATCGTCCAGTGGGTATCGGCGGACTTCGCCGAGTCCTACGGCTGGACGCCCGCCTCCCTGATCGGCTTGCCCCTCACCGAGGTGATTCCCCCCGAATATCATCCGGCACACCAAACCGGATTCTCCCGTTTCCTGGCCACGCAGGTCCCCCATCTGCTTAATGAACGCCTGCGATTGCCGGTCCTCACCGCCGATGGTACGGCGGCTCCCAGCGAAGTCTGCATTGCGGCCGAAAGGGACGACGATGGCTGGACATTTCTCGCTTCGGTCAATCGAATCAGCTGAGCACCTGATCTCGGAACTGCGCGGCACCTTGGGCAAGATGGACCTCGCGCTGGGGTCCATCACCGAAGCCATCGCCTGGACCACCGCCCGCGGCACACTGGAATGGTGCAACGCTCCGTTTGAAAACCTCGTCGGAGAGCGGCGCTTGACCCTCATCGGCCGCGATGTTCTCGAACTCCTGCCGCTGGAGCAGGACGGCACGCGAGTGCCCCGCCAGACCCACCCACTGACGCGCGGCATCCGCGGCGAACTGGTGGAGGCCGAAGCCTACGAATTGCCCGGCCAAACCACCCGCTCTGTCGAAGTATCGGCCCGCGCCTTGTGCGGAACCGATCGCAAAACCAGCACCGTCATCGTCGTCCGCGACGTTACCCGGCGCAAGGAACGCGAGCACACCCTCCTGCAGCACCAGGAGTTCCTCGCCCTGCTGCAGCGCGTCACCAACGCCTCCAACGACGCCGAAGACGAATCCCAGGCCATCGGCACCGTCCTCGAACTCGTCTGTACGCGCCGCCACTGGTGCCTCGGCCACGCCTCGCTGTTTGCCCAGCCTGGCTCCTGGGAGGATCTCATTCCCACCGGCATCTGGTTCACCGAGTGCCACCCCAGCGCCGAGTTGCGCCAATGGCTGGAGCAGCGCCCGTTCCTGCTCTCCAAGATTGCCGACACCATGCTGCGCGAGGAAAGGCCTATCCAGACCCTCGTCGAGGGGCCGCTCGGCCCCGTCGACGCCACCGCCATCCCCGTCGTCAGCGGACGCGAGATCGTCGGCATGCTCGAGTTCTACCACTCCAGCCGCGATACCGATGATCTCGACGACCTCGCCCAGATCGGCGTCCAGTTAGGACGGGTGATCGAACGCAAACGCGCCGAACACGAACTGCGCGAAGCCCATGCCGAACTCGAACTCCGCGTCATGGACCGCACCTTCGAACTCGCCGAAGCCAACAACGCCCTGCGCCGCGAGAACGAGGAACGCCGCAAAGCCGAAGCCGCCAAGAATGAGTTGGTCGCCACCGTCTCCCATGAACTGCGCACCCCGCTGGCCTCGCTGCTCGGCTTCGCCGAACTCATGCTCGACAACGAGTTCAGCCGCGACGAACAGTGCGAGTTCCTCCAGGTTATCCATCAGGAATCGCAACGGCTTACCGACATGATCAATGACTTCCTCGATCTGCAGCGGATCGAGGCCGGACGGATGGACTGCCGCCTCCAACCCATCGAGTTGGAACCGCTCCTGCGGGATTGCGCCCGCCTGTTTACCAAGGAAGACGGCACCCACCCCATCGAAGTCGAAGCAGCCAACCTGCCGTTGGTGATGGCCGACGGCAAACGCCTCCGGCAGGTGTTGACCAACCTGATCTCCAATGCCGTCAAGTTCTCCCCCAACGGAGGCACCGTCAGAATGAAAGCATCCGGCGAGGGCGACCAGGTCCTGGTCATGGTAGAAGACCACGGCCTCGGTATCCCGTTCGATATGATCCCCAAACTGTTCCAGAAGTTCGTCCGCGTCGACAATGCCGATACCCGCAAAATCGGCGGAACCGGCTTGGGACTGGCGCTCATTAAGGAGATCATCCAACTCCACAACGGCGATATCTGGGTGGAGAGCCAGCTCGGCATCGGCAGCCGCTTCTTCTTCACCATTCCCGTCGCTCCCCCGCCCCCAGCTTGACACCGGCGCTCGGCAGGTCTATATTGAACACTGTTCAATGACGATCCGCTCCCATCGCGAACACTATCGCGATTCCCTCCGCCAGGAAATCCTAGACGCCGCCCGCGAACTGTTCGTCCGCGAAGGCTATGAGGCTACCTCTGTCCGCCGGATCGCCGAAAAGGTCGGCTGCTCGCCCGGTATCCTCTATCACTACTTCGAAGATAAACCCGCCATCATGGCCCAACTGGTGCGCGAAGCCTTTAGCCGCCTCACCGAACGGCTCCTGGCCATCTGTAACGACTCGGCGCCGCCCGCCGACCGCCTCCGCCGCTCCCTCATCACCTATGTCCGCTTCGGCCTGGACCACCCCCATCACTACAACCTTCTGTTCAGCCCCGGCCAATCCGCCGGACCCAAACCCGAAGTCATCCTCAAAGCCTTCATGGAAGACGGTATGCGAGCCTTCGGCTGCCTGCGCCAGTTGGTGATCGAGTGCCTCGAGGCCGGCGAGCTGCGCCCCGACCTCACCGACGCCGAAGAGATCGCCCAAGTCCTCTGGACCTCCATTCACGGCCTCACCTCCGCCGTTAACATCTGCTGCGGCTTCCCGTTTATTGAAATGTCACGCCTCATCGAACGCCAGGCCGACGTGCTGCTTTCGGGCATCCGCCGCCAACCTTGATTTTTTTTGCGACTTTATTGAACTGTGTTCAATCAATTGAACCATGATCCAGAAAGGACCCTCCCGTGACCTTCGTCGCCTGGCAAATGCTCACCGGTGATCGCGCCAAATACCTCGGCCTCATCTTCGCCATCGCCTTCTCCACCTTCCTCATGTCTCACCAGGTCTCCATCTTCTGCGGCCTCATGAACCGCACCAGTTCCCAAATCGACGACGTCCAGGATGCCTCGCTCTGGATCATGGATCCCAAAACGCAATACCTCGACGAAACCAAGGCCCTCACCGACCAGGATCTCTACCGCATCCGCGGCGTCCAGGGCATCGAGTGGGCCGTGCCCCTGTTCAAAGGCACCTCCCGCGCCAAGGGGCCCGACGGCAAGTTCCGCGGCGTCATCCTTATGGGCCTGGACGACAGCACCCTCGTTGGCGCGCCGCGCAAGGTCGTCAAAGGCGACTGGCGCGCCCTCGCCGAACCCGAAACCATCGCCGTCGACCAGACCGGCTACGAATTCTTCTTCCCCGGCGAACCGTACACCCTCGGCCGCACTCTCGACCTCAATGACCGCACCGTCAAGATCGTCGCCATCATCGACTCCTCCGCCCCCTTCGTCAATCTCCCGGTCTTCTACACCCGTTATTCCCAAGCGCTCCAGTTCGTCGGCCGGGAGCGCAACCTGATGTCCTTCGTCCTGGCCAAGGCCGCGCCGGGTGTCTCCGATGCCGAAGCCTGCCGCCGTATCGCCGATGCCACTGGCCTGAAAGCCGTCACCGCCAATGCCTTCGCCTGGGAGACCATCTGGTACTACATCCAGAACACCGGTATCCCCATCAACTTCGGCATTACCATTGCCATCGCGCTGGTCGTCGGCACGGTCGTCGCGGGCCAGACGTTCTATCTGTTCACCGTCGAGAACCTGAAGCAGTTCGGCGCCTTGAAGGCCATCGGCGTCACCAACCTGGTCATCGTCGCCATGATTCTCATGCAGGCCATGATTGTCGGCGCCGTCGGCTATGGCCTGGGCATCTCCATGACCGCCGCCTTCTTCGAAGTCACCCAGAACAACCTCGACCTCCGCGGCTTCCGACTGCTGCCGGAGGTCATGCTCGGCACCGCCGCCGCTGTCTTCTTGATCGTGATTCTGGCCAGTTTTGTGAGCGTTCGCCGCGTGGTGGTGCTGGAGCCCGCCGTGGTCTTCCGAGGCTAAATGGAAACGAATCACCCCTCCCATACTTCCTGGCGTGTCTTTGCGGGCTTGGCGAACTTGGCGAGACACAGAGCGAGGAGCATATGAACGAAGCAGTAATCTGCCGGTCTGTCGTAAAAAACTTCGGCACCGGTGAAAACGAAGTCAAAGTCCTCCGTGGCGTCGATTTCGACGTCCACTACGGCGAAATGACGTTTCTCGTGGGCCCCTCGGGCTGCGGAAAAACCACGCTGTTATCCGTCATCGCCGGACTCCTCAACGCCACCGCCGGCGACCTCCGCGTGCTGGGCACTGACCTCGCCCACCTCCGCAATGGAAAAGCCGTCGAGTTCCGCCGTAAGAACCTCGGCTTCGTCTTCCAGCAGTTCAACCTGCTACCGGCACTGACCGCCGCCGAGAACGCGGCCATCCCCCTGCTCGCCGCCGGCTGGAACCGCCGCAAAGCCGTTGACAAGGCCGTAACTATTCTCGAAGACCTGGGCCTGGGACACCGCGTCGCCGCCAAGCCGAATCAGCTCTCCGGAGGCCAGCAGCAGCGCGTCGCCTTCGCCCGCGCGCTCATCCACGAACCACGCCTCGTCGTCTGCGACGAGCCCACCTCGGCACTCGATGCCGACACCGGCCATCACGTCATGGACCTCCTCCGGCGCATCGCCGTCCGCCCCGATCGCGCCGTCCTGGTCGTCACCCATGACAGCCGCATCTTTCCTTTTGCCGACCGCATAGCCCATATGAATGACGGCCTCATCACGAACATCGAAAAGAACAACGAAGGGGAGTTGGAGCATGTTGCTTAAATACGGATTGCCTGTGCTGGCTGCGCTTGCGGCCGTGTTTTCCGTCGTCAGTGTCAAACGCATGACGCCCGTTCATGCCGAAGTGGCGCCGCCCGTGCCGCCGCCATCGGCGCAGTTCGCAAACCAGGTGGGCGCCGTCGGGCTGGTGGAAGCCTCCAGCGAAAACGTCGCCGTCAGCGTGCCGGTACCCGGCCTGGTGACCCGTGTCGCCGTCAGAGTGGGCGACACCGTGCGCCGCGGCCAACCGTTGTTCCAACTCGACGACCGCGACCTGCGCGCCGAACTGGCCCTCCGCGAAAGCAATCGCGACCTCGCCATCGCCAAACTGGCCCGCATGGAATCGGCTCCGCGCCCCGAAGAGATTCCGCCCGCAGAGGCCCGCGTGGCCGAAGCCAAGGCCCAACTCGCCGATGCCGAAACGCAGTTGCGCCTCATCGAGTCGGTCAAGGATCGCCGCGCCATCAAGGAAGAAGAGCTGCAGCGCCGCCGCCGCGCCGTCGACACCGCAAAAGCCCGCGTCGAGCAGTCCGAAGCCTCGCTCCGCCTCATCCTCGCCGGCTCCTGGAAATCCGACATCGAAGTCACCCGCGCCGAGTTGAAGCAGGCCGAAGCGCAGGTGGCCCGCATCAAGGCCGACATCGAACGTCTGACCGTCACCGCACCCATCGACGGCCGCCTGCTGCAGGTGAAAGTGCGTGCCGGCGAGTACGCACAGGTGGGCACGCTCAGCCAGCCGCTCATGCTGCTGGGCGCCGGTGGACGCCTCCACATCCGTGCCGACATCGATGAGAAGGACGCCTGGCGCGTCAAGGCAGGAGCCAAGGGCGTGGCCTCGGTGCGAGGCAACGCCGCCATCCGCTACTCCCTGGACTTTGTACGCCTGGAGCCCTACGTCATCCCCAAGCGAAGCCTCACCGGCGATGCCACCGAACGCGTCGACACACGCGTGCTCCAGGCCATCTACGCGCTCCCCAACGAAGCCCCTGTATATCCCGGCCAGCAGATGGACCTCTCCATCGAAGGAGCCTCCCGATGAATCGGCTCTTGCTCCCGTGGCTGGCCTCGGCGATCCTGCTGGGCGCGGCCGACCAGTCGTGGTGGCTGTCCTATGGCGACTCGCAACTGAACACCCTTGTCGATAAGGCCCTCGCGCAGAACCTCGACCTCCGCGCCGCCACCCAGCGAATTGCCGCCGCACGCGCCGTAGCCGCTACCTCGCGTAGCGCCCTGCTTCCAGCCGTCAACTTCACCACCGGCGCCCAGCGCCTGCGCGGCGGCTTCCAACAAGGCATCGCGCGGATTCCGGAAGCCCCCGGCGAGACCCAGGGCGGCGCCTTCGTGGCACCCTTCGAAACCAACATCCTGCAGGCCGGCCTCGACATGCGCTGGGAACTGGATCTGTTCGGCGGCAATCGCGCGGCCCTCGCCGCGTCCCGCGCCGACGTCGAAGCCGGCGAGCAACTGCGGCAGGATCTGGCCATCACCATCAGCGCCGAAGTCGCCCGTGCCTATGCCGAAGTGCGCGGCATTGAAGAACGCATCGCCATCACCGAACGCAACCGCGACGCGCAACGCGATCTGCTCGATCTCACCAAGTCGAGGGCGGAGGCGGGGCTCGCCCTCCACCTCGATGTCGAACGCCAAACTACGCTGCTGGCCAACACAGAGGCCGTCCTGCCCGCCTTGGCGAATGAGCGTGCCGTAAGGCTGAACCGCCTCGCCGTGCTCACCGGCGAAACACGCATCGCCGTGGAACGCGCCACACAGCCGTTGCAAACTCCGCCGTTAGCCACCACCGTCGACGCAGCCGTGCTCAGGCGCCGGCCAGACGTACGCGCCGCCGACGCCCGGCTCCAGGCAGCGCTGGCTCGGCTGCAGTCCGCCCGCACGGATCGCTATCCGAAGATCGTCCTCAACGGGCTCTCCGGCCGCCAGGGCACCTCCTTCGCCGGCCTCTCCTTAGGCGGCGGCAACTTCTTCAGCATCGGCCCACAACTGCAACTGCCCCTGTTCTCCGGCGGCCGCATTCGTGCCAACATCAACCGCAACGACGCGCTCGTGGAGGAAGCCCGGACCAGGTACCAGCAGGAAATCCTCATCGCCTTTGAAGAGGCCGAAAACGCCATCGCCGGCTATCGGGAACAACAGGCACGGACGGCAAAACTGCAGGACGCGCTCCAGGCCGCAGAGCGCGCCCTGGCCCTCAGCGAAGATCGCAACCAGGCGGGTCTCGATGATTTCCTCGCCGTCCTCGACGCCCAGCGCGAAGTCTTTCAGGCCCAGTTGCAGCACGTCGAAGCACACACGTCCGCCCTGGTGGAATCGGTACGCCTGTACAAGGCGCTGGCAGGCGGCTGGCCGCAACCATAAAGCTTCCCCTTCATAGCCCCCCAAACCCCGGGTGTTACAATCCGGGGCGTGACTCCGGAACGCTTCCGACAGGTGGACGACCTCTTCCAGGCAGCGCTGGACCGCGACCCCGCCGAACGCGCGGCCTTCCTCGACGAAGCCTGTGCCGGCGACCTCGAACTCCGCCAGGAAGTAAACCTGCTCCTCTCACACGATACCGGCGGCAGCACCCAACAACTGGCTGGCATGGTGGAGCAGGCCGCCGCCCTGATCGACTTCGAAGCCGGCATGCGCGTCGGCCCCTACGTCCTGGTGCGCGAGTTAGGACACGGCGGCATGGGCTCGGTCTATGAAGCCCGCCGCGCCGACGACGAGTTCCAGCAATCGGTGGCCGTCAAGCTCATCCGCCGGGACCGCGTCAGCGATTTCCTCATCAGCCGCTTTCGCGCCGAACGCCAGATCCTGGCCACGCTGCAGCATCCCAACATCTGTTCCCTGCTCGACGGCGGCACCACCAGCGATGGCCGCCCCTACTTCGTCCTCGAATACATCGAGGGTCTGCCGCTGCTCCAATACTGCCGGGAAAAGAGCCTGGAAATCCCCGAAAGACTGCGCCTCTTTCAATCCGTCTGCGCCGCGGTGCAGTACGCGCACCGCAAGCTGGTCATCCATCGCGACCTCAAGCCTGCCAATGTCCTGGTTACCGCCGACGGCGTACCCAAGCTCCTCGACTTCGGCATCGCCAAACTACTCGAAACCGACCCGCACACCAAAGAGGCCGAACAAACGCGCACCGAACTCCGCATGATGACCCCGGACTACGCCAGCCCCGAACAGGTGCGTGGCGAGCCGCTCACCACCGCCAGCGACGTCTATTCCCTCGGCGTCCTCCTCTACGAACTCCTGGCCGGCGAGAAGCCATACAAACTCACCGGACGCACCCTCCACGAGATCGAACGCGCTGTCTGCCTGCACGACCCCCCTCCGCTGGCCAGCGCCATCACCGATCCCAAGATCCGTAAACGCGTCGCCGGCGACCTCGAGAACATCGTTGCCAAGGCCATGCGCAAGGAGCCCGACCGCCGCTACACCTCCGCCGAGGCGCTCGCCGATGATGTCGGCCGCTACCTCAACGGCTTCCCCGTCCAGGCCCGCCCGGATTCTCTGAGCTACCGCGTAGGGAAGTTGCTACGCCGCAACAAGCTCACCTCCGTAGTCGCAGCCATGCTCGTAGTCTCCCTGGTCGCCGGCATCTGGGCCACCGTCTACCAGGCGCGGCGCGCCGAACGCCGCTTCCAACAGGTGCGCAAACTCGCCAACACCTTCCTGTTCGACTTCGACAAGGAACTCCAGGAGATCGCCGGGGCAACCAAGGCGCGGGAGATGCTGGTGGCCACCGCCCTGGAGTATCTGGATAACCTCACGGCAGAGGCTTCCGGCGACGACGAACTGCAATGGGAACTAGCCGAAGCCTACGTGCGCATCGCAAACATCGAAGGCTACCCGTCGCTACCAAATCTCGGCCGCACCGAAGACGCACTGAAGAGCTACGCGAAGGCGATCCAGATCGGCGAGCGCCTGGTGGCCGCCGGTGGACAACCACCCAAGAAGGTCGGTTTTTTGGCAACTACCTACAACCGCGCCGGCTACCTGACGCTACTCCGGGCCCGCAACGACGAGGCACTCGCGTTCTTCCACAAGGGCCTGGCCACCACCGAAAAGGCTTATGGCAAGGAGCCCCAGGAAGAGCTGGGCCTTTCCACCTACATGAACTGCCACGTCCTGTTGAGCGACACCTACTCCTACCGGGGCGATAGCCCCAGCGCCCTCAAGCACTCCCGCGAAGCGCTACGCTATGGCGAGGTGCGTCTCTCCCGTTATCCCAGTGACCGGGCTCAGTACGCGCTGGCCTCCGTGCTGGGACGCATTGATTGGGACCAGATCCTGCTCGGCGATCCGGAGGGCGCCCGCAAGACGCTCGACCGCGCGGTCCGCATTCGCGAGGACCTCTACAAGAAGGACCCCAAAGCCCCGCAGCATCGCCGTGAACTGGCCGGCGTGTACGGCGACGTCTGCCTGCTCCACCAGCCCGAGTGGGGCTTCACCGCCGGCGACGCCGCGCAGGCCGAGTCCTATTGCCGCAAGGCAGTCGAGTTGGTGGAGTTAAACCTGAATGCCGATCGCAACGACGCTCAGTCCCGCTACGACATCTCGTTTCGCGCCATGAATCTGGGCATCACGCTGGCCGAGAGCAATCCGCGGGAAGCCGTGCCGGTGCTGGAACGGGCCTTGGGCGTCACCGAAGGCCTGGTGAAATCCAAGTTCCAACTCGCCTTCGCCCGCAGCAATCATGGACGCACCCTCGCCGGCCTCTCTAATGCCCACCGCCGGCTCGGAAACATCGCGGAAGCCGAACGGCGCGGCAATGAAGCCGTGGCCGTCATGGAAGCGTTGCACCGGGATCAGCCCAAAGAGCGTCATTCGCGCCAGGACCTCTCCTTTGCCTACCGGACACAGATCGCGGCGCTGCTGGCCGCGGGCAAACACGCCCAGGCGCTGCAAACCAGCCTTAAGGCGATCGGCCTTGCAAGCGAAAACCGCGAGCGCATGCCCTCCGCCTACGCCGAACGTGACCTCGCCTTGGCCTATGAACAGAACGCCGCCATCCAGCGTGCCCTCGGCAAGCCCGAGGAGAGCCGCGACATGGCAGGCAAAGCGCTCGCTATCTGGAAAGGCTGGACAAAAAAATACCCCGCGACCCCCTATGTGGAAAGGAAGATCGCGGGGCAGGGTGTTTAACAGTTAACCCGGCTTACCACTCCAGCCGGACAACAATCAGGTGGTTCGGCTGCGCCGTGCCCACGTCGGAGAAGCCGCCGCGGGTAGCCGTGCCGATACGGCCAAAGTTCTGCAGGTTCTGCAGATTGTAAACCGTGTTCGGGTTGCCGTAGTTCGGGCTCTTGAACGGGTTGT
>JAEUQF010000222.1 GCA_016789745.1 Bryobacterales bacterium
AGGGCTCGCGAGCAGGGCGAGTGAAAAGAGCACTGCAGAAAAACGAGACATAGTTTAACCGTTGGCCTTATTGTAGCCGTTCTGAAACAGAAGTGGTTAACTGGACCCGTTTGTCTCTTACTGCGAGTGCCTGGACTCACAAGCCTTTCGAAACTTCACCCCGCGACAGCACTGCGGGCTGCGGGTTCATCCGCATGCAGACTCGTATACTTCGCAAGGCCCAACATCGTGAACACTTTCATGAAGTGCGGTGTCAGGCCGAAGCACACCACCTTCTGTCCGGCCTTCTTCGCCGCCATCAGCAGCTGAATGACCAGCGCAATGCCGCTGCTGTTCAGATACGGCACCTTCGTGAAGTCCAGCAGAATCCGAGCCGTGCCTTCCGGTAACCTGTTGTAATTACCCAGCACCGCATCCTGCGACGCGCTGGTGATATCACCATCGAATCGCAGCACGGCCGTGCCGTCCGCCTGTTCCACCTTCGCCTTTGTTGGCGCTACCATCGCTTACTTCCTCTCCCCGTCGGCATTCAGATGAATTACCAATCGCGCATAGCTGCCTTCCGGTTGCTGCACGTACTCCACCTCGTCTACCAGTGCCTGGATCAGGAACATCCCCATCCCGCGCGGCTCTTCTTCTCCGGCCATCTTCCTGTCGATATCGGGCACCGCATGTTCTGACTGATCCACGCCTGCCCCCTGGTCGTGGATCTTCACCTCCAGCGATTCGGCATCCATCACCAGAATCACGTGCACGCAGAGGCTCTCGTTCAACTGGTTGCCATGCTCAATCGCGTTGATACAGGCTTCGGCTACGGCTGTCTTCAGATCCTCCACACGGTCCGGCGTGAATCCCATGAGACTCGCGACACTGGCCGCCGTGTCCATGGCCACCTTCTCGAAGCCGAGCCGTGAGGGCAGGCGCAACTCGGTAACCACCGATTCGCTCATGGGCATTCTCCTTCGTCCTCGTCACGCCGACCGTAGAATCGACAAGGCTGTCATGTCATCCCTCTGGCGCGGACCTTCATCGAATTCCGTGACAGCTTGCCAGATCGCCTCCAGCACGCCAGCGCTGCTGCTATCAGGCAGTCCGCACAATGTTGCCAGCAGCCGTTCTTCGCCGAACTGCTCCTCGCCTCGAAACACTTCGGTTAGTCCGTCAGTGTACACGAATATACGGGCGCCCGGTGGAATCCCACAGGTCTGGGCCGTATAGGTCAGGTTCGGCAGCAGCCCCAGCGGAGGCCCCGATGACTCGATCTGGATGGGCGCAAGCCCGGGTGCCACCAGGAAACCCGGGTTATGCCCGGCATTCACTGCCTCTAACACGTGGTGCACCGGATCCAAACGCATCAGGAACGCCGTCACGTAGCGGCGCCTCGCTTCCGGACCTTCCTGCCAGTGCAGTTGGTTCACACGGCTGGCCATCTCCGCCAATGGGAAATCCGCTTCCGCCATCGCACGGAACATCGATCGGAACGAGGCACTCACCAGGGCCGATGCCGATCCTTTGCCCGCCACGTCGGCCACCACCATCATCAGCCGCCCGTCGCGCTGCGGCAGGATATCCAGGTAGTCGCCGCCCACTTCATAGCAGGTGGTGGCGCGATAGCCCAGCGAATAACCCGCCAGAACCGGTACGGCTTGCGGCAGCAGACTCCGCTGGATCGCGCGAGCCGCTTCCAGGTCCTGGCGCACGCGCTCCCACTCCAGCATCTGTTCGTGATGCCGCGCATTGCCAACTGCCAGCGCTGCCTGCAGCGCAAGGCCCTCCAGAAAATCGGCTTCTTCCAGCCCGAGCGGCTGTGCCCGGCACACTACCAGGTGCGTGAGGCTATCGCCGCGTTCGCTGGCGAGCCTTGCGCTGGCGAATCCCTTGTGTTCGTCCCCCGCCTGCCACTCCGCCCAATCCCGCGGCACACGGCCATAGGTGGTCTCGCGGGCGGCCCGTAGAAACTCGGACGGTGCGAAGAACGCTCCGTCGGCTTCCAACTCCTTCACCGCGATCTCCAGCACGCCGTGCAGCACCTCGTCCAGGCGAATGGTGCCGTGCACTCTGCGAGAGGCTTCCAGAAGACTCTGCACCCGTGCAAGCTTTTGCTGCAGTTCGATCGTATCTTCGAAATCGTGGGGAAGCAGCATCGTTACAGTATGCCCTATTGGTGCGAGTGAGCGAGAACCGCGCCTGCATCCCCTCGCGGCGCCCTCGTGCGGGAGGTGCTGGCAGCGAAGCGCGCCGACATCGTCGTGTTGCGGAAGGTTGTGAAGGCAACCTCCCGGAGGGCGGATTCCTGATCACGTCTTCGGGCGACTATGGCTATGACAAGGCCGCCAAGTCGCTTCGGAAAGTGCTGTTGTGGAGCCGGGAACCCTGGGTGGAGGCAGATGCCACTGGCCATCCTGAGCTACCGCCGGGCCGATTCATCCCGGCGACAACCCAAACACCCGTAGGGCCCTTGCACGTGATTAGCGTGAGCATTCCCTTCGGTATGCTCACGTTTCCTCCGGGCAGCGGAACCGTAAACCCTGGCAGGATCATGGGTGGTACTTCAGGGCAATGGTTCCGCTTCTGGCCGACCTGCCCAAGGTTCGGACGATCATCGCCGGTGACTGGAACCAGGGCGTACCGCGTTTGACACAGCCCTACGACATGTTCGACCTCCTGGAAACAACGTTCCGCGGTTGGACTATTGCCACCAAAGGCCCGTTGCTGGAGACGCGGCGGTCCATTGACCACCTGGCCCACTCAGGATCCGGAACTTGGCCAGCTGACCGATCACTTCGGCATCCAAGTCCAGCTCAGTCGTGATCCGTCTTAAGCCCGTACCAGCCGCAGCAGGGCGACTTCCGCCTGCGTTCCGAAGCGCGCCGGTATACCCACCGTCCCCAATCCGCTGGTTACGAACAGGCTGTGCCCTTCCTGTTGGTACAAGCCGTAAGTGAAGGGGGTGTAGAATCGCGCTGGATTTAAGGAGGGATGCAGATACTCGAGCGTAATCTGCCCGCCGTGGGTGTGCCCCGCCACCGTGACATTCCAACCCTGCGCAGCCGCCACTGGAAAGACGTCGGGATTGTGGGAGAGCAGCAGGTTCACGGCATCGGCGCGCAGCAGACTCTCCGCACCCGTCAGGTAAGGCCGTTGCTTGCGTTGGTAGTCGACACCCGCGACATTCAGACGAGCGCACCCGAAGCGCAGGCATTCGGCTTCCTGCCGCAGAAATCGCATCCCGCGCCTTGCGCCCATCCGCACTGTCTCCCGCTCGCTGCGCGCCACGATTTCATGATTGCCAAGACAGCCCAGCACGCCACGGTCCGCCCGCAGTCGGGCCAGTTCTGCGATCGCTTCGTGCAGAGGATCGCCGGCGACGGTGATCAGGTCGCCGGTCACCAGCGCCAGGTCTGCCCGCAGGTCATTCGCCTGATCCACAACACGCCGCAACTGGTCGCGCGAAAAGAAGGAGCTTAGATGAATATCACTGATCTGCACCAGCCGCAGCCCCTCAAGTTCCGCCGGCAAGTCCGGCACCGGGATGGTGCATTCGCGAATCTGTGCATCTTGCCGCGACCGGTGAATCGCATAGCCGATTCCCGCCCCCGGAGCCATCACCACGGCGGCCCCCTGCGCCATCAGCCTTCTACGGACGAGGTCCGTCTCCACCGGCCTGGTCCACATCCGCATGGCAATCCACAACGGCAGCGAGATGGCGAACCACAACACCCCGGAGGCGCGGAACCACTCCACGCCCGGCAGCCACTCGAACAGGCTGACCGCGTCGGCAGCCGCTCGCGACAGGCTGAGCGTGCTCCATGCTGTCAACGCAATCCACAAGGCCGTCGAGCCGCGAGCGATTCCGGCATTGGCGAGTGCGGCCATCGCCGACAGCAGCAGTTCGAAGGCAGCCATCATGCCGCGTAGAGCCCGTTACGCGCCCCTACTGTTACCGCGGTACTTGAGAGGCGTGCGACAACTCACTGAACCACAAGCGAGTGCAGATACCGTTCCAGATTCGTGTATCCATCCGAACCGACTCGGTTGCCGTCGGCGGCATCGGCAGAATTCAGCCCCTGTGCAAATTCCCACGCGTCCGGCATGCCATCGCCATCGCGATCTGCGGGAGCCGTGCCGGTTTGCAGCACCGGCCATCCGCCAACCTGATCTTGCGAGTCAATAAGGCGCCCGCGGCCGGTGCGCACTTCCTCGATGACGCGCAAGTCCACCGCATCGCGCCGCAGCGACGCTCCGCCCTGCGCCAGTACCGCTTCATAGGCTTCATTCGCCGTCATCAGTTCCACCTGAGCAAGGTCAAAGCGGCCCGTATCACGTCGCGTCAATGCCCCGGTGAACATGAGCCATCCGCTGGCCGAGCCGTTCATAATGTTGTTCTCCTGGTAGACCGCCGTGTTCGTCCCGCCCCCGGAGAAGGCGCGATTGCGATTGGTGCCGCTGCCGCTGGACGGGCCGGCCTTGAACACGTTTGCCGCGAAATTCACGCGCGTGTTGCCTTCGTCGTTAGAGCCCGAATAGCCCGCCGTGCTTCCCCAGTTGTAGACCATGTTGTTGACGAAATCCAGTCCAATGTCGTCCCCGACGCGCGGGTTGCGGCTATCGTGATGCGCGAACAGGTTGTGATGATAACTGACTAAGCCGTTCCCGAACCGGATCAGCGATCCATACCCATGCGCGCCCTTTTCGTGGCAGGAGTTGCGCAGGCTTTCGGTGATGAAGGACCATTGCACCGTCACCCGCGTCGAGTCCGTCACGGACAGCGTCTCATCAACGCTCCACGATGCCGAGACATGGTCAATGATCACGTTGGAGGAGCGGTCCACCCACAACGCGTCGTCCTGCACTGCCGGGCAATTGCGATCCCCCATGCGGAACCGCAGATAGCGCAGGATGACATGGCTCGCCCCGCTGATCACCGCTGGCCAGCCCGCAACTGTAATCCCGTCGCCTGGAGCCGTCTGCCCGGCAATGGTCAGGAACGAGCGGTTGATGGACAGCCGTGACCGCAGTTGGATCGTACCGCCAACATCGAACACAATCGTCCGAGGGCCCGTGGCTGTCTGGATCCCGTTGCGCAGACTGCCTGGGCCGGAGTCCTCCAAATTGGTGACGTGATAGACGTCGCCGCCTCGACCGCCGCGGCTCTGCGCGCCTTCCCCTTCCGCTCCTGGAAACGAGGCCAGGCTCGTAGCGTTGCTCTCCGCAATCGTCAACGTTGCCGAAGCGCGCCCGATGCGATTGCGATCTCCAAAGCTTGCCAGCACGGCGTAGCGTCCAGGTTGCACCGGCGCCACCGGCGAGCCGTTATACGTGACCGTCACGCCTGCGGTGGGCGGATCCGTGAGCACCCGCACCGGCTTGGGCGTGCCATCGAAGGTCTGGTACAGATCCCGCAGCGTGATATCGACCGCCGCCGGGCGGATCGTCAGGGTTGTCCGTAGCGTGCCCTGGTAGGTTGCATCCTCCACCAAGGCCATCACCGGATACGTGCCGGCCTCCGTAGGCGGCGGCCCGCCGCGCGCATACACGACTCGCACTGGCAGCCCGGGTGGCGTGGTGATGGGCGACAGCGTCTGCGCCTGGCCGTTATACAGCCGATCCAACTCCGGGATCTCAATGCCGGCCACGAGCTTCGTCGACGGACGCCACAGGGGGAACACGACGGACGCTTCTCTCCATCGTTCGGCGTCCTCGGCGGTCAACTGCCGCGAGAACGGTGCCCGGCCCAGGCCGGTCAGCAGATTGCCTTGCTCATCGCGGCTGTTGTACTCCCAGAACTGCACGTTCTGCGCTGTCCCGGCGTTGTTTAGCAGCCATGCCTCCGGCCGGATATGGGCGCCCAGCACGCTATCGATGAGGATCATCTGGCTATACGGAAAGATGTTCGGATCGATGCGGCTCAGGTAAGCGTTGGTCACGCCCGGCGCGGCGGTGAAACGGCAGCGCACGTAGACGTTGCCCACCTGTCCCCGGCCGTTGCGGATCTGCGTGTAGTAGCCGCCGCCGGTCACCATCTTCAACTCGGTGTCGGTGAAGAAGACGCCGCCGTTGCCCCAGGTGAAGTCCACATCGCCTTCGATGTAGCTGTTGTTGACGAAGGCCTGCCCCTGCAGCCACAGCGTGTCCTGGAAGCTGTAGAGCTTCACGAAGTTCAATGCGATGCGCTGGCCGTTGCCGCGGAACGCCTCGGCTTGCGAGCCGCCCTTGGCCGTGGTGTTGCGTACCGTGATGTTCTCTAACGTGAAGTCCGAAGCATCGACGCTGAACACCTGCCGCTGGGAAGGATTGCGATTCGCATTGTTGGCATAGCGGATCTCGGTCTCCCCGGAGTCACTGCGCACCGTAATGTGATTCTTGCCGGAGCCGACGTACACCTGCTCCGGGTAGATGCCTGGCTTGACTTGAATCACCGTGCGGCGGATGTTGTTCACCGGCACATGGTCGATGGCCGACTGCACGGTGCAGAAGTCGCCATCCCCTTCGGGGTCCACCACCAGGGAGGTGGCCCCGGGCACGGGAGCGGTGGTGCGCACCGTGAAGGTCCAGCGGTCGGCCAAACGGCCCCGATAGGACACGCCGGCCTCGTCAGTAAGGGCGCCCTGTTCGATTTCGAGCGAGTAGGTTTCTCCGGGCGTGAGCCGCGCGCGTGGAAACACCAGGCGCGCCGTGTTGCCGTCCACCAGCAACGGGTCATATTGGAACGGCGTGTTGCCGGATCCGATGAGACGCACGTGATTGGCGGCACGGAGGTCGATCGTATCGGCCACCACGCCATCGGAACGGAACAGTCGGATGCGCCCGCCGCGGCCCGCGCGCACCGGCCGGTCAAAGGTCAACAGCAGCGGGGGATCGACGCAGATGCCGGTGGCGCCGTTTACCGGCGTTGCGGTCACCACGCTCATCGCCGAAACCAACGTCAATCGCGCTGCTTCACTGGTGACCCTGCCGCTTCCGTTGGTGATCAACACCGTGTACTGGCCCTGGTCGGTCAACTGGGCGCGCGCGATGGTGAAGGATGACGCCGTGGCTCCCGGAAGCGGCGCGCCGTCTTTGAACCATTGATAGGTGAGACCGGCGCCAGTGGCTGCGACGGTGAACGTGGCCGGTTCTCCCGCGGCGGCCGTCAAGGGCAGTGGCTGCTGCGTGATGGCCGGAGGCGGTGCGACCGGGTCGCGACTGACCCGCAGCACCACCGGGGTGCTGGTTACGGTGCCACCGCCGTTACTGACGCGGACGGTGTACGAACCTGCATCGGCCAGGCTGATGTTTTCCAACTGTAGGGTCGGCAGACCGACGGAGGGGTTCTGCTGCCGGTCCAGAAGGGGTGTTGCGTCGCGATACCACTGGTAGCTCAACTCATTGCCGCGCGCGCCTACGGCCAGCACCACCCGCGCGCCCACCCGCACGGTCAGGCTGGAAGGCTGGGGCTGCGTTGTGATCACCGGAGCGGCGGGCGTGAAGGCCACCTGGATCCGCGATAGCGTGATTCGTTGGGCGAAGGCCGGTCCGGTGACCCGAAAGGCGAAATAGTCGAAGCTGGTGGGCAGGTCGCTGCCAGTATCAAAGCCGGAGAAGTCCAATCCGCTCACGCCGTCGCCTTCCACGCGGACATTCACCAGGTTCTCGCCCTCGCTCAGGCGCAGCACATTGTAGTGGAGCGTGTAGACCGTGTCTCCTCGCAGCGTCTGCCGCGGAGGCACGGGGGCAATACTGCTCAACGCAGTGAAGTCACCGAAGCTGTTGAAGATGTTACCGCCGGTCAGGTTTGCGCGGCGGCCCAATGCGAACGCACTGCCCGCACCGCTGGCGAAGAACTGCATCCCGTAGCCGGGATCGTCAATGAAGGTGGCGTTATTCATCCCGCCCGTCAGGTCCGCCGTGTTGCGCGTGCCCAGTGAGTCGAAGACCCCGAACCGTATATCCTGCGCGTTTGCCGGGAATCCGGACAAATGAAAGGCCACCGACACCGTGATCTTATCGCCCACCTCCAGGCGCACCGGCGCACCGGCCTCGGTGAAGAAAGCCCAGAAGGCATCGGAGCCCCCGGCGTTTGTCAGGTCGAACTGCACGCTGCCTGCGTCGTGGCTGCGGACGGTATTGGCGCGGCCGTTGAAGAGGCGCAGCGACTGCGGCAGATTCTGGTTGCGGGAGTCGCCATCGGAGAACAGATCGTCTACGATTACCGCGCCGAAGGCCAGCGCGGGTACGGCAAGCAGGGCAGCGTAGCGGAGAGACATGAGTTGTTTCGATTGTAGGGTAGCGCCTCACTCCGGCGGTGTATCGGCTATGCTCGTGTCTGGCTCATCGAAATGCTTGCAATCGGTCTGGCACTGGTGTTTGCTTCCGGCGTCGCCAACGGTCTGTTTACGGCGCCGATGAAGGTGATTCCACGATGGAAGTGGGAGCAGATCTGGCTGGTGTTCATTCTCACGGCCTGCCTGGCGATGCCACTGACCATCGTCGGCGTCTGGCTCCCCGATCCGCGGGCGATCTGGGACGCGGCTCCGATGAGCGCGCGCCTGGCGGCGATTGTGTTCGGCTTCGCGTGGGGTTTCGGGGCCATCTTCTTCGGACAGAGCGTGGATAAGCTCGGCGTCTCGCTGGCGAACTCGCTGGTGATCGGGATCAGCTCGGGGCTGGGGTCGCTGGTGCCGCTGTTTCTGACCGAGGGCGCGTTTGTGTTGGAGTCGCGGCATTACCTGCTGTTCTCCGGAGTGGCGGTGTTCCTTGTGGGTGTTGCGGTGTGCGGCTCGGCGGGCCGCCTGCGGGACCGAACGGCAACGAAGGCCGTGGCGCCGGTGGGCTATTTGTTTGCGATTGTAGCGGGGGTGCTGTCGGCGATCTTCAATATCGGCTATGCGCTGGCACAGCCGGTGGCACAGGTGGGCATGGTTCTGGGCCATTCGTCGTTCATGGCGACGAATTTCATATGGCTATTGATGCTGGGTGCGGGATCGGTGCCGAACATTGCCTTCTGCACGTACCTGATGCGGCGCAACGGGAGTGCCGGGTTGTTAAAGGAAGGGCCGGTATCGCGCACGTACGGGCTGAGTGTGTTGATGGGGTTGCTGTGGGGTGGCAGCATCTTCTTATATGGCGCGGCAACGCCGATGTTGGGGTCGATGGGTCCGTCCATTGGATGGCCGCTGAGCCTGGCGGTAGGGCTGGTGGTGGCCAACGGCATGGGTACGCTGTTGGGCGAATGGCGAGAGGCGCCGCCGGACGCATCGCGCCGCATGAAGATGGGAATCGGGATTCTGCTGCTGGCTATTGTGCTGTGCGCGATGGCTGCGAAAACGAGTTGACGAGCTTATGAATGTAGCCGACGTTCTTCGACGGATGGAAGGGAAACTGCTGGTATCGTGCCAGGCGCCGGATGAGGATCCGTTCGCGCAGCCGGAGAGCCTGGCTCGGTTTGCGAGGACTGCGGAGATGGGCGGTGCGGCGGGCATCCGCGCGAATGGGATGGCCGATGTGCGCGCGATTCGCGATGTTGTGAAACTGCCGCTGATCGCGATTGACAAGCAGGTCTGGAGCGATGGGCGGATCCTGATTACAGGCAGCCTGGAGCGGGCGCGGGAACTGCTGCGAACGACTGGCGCGGAGATGATCGCGGTGGATGTGACGGCGCGCGGGCAGCGATTCGGCGCGCTCGATCGTGTACGTGCCTTGAAACAAGATGGCGCGATTGTGCTGGCCGATATCGCACGCGTGGAAGAAGCTGTAGCCGCGGTGGAGGCCGGTGCCGATGCGGTGCTCAGCACTATGCACGGGTATACCGATGAGACGGCGCACACGACGGGCTTCGATCCTGGGCTGATCGCGGTCCTGCGGCAGGCGGTGCCGGTACCGGTGATTGCGGAGGGTCGCATTCACCGGCCGGAGCAGGCTGCGGCGGCGATGCAGGCGGGGGCCTGGGCGGTGATCGTGGGTACCGCGATTACGCGGCCGGAGGTGATTACGCGCGGCTTTGTCGAGGCGGTGGAGCGTGCCGGGCGCGGTTCCGCAGGCGACGTGCTGGGCATCGACATGGGCGGGACGAACACCAAGTATGGCGTTGTGACGGCTGACGGTGCGCTGCGTGGGCAAGGCTTTGTGCCGACGCCCGGCGGTGGTGGTGCGGCGCTGCTGGCTCATCTGAAGAAGGTGGCGTTGGAGTTGACGGCGCAGGCTCGTGGCGATGGTTTCCGGCCGGCTACGTTAGGTGTCGCGACCGCGGGTTGGGTGGATCCGCATACCGGGCGCGTGGCCTATGCGACGGAGAATCTGCCGGGGTGGACCGGGACGCGGATTGCCGAAGAACTGCAGGGAGCGACGGGTCTGCCGGTGTATGTAGAGAATGACGCCAATGCGCTGGCGGCGGCGGAGAGCCGCTTTGGCGCGGCGCGGGATGTACGAGACTTTGTCTGCATCACACTGGGGACGGGTGTGGGCGGCGGCTGCTATACCAATGGGCGTCTGAACCACGGAGCGCACTTCTTTGCGAATGCGCTCGGGCATATTCCGATCGTGATGGATGGGCTGCCGTGTACGTGTGGATTGCGCGGGTGTTTGGAGGTGTATGCGAATGCCTCGGCGCTGGTGCGTTATGCCGGCGATGGGTTTGGCGACGCGGAGCAGGTGATCGCGGCGGCGCGGGGCGGCGATGCGAAGGCACGGGAGGCCGTGCTGACCCTGGCCCGGTACCTGGCGTTCGGCACCGCGTCGATTGTGCAGTTGTTGGATCCGGAGTTGCTGGTGCTGGCGGGCGGTGTCGTGCAGGAGAACGAATTGCTGCTGGAGGCGCTGCGGGCGGAGTTGCGGGCGAGGTTGACGGTGCCGGAGCAACGGGCATTGCGCGTGGAGACGAGCGGGTTGGGATACTATGCGGGTGTTTATGGGGCGGCGGCGGTGGCGTTGGAGCGAGGGTAGATGACGGCTCTGGTCGCGCTGCTCCTGTGCTGGTCGAGCGGTCTGCTCTCCGCGCCTGACCGTATCGAGTTGAGTTTCTGGCCCGGTCCGGGCGCCGCGAAGGATGCCCGCACCGTTCGGATCGTCGACCACCCGTGCGGCGAAGTAGCAGTGGCGCGGGTTGCAACATTGCCCACCAATACCAAGGGAACGCTGGTTCCCGAGATCGCCGAAGAAGTGAACGCGCGTGGTGGCGTCATCGCGAGTTGGCCGATGCCCGTCGATTCTTATCCCATGGCGTTCCGAGGCGCAAAACTGCTGCTTCGGGCCAGCGGGTTGAAGCTGTGGGTTGACAGGCAAGGGGGTGTGTCGCGCTACGCCGGCCAGGACTCGATCCCGAAAGCCAGCGATGTGTCCTGTCTTCGGAAACCCGCTGGAAACGCGTACATCGTCTGTCAGGCCCTGCCAGATTTGGGCTCTGGCAGAACACGCGTTCTGCGCTACGAAGCACCTTGCACGTGATCGCTACCCGGCGTGGCGTTTCGCCGTGAATGTGGCTTCGCGGTATTCGCCCATGTTCAACGTTCCCGTGAGCGAGTCCGCGTTTAGCTTGCCCGTGAAGCGATAGGTAAGTGCGGCGCCGTGCTGTTCGCCGATGCTGCTGGTCAGCTTCACTTCGCCGCCCGAGATAGAGCCCTGCAAATCGCGCGCCGTGAAGTCGCCCTGGTGTGTGCCGGTGACTTTGTCGCCCTGCTGGTGCA
>JAEUQF010000239.1 GCA_016789745.1 Bryobacterales bacterium
CCATCGCGAAAACAGCTCAGATCGCTGGCATCCCGCGCTTCACCGCGCACGGTAACCCCACTGGCCCCTGCCCGGCGCACGCCCAACTCCACGGCCGCCGGCGACAGGTCCAACAGCGTCACCTCAGCCCCTTCGGTGGCAAGCCACACGCCCCAATCGGCGGGACCGCAGCCGTAGTCTAATACGCGAAGGCCCGGCCGCAGATGCGCCTCCAGTCGCGCCATCACCGCCATGTACAGCCGCCGCCGTTCGTACTGCGGCTGACGCGGATCGTTCCAGGTTCGCAGCATCACCTGCCGGTCCACCCGCAACTGTTCGTCCGGCAGCGCGAGAAAGCGCGAATACACGTTGTCGTAGAAGGCTCGCTCCTCGGCTGCCGTGATGGACACTGCTGTTAGTCCGCCTCTGGTTTGGGCGTCTTGTCCGTACTGGCAGGCAGTTCCGGCTTTTTGATGTACTCGGCCGGCAACTCGCCCGTCAACGACTTCATCCAGGTCGCGATCTGCTTCACTTCGGTATCGGTGAGCGGCCGCTCGGTCTGATGTTCGCCCATCAGCCGGATAGCTTCTTCCAGCGTCGGCACGGAGCCATCGTGGAAATACGGTCCCGTCTTCTCGATGTTGCGCAGGCTGGGCACCTTGAACATCATCTTGTCGCTGTCCTTCTTAGTCACCTCGAAGCGACCCTGGTCCTTCTGGCTCGGCCACGGCTTCCGCAAGCCGGCCTTCTGATAGAGCAGGCCGCCAACGAACGGCCCGTTGTGGCAACTGTGGCAGCCTGCCTTGTAGAACGCCAGGAATCCGGCCTTCTCCTCATTGGTCAGAGCCGCCTTGTCGCCCTCCAGGAACTTATCCCAACGGGACGGCGTCACCAGCTTACGCTCAAACGCGGCAATCGCTTTCGCGGCATTCCCGAACGTCACCGGGTTCTTGTCCTGCGGGAAGGCCTTCTTGAAGGCGTCCACGTAGCCCGGCATCGACTTCAACGTCGCTTCCACAACTTCCGCCTTTGGCATGGCCATCTCCACCGGGTTCAGCATGGGGCCACCAGCCTGTTCCTCAACGTCCGCGGCGCGCCCATCCCAGAACTGCAGGATATGTCCGGCGGCATAGTACACCGTGGGGGCGTTACGGTTGCCCTTCTGTTCCTTGTGGCCGGTGGACGTCGATGCCGAGTCCACGCCATACTTATCCAAAAGGTGGCAGGTGTTGCACGAAAGCTTCTGGTTCCGTGAAAGCCGGTTTTCGTAGTACAGCATCCGGCCCAACTGCACTTTTTCTTCGGTTATAGGGTTCTTGGCATCCTCCATCACGGCGGGAGCCGGTTTGAAGTTCGCCAGAAACTCCTGGTCAACCTCCACATTCGCTGCCGGCTGCGGGGCGGAACTGCAGCCCGCCAGCAGGGCGATCATTAGCAAAACGAGAATATGCGAATAAAATGGCACGACGAGATCCTCTCTCTTCATCGTAGAATGGGAACTCCGTTTTATGAGCGCTCCTGCCCCGATGTCCCAGCCTCGGTTCAAGTACCTGGACCACCTCATCAATTTTTTTGTGGTGGTACTAATCATTTCGAACCTGGTCGCTCCAAAGCTGGTCGCCGTCGGCGCCGGTCGCTTGAGTGGGGCACAGATCCTGTTCCCCATCACCTATATTTTCGGCGATATCTTCACCGAGGTCTACGGCTACTCGGCCTCTCGCCGCGCCATTTGGACCGGCTTCCTGTCTTCCGCACTGCTGGCCGTCATCGGCATGACGGTGGTAGCGCTGCCGCCAGCACCGGAATGGCCTGACCAGAAAGCCTTTGAAACGGTGTTCAACTTCGTGCCCCGCCTGGTGGTTGCGAGTCTCATTGCCTACTGGTGCGGTGAGTTCGCCAACGCCTTCGTCATGGCGAAACTGAAAGTCGTTACCAACGGCAAGATGCTCTGGGTGCGCACCATCGGGTCGACGGCCGTGGGCCAGATGGTGGACACGGTCGTCGTTATGGTGCTTGCCTTCGGCGGCATCCGCGACTGGGGCACCATCTTCAACCTCATCCTGTCCGGCTACACCGGCAAGGTGCTGTATGAGACGCTGGCAACGCCCGTTACCTACCTGGTCGTGAACGGTTTGAAAAAGGCCGAAGGTATCGAGATCTACGACACCAATACGGACTTCAATCCCTTCGGCGGCAAAGCCTGATTTCAGCGCACGCGTTTGACGCGATAATCCTCAACCGCCGGCATCCGCACCACCTTACACATCTCAAAGATGCGCGACCGGGCTCGCATGCCAATGCGCTCGGCCAGCGTGTTCCGAACCGGAGCGCCGGGGAGCGACCGTTCCGTCATCAGGAAACCGGCATCGGGGTCCACCAGATTCGTGGTTGCGATCAGCGGCCGGCGGAAGTTGCAGCGATAGGTAATGATGGACGTGACCGTATCGTCTACCCAGTCGGTCACGCGATGCGCGCCTAAGTCATCCAGCAGCAGCACCGGCGCCTCCAGCACGCTGCGGTAGGCCTCCTTATCCATCGAGCCGGATTCGCGATCATAGCCGGCGCGGATGTTATCTAGCAGGTTCTGGTAGTCGTAGAACAGCCCGTCGAAACCCTTCTGGATCAACTTCCTCAATGTGGCCACGGCCAGATGAGTCTTTCCTGTCCCCGGATTGCCAATGAAGAGCAGCCCTGGCTTCTCCGTTTCTGGAAAAGCACGCGTGTAGTTCAGCGCGTTAGTAAACGCGAAGCCAAGAGCGTTCGCTGCAGTAGGATTGTCCTCCGGGATGACAAAGTTCTCAAAAGAGGCGTTCTGATAGAGCGGTGGAATGCGAGCAGCATCCAGCATGGCCGATACTCGCTCTTGCCGATAACACTGGCAACGCTCCGCGCCGGAGATGCCATGGCGTTCCACCACGCGCCACCCGGACCCGCCACAGATTGCACAAGAATCCGCCATCTCTATTCCAATGTTACGAGCACTTCGCCCGCCGTGACACTGGCGCCGGTTTTCGCCAGCACTGCCACCACCTTGCCGGCTTTTGGTGCCTTCATCTCGTTTTGCATCTTCATGGCCTCCACCACCACCAATCCCTGCCCGGGTTCCACCTGCGCTCCTTCTTCCACCAGCACCCGCACCACTTTGCCCGGCATCGGCGATTGCACCTGCTGCTGGCCCTCGGCGCCGCGCCCATTTCGCGATGCGGCCGCCTCGCGCGGATCGCGGACAGTCACCTCGAAACTGCGGCCGCCCACCTCCACCAGCCACTTGCCTCCCGGCCGCTCCAGCAACCGGGCTTCGAGCGAAGCATGGCCCGCCAGCAGCGAATAGACACCCGGCTCCACTTCCCGATACTCCATCAGATACGCATGCGGCTCGTGCCCCGGCCACGTCACCTTTGCTTCCATTGCGCTCTCATCGAAGCGGAACGCCAACTCGCCCGCCGCGCCGTCCACTTCGATCAGACGCTTCTTCATCGCATCCACTCTTTCAGGCCGGCCATCCGCCATCGGGATTCCTGCGTGACCATCGCCGTCTCCGTGGGTGTCCGGCGCCGCGCGGCATGCACCGCCGCGATGACCGCAGCGATCTCCGCCAATGCTGTATCGGTGAGGTTGCCGGTGGCGTCCAACCGTGCGAAATACTCTTCGATGAATCCCGTATGCAGGCGCCCGGCGCGGAAATCGGCGTCGCGCAGGATGCTCGCAAAAAAACCGAGATTTGTTTTGATGCCCGCTACCGAATACTCACTGATGGCGCGCTGCATTCGTTCGATGGCAACTTCCCGCGTCTCGCCCCAGGTGGCAAGCTTTGCCAGCAGCGGGTCGTAATCCATCGGCACCACCCATCCCGGATAGACGCCAGAATCCAGCCGGATGCCAGGCCCCGAGGGCTCCTTCAAACCGCCGATCCGGCCCGGCGATGGAAGAAAGCCCATGTCCGGATTCTCGGCATAGATGCGGCACTCCATGGCCGAACCGCGCCAGATGACGTCCTGTTGCCGCACGGTCAACGGCTCACCCGCGGCAATCCGCAGTTGCCAATGCACCAGGTCGAGGGCGGTCACCAACTCCGTCACCGGATGCTCCACCTGCAGCCGCGTGTTCATCTCCAGGAAGTAGAAGTTGCGATCCGCATCCATCAGGAACTCGCAGGTGCCGGCATTGTAGTAGCCCGCTGCCCGCGCCACGCGCAACGCCGCCTCGCCCATCGCATCGCGCAACTCGGGATGCTCCAGCATCACCGGGGACGGGCACTCTTCAATCACCTTCTGGTGCCGCCGTTGGATGGAACACTCGCGCTCGCCAAGATGGATCAGATGGCCGTGCCGATCTCCCAGCACCTGGATTTCGATGTGCCGCGGCTGCAGAACCAGCTTTTCGATGTAGACTGCCGCGTCTTTGAAGGAGCGCTCCGCTTCGCTGGACGCATCGCGCAGCGCGGCTTCCAGATCGGCTTCCCGGTCCACGCGCCGCATGCCCTTGCCGCCGCCGCCCGAGGCCGCCTTCAACAGCACCGGATAGCCGATCTCCCGTGCCGCCCGCCGTGCCTCATCCATGTCGGCGACCGGCTCTTCCAATCCGGGAACGATGGGCGCGCCCGCGGCCTTAGCCAGTTGCCTGGCTGCCGTCTTCGATCCTACCTTCGCGATGGCGCTTGCCGGCGGTCCGATGAAGGTTACGCCAGCCTGCTCGCAGGCCGCGGCGAACGCTTCATTCTCACTCAGGAATCCATAGCCCGGATGAATGGCTTCCGCGCCCGTGCGCGCGGCTGCATCCACGATCTTCTCTACTCGCAGATAACTTTCAGAGGATGGGGCGGGGCCGATATGCACCGCTTCGTCCGCCATGCGTACCGCCAGGGAAGCACGGTCCACGTCGGAATAGACGGCTACGCTCTTAATCCCAAGCTCACGCAACGCACGAATCACCCTGACCGCAATCTCACCGCGGTTGGCGACAAGTACCTTCCGGAACATCTCGGGTGATTGTAGCACCCCGCCCCAATGCTGCTTACTGCAGCGCCACGCGCAGAATGCGGCCGCTCAACTCCAGGATGAATAACTCCTGGGTGGACGCGTTGTACGCCATGCTCACCGGCGCGATCAGATCACCCGCCACCACCGTCGGCGTTTCGGTGTCGTAGCGCAGCAGGCGCCCCGGACCAGCAGGGTTCGAGAGCATATTCGTGCTGAACTCCAGCACAAAGAACTGCGGACGGGCGTCCCCGCGCTCACGCCAGATCACATCCGTCGCCGAACTCAGCCCGGAGATGAACGTGGTTTCGGTGCGCGTTGCCGGATCCACTACTGCCACGCGCGCCCCACCCTGCAGGAACGGGAAACCCGACAGAAAACTCACCAGCAACTGATTGTTGTAAAGGCGGACGCTGGTGGGCACGGCGTCGATACGCGGCGGCCCGATCGGCGTCGGATTCGGTGCGCCAGCGAAGCGGAACACCCGCTGCCAGCGGCCCGTGGCGGCGTCGATACGGTAAAGGGCATCCTGCGAAGCATCGTTCATCCACACCGTGTTCCCATCGTTCGATACGGCCAGACCCCAGGGATTGGAAAAGCGGTAAGCCGGTCCTTCGGGGATGGACACCGGCATAAAGCTCAGAACCATCGCCATGACGCGTGCACCCGCGCCATCGGTCAATTCCACCTCTTCGCCATTGGCCAGCGACTGGCGGCTGGCGTCGGTCAGCCGGAAGGTCCCGGTGATCTGGTCAATATCGCTGCTGAAGCGGAATCGCAGGACCGTGGCGAACAGGGCCGACGCCGGAGCTTCGCCATTGTGGATGGCCAGGCCGGCCTGGTTGCGCCGCTCCGTGTCGCCCACCCCGATCGTCACGTATAGGGTACGCTCGCGCAGCGCCAGCGCCGTGGCACCGCTCTGGTCCCCCTGGAAATCGGCACCGGAGGGCAACGCCTCAATCAATCCGCGCACGGTCCCGCCGCGGGTGACGAACGCCACACGCGACGTGTTGTTCTGCGTCCCGGATTCGGTGACAAGGAAATTGCCCCCACTCGTCAATGCCAGCCGCTGCGGCGACCGCAGACCCGTTACCAACACCTCGGTTTGTGCGAAAGCTGTGGTGGCGCACACGGCCATGACCAACAGCGCTGACATCCTCTTAGCTGTCTTCATTCTTCCTTTGTTCATTGTTTGAGAGTCTCCTGTTGGAGTTACGCAGTTCCCAGCGCGTACCCCACAGGGCTCTTGTAGAATAGCGCTGAAATGCGTAGAAGAGATGCACTGACTTTACTTGCGGCCGTGCCCCTGTTCGGTAAGCCGGCGAAAGCTCTCATTCGTGGTGTGGAGATCTTACGGGTGCAGGGTAGGCGGGAAGCCACTCCGGGCGTCGATGCCCAGTATCAGGTGCAGCCTAACCACGTCTATGCCGAATTGCGCCCGAAGGTCTATCGCGACAATCCGAATCCACAAAAGACGACGGTGAACGCCTCGGCACTCTACCTTCGCATCACCACCGATGCCGGTATGGAGGGCCTGTACGGACCCATCGACACCGAAGCCGCCATCGTCGTAGCCCAGCAACTGCGCCCCTTCTTACTAGGTAAGGATGCGCTGGCCGGCGAAACCCTCTGGGACCAGTTGTACCGCCTCAACCGGCACTCCAGCCGCGGTCACTTTATGATGGGGATCAGCGCGGTCGACAACACGCTCTGGGATCTGCGTGGCCGATACCATGAGGTGCCGGTTTATCGGCTGCTGGGTGGTCCAACCCGTACCGAGGTGGAAGCCTACGGCAGTTGCCTGGGCTTTTCGGTAGAGCCGGAAGCGGCAGCAAAGAAATCAGCGGAGTTGAAGGCGCAGGGCTTCCGCCACCAGAAGTGGTTTATCGCCTACGGCCCAGGAGACGGCATGGAAGGCATGGCGAAGAACCTGGAACTGGCGCGCGTGCTGCGAGAGTCTATGGGCCCCGAAGGCGAGTTCATGTTCGACGCTTTCATGGGCTGGGACCTCAACTACGCCGTGCGCTGGGCCAAGCAGGCCGAGCAGTACCGGCCGCGCTGGATCGAGGAAGCCTTCGCGCTGGAGAAGATCGAGAGCTACGCCACGCTGCGGCGCTCAACCAGTATTCCGGTGGCCACCGGCGAGCATTTCTACTCCCGCTGGCACGCGCATGAATACCTGAAGGCCGGAGCGATCTCCGTGGTGCAGGCCGATCCGGAGTGGTGTGGCGGCGTCAGCGAACTCGTGAAGATCTGCTCGCTGGCCAGCCTATTCGATGCGCACGTCATTCCGCACGGGCATAGCCTCCATACGGCCCTGCACGTGGTGGCCAGCCAATCGCCGATGACGTGTCCGCTGGTGGAGTATCTCATCACCAAGATGCGCTCCTACCATCACTTCGAGAAGGACGAGCTGAAACCCGTGAATGGAAAGTTCGCGCTGCCCACGCGGCCAGGCTTTGGCATCACTCTGGATCCCGCGAAGGTGGAGAAGCAAGCGGTCGTTACGGTACAACTGGCGGGGTGATGGACAATATAGATCATGAGGCGCATGCAGCTTTACTTGGATGACCAACTGTCGAACGCCCTGCATAGCGTCGCACGAGCCCGGAATACCACTATCTCCGAACTCGTGCGCCAAGCGGTGCGGGACCGCTACCTGGGCAATTTGGAGCAGCGGCGTCAAGACCATGGAGCAGTTCGTCGGCAGCCGTGCCACTTCTCCGCATGCGGTGGACGCTATGCCAGAGGTGCGTGCACTCCGGCGTGGTACCAGGCTGGATCGCCCTACGCAGTTGTGACCATACTCGTCGATTCGTACATTCTCATTGAGGTCTCGCGAGGGCGCGATGCGAGGGTCCCGGCTTAGCGCTCCATTCACCGCCGTGGGATTTCGGGCCGTACCTTTGCAACCGAGTGGGAGACTCTGCGAGCACTCTTCGACGCGCTTGCCTGCGTGCCCAGAGCCACCCGTCTGGAACTGGCGGACGCCCTGATCGCGGCCACTAGCCCACCCGCGCTACACTCGCCTCTGTACATGCCTCGTCTTATCCCACAACCCACCCGCATCGAAGCCGCCGGCAACAAGCCGAAACTGATCGACGAAGTTGTCGGCAACGTGAACACCGGCCATCGCGAGATCAGCGTCGCTCACATGCGCAGTCCCGGCGGATGGTTGGAACCCGGCCAGCGTCCGGAGTTCGACGAGATCACCTACGTCCTGAAAGGCACGGTCCGTGTGGAACACGAAGACGGCGTCCTGGAAGTGCCTGCCGGCCAGGCCGTGATCACCAGCAAAGGCGAATGGATCCGCTACAGCACGCCCGGCGACGAAGGCGCCGAATACATCGCCATCTGCCTGCCCGCCTTTACCCCGCAAACCGTTCATCGCGACGAGTAAGATATTTGATGATGCAAGAAGCTGTCATTATCGACTGCCTGCGTACAGCAGTCGGCCGGTCCGGCCGCGGGACCCTCAAAAACGTGCGTCCCGACGACATGGGCGCCGCAGTGGTGAAGGCGCTGCTTGAGAAGTACCCGCAGGTGGCTCCCGAAGCTGTCGATGATGTCATCATCGGATGCGCCATGCCGGAAGCCGAATCGGGCATGAACATGGCCCGTGTCATTGCCCTGCGCGCCGGCTTGCCGGATACCGTCCCGGCCGTCACCATCAATCGCTTCTGCTCCTCCGGGTTGCAGTCCATCGCCATGGCCGCCGATCGCATCCGTTGCGGTGGCGCGGATATCATCATCGCCGGCGGCAGCGAGTCGATGAGCATGATCCCCATGATCGGCACGAAGTTCGCGCCGAACCCCTGGTTTGTCGATAACCGCCCGGAGATCTACATGGGCATGGGCCTCACCGCCGAACGCGTGCGTGCCCGCTACGGGATCAGCCGCGAAGATCAGGATGCCTTTGCGTTGCGCAGTCACCAGAACGCCCTCCGCGCCCAGGCCGCCGGAAACTTCGACGAGGAGGTTGTACCGCTGGAGGTGGAAACCACCACGCTCGATAACGGCCAGCCAAAGACGAAGCAACTCACTTTCCGCCGCGACGAGGGGCCCCGTGCCGATACTTCTCTCGAAGCCCTGGCGAAACTCCGGCCCGTGTTCGACACCACCGGCACCGTCACCGCCGGCAATAGTTCCCAGACCAGCGATGGCGCCGCGGCGGCTATCGTCATGTCCGCAGCGAAGGCCGAAGAGCTTGGCCTGAAGCCCATGGCGCGTTTCGCCGGATTCGCGGTGGGCGGCGTGGCGCCGGAAGTGATGGGCATCGGCCCGGTCGTTGCGATTCCAAAGGCCCTCAAGCAGGCAGGCATCACGCTTGACCAAATCGGCGTCACGGAACTAAACGAAGCCTTCGCCGTCCAGGCCCTCGCCGTGATTCGCGAATCCGGTCTCGACTCGGAAACCGTAAATGTGAATGGTGGCGCCATTGCCCTGGGCCACCCCCTGGGCTGTACCGGCACGAAACTCACCGCGTCTCTCCTTCGGGAAATGAAGCGGCGTGGATCCAGGTACGGTATGGTTACCATGTGTGTCGGTGGGGGCCAGGGCGCCGCCGGCATCTTCGAAAGCTTGAACTGACGTGCCGCGGTGCACGTAGAAACTGAGACCCGTTATGGCCACTAGCGCAGTCGCATTCCCCCAGACCAAGGGCGGCGCGTTCCTCCTGGAATCCCGTCTCCCCGAAGAGATCTACACGCCGGAAGATTTCACCGACGAGCATCTGGCAATCGCCCGCACTGCCGACGAGTTCTGGCAGAAGGAGATTCTGCCGAACGTCGAAAAGATCCAGCACCAGGAAGATGGCGTGGCCCAGCGTGTGTTGCGCAGATCGGCAGAACTGGGGCTCACGGCGGTGATTGTGCCGGAGCGCTTTGGCGGCATGGAACTTGATCTCACGTCCACCATGATCGTGGCGGAGAAACTGTCGCGCGATGGTTCTTATTCGGCCTGGCACGGCGCGCATGCCGGCATCGGCACCTTGCCGCTGTTGTTCTACGGAACCGAAGAGCAGAAGCAGCGCTACCTGCCGAAACTGGCGACCGCCGAGATGATCGCCGCCTACTGCCTGAGTGAGCCGCAGGCCGGGTCCGACGCCCTTGCCATGAAGACGCGCGCCGACCTCAGCGCCGACGGCACGCACTATGTGCTGAATGGCCAGAAGATGTGGATCACCAACGGCGGTCACGCGGACCTCTACACCGTGTTCGCCAAGGTGGGCGGTGAGAAGGTGACGGCCTTCCTGGTGGAACGTGCCTGGCCTGGTGTGAAGCCCGGCGCCGAAGAAAAGAAGATGGGTATTAAGGGCAGTTCCACCACGCCTGTCTATCTGGATAACGTCAAAGTGCCCGTGGAGAACGTGCTGGGCGAAGTCGGCAAAGGCCACCTCATTGCCTTCAACATCCTCAACATGGGCCGCTTCAAGCTGGGTCCCTTTGCCTGTGGTGGCGCCAAGCACGTGCTGCAAACCTCGCTCCGCTACGCCAAGGAGCGCAAGGCGTTCGGCAAGTCCATCGCCGAGTTCGGCATGATCCAGCACAAGCTCGCGGAGATGGCCATCCGTATCTTCGCGGTGGAATCGATGAGCTATCGCGTGGTCGGCATGATCGATGCGGCTCTCGGTGATTTCAGTTGGGATGCCCCCGATGCCGGCCAGCGCAAGCTGAAGGCTATCGAAGAGTTCGCCATGGAGTGCTCCTATATCAAGGTGGCGGGCTCGGAAATGCTGGACTACGTCTCCGATGAAGGCGTTCAGATCCACGGCGGCTACGGTTATCACCAGGACTACGCGGTGGAGCGCGCCTACCGCGATTCGCGCATCAACCGCATCTTTGAAGGCACCAGCGAGATCAACCGCATGCTGGCAACTGGCATGCTCCTCAAGCGCGCCCAGCGTGGCCAATTACCGTTGGTGGAAGCCGTCAAGAAGGTACAGACCGAGGTGTTGAATCCGCCTCCGCTCGGCCGCGCCATCGACGAACTGGCGCTGGTCTCGAATGCCAAGAAGGTCGCCCTACTCTGTCTGGGTGTCGCCTACCAGGCGTATCTCAACGACCTCGATCAGCAGCAGGAAGTACTGGCCGGCATCACCGACATCGGCATGGCGGCTTTCGCGATGGAAAGCGTCTCGCTGCGCGCGCGCAAGATGGCCGCGCTGGGTCGCGGCGAATTGGCCGCGATGTACAAGGCCGTGTTCCTGCCCGAAGCGATGGAGGAAGTCAGCCGCGCGGGTCGCTACGTCCTCAGCGCCTGCTCCTCCGGCGACGCGCTTCGCACCAACCTGGCCGTGCTCAAACGCTTCACCAAGTGCGAGCCGGTGAACTCGGTGCAACTGCGCCGTTCCATCGCCGACCGCCTGTTGAAGGCCGAGCGCTATCTCGCCTGAAGAACCGAAGTGGCGCGCCAGATCCTCACTCTGTTGGTGGGCTTGCCGGGTTCCGGCAAGTCTACCTACGCGCGCGAACGCGGTCTCCCCGTGGTGTCTTCCGACGACTTGCGCCACCTCCTGCTGGACGACGCCACGGACCAGACACAGAACCGCCGCATCTTCGGCCTGCTCCGGCAGGTGGTGCGCATGCGGATCGAGCTGGAGCGCCCCCTCACCGTTTTGGACGCTACCAACCTCAGCACGCGCGAACGGCGTACCTGGATCAAACTCGCGCAACTTTACGGAGCCGAAGTGCACGCCGTCTTCTTCGACACGCCCTTGGAAGTCTGCAAGCAGCGCAATCGTGCGCGGTCCCGCAATGTGCCCGAAGATGTCATCGATATGATGGCGGCGCGCATGCGGCCGCCATCCATCGCCGAAGGCTTTACCGAGGTGATGCGGATCCAGCCCTCGAACGCCAGAGTCTTTGAGCTGCCAGCCACAGCAGGCCCGGAATGAACATCACCACGCCAGCCCCGGACACGACATGGTCCAGTGCGTAGCCGGCGTCGATCAGCAACCCGCTCAGCGTTCCCGAGATCGACATCGAAATCGTCATAAAGGCGAACTCGGCCGAAAACACTCGCCCGCGGAACTTATCCTCGGTGGCCATCTGCAGCAGCGTGGTTGAGAACACCCAGATGATGGATCCACCGGCATGCGCCCATACCAGCGCCAGGCACGCCCCCAGCAGCGCGCCCATCTGCCCTAACGCAACATAACCAGTCGATGACATCAGAAAGCCCAGCAGAATCGCCTGCCGCATCCGCTTTTCGTCATGGCCCACCAAAAACGTGCCGATGCCCGGTCCCACCAGCGCGCCCAACCCGCGGCATCCCATCAGCAGGCTCATGCCCAGCATGCCCGCGCTCTCCGATCCGAACAGCGGCACCGAAACCGGAAACTTGCGTTCCCCCAGCATTGTCACCAGCACCCAATTGGCTCCCATCACGCCGAGCCCGGTCTTCACCATCATAGTGGCGAATAGCCGCGAATCCGCCATCACGTAACGCACACCTTCCACCACCGGCGAAAAGTCGATCAGGTCCCGCGCGCGAATCGGCGGCTGATTCTCCAGATGAGGTTCATGAAACTTCATCCGCCACAGCAGCCACGCGCTCAGCAGGAACGACAGCGAGTTGATGACGTAAACGGCGTCCTTGCCCGCGGCTGCCGCGATCAGTCCACCGATCGAAAAGCCCGCCGCGAAGTTGAAGGACCACGTGATGGCCGACAGGCTGTTCGCCGCCAGCGTCTCTTCCCCTTCGGTGATATTGGGAATTACGGCGCCGCGTCCCGGCTCAAAGGTCGCCCAGAACACTGTTTCGAAGAACAGCAGTACGAAGATCAGCCAGACCCATTCCAGGTGCTGCGCCAGCAGCATCAGCGCTACTACGACAGCCCGCGCCAGGTCTGACCCGATCATCACGGTGCGCCGGCTCATGCGGTCGTTCAGTACACCCGCCAGCGGCGACACGATCATCTGCGGCAGCACCTGCATGGTGAACGCCGCACCAATCGAGGACGCCGCGCCGCCCGTCAGCTTCAACAACTGCGAGTAGATGGCCACCGTGTACATCCAGTCGCCAATCTCGCTGATGATTTGCGCGAACCACAGCTTGCGAAAGTTCGCATTCGTGCGTACCAGTCGCACGTACGTGGCGAACGAGACGCGCTTGCGATCGGCTTCCATCAGGACCGGGTGTAGATGCCCATGCGGCTCTTCACCAGGTTCACGGTGGAGTTGGCGATCGGGCTAACGCGATCGCAGCCTTCCGCCAGAATGCCGTCGATGTACGCCGGGTCGGCCGTGATCTCGCGATAGCGTTGCTGTAACGGTTCCAGCGCGCCCACCACCGCCTCCAATACCTTCTTCTTCAGATCGCCGTAGCGCAGCCCAGCAAAGGTGTTGCGCACGTGGTCGTCAGAGGTCTCCGTGAACGCCTGGTAGATGCTCAGCAGGTTCGCCACGCCCGGCCCCATGGTTTCCAGGTTCACCTCGGGGTTCGAATCTGTGGTGGCCCGCATGATCTTCTTCTTGATCTGCCCCGGCTCATCCAGCAGTCCGATGGCATGCCCGGCACCGGTCTCCGACTTGCTCATCTTCTTTTCCGGGTCATCCAGGCCCATGATGCGCGCGCCCACCGAAGGTAGCCGCGTTTCCGGCACCACGAACGTCTCGCCGTACAGCGAATTGAAGCGCTGCGCGATGTCACGGGTCAGTTCCAGGTGCTGGCGCTGATCATCGCCCACCGGAACCACGTGCGCTTGGTACAGCAGAATGTCCGCCGCCATCAGCACCGGATACTGCAACAGGCCGTCGCCGATGATCTCCTGCCCTTCTGACTTCGCCTTGAACTGCGTCATCCGGTACAGCCAGCCGATGGGCGTTACGCACGTCAGCAGCCAGCACAATTCCGCGTGCCCGTGCACCGTCGATTGCGCCACGATGGCCGAATGCTTCGGATCAATACCGGCAGCCAGGAACAGCCCCGTCAACTCGCGAATCTTGGCGCGCAACTCATCCGGCTGCTGATAAACCGTGATGGCGTGCAGGTCTACGATGCAGAAAATGCTTTCGTAGTCGTACTGGATGCGAACCCAGTTTTTCAACGCTCCCAGATAGTTGCCGATGTGCAAGGTGCCGGAAGGTTGCACGCCCGAAAGAACTCTTGGTTTCATGCTGTGTTCAAAAAGGGAGGATAATCCTTTATCGTAAAGGATGGACAACAACGATACAAACTTGCCGCCGGCTGTCCTGACAGTCGAGAAGATGGTGTATGGCGGCGACGGCCTCTGCCGTGACCAGGGCCGCGTCACCCTGGTACCGCTGGTTCTGCCAGGTGAGCAGATCCACGCCGAGATCACCAGTGATAAAGGCCAGTTCCTGCGGGCGAAAGCAACACAGATCCTTACGCCCCATGCGCAACGTGTGCAACCGCGATGCCCGTACTTCGGCACTTGCGGCGGTTGCCACTACCAGCACGCGGACTACGAACTGCAAGTCCAGGTGAAGTTGGACATCCTCCGCGAGACCCTGGCCCGCGTCGGGAAGTTCGAAGCTCCCGCCGAGATCCGCACCGTCACTGGCCCGGCCTACGAATACCGCAATCGCGTGCAGCTGCACGTGGATAAGCGCAAGATCGGCTACCACAAGCTG
>JAEUQF010000250.1 GCA_016789745.1 Bryobacterales bacterium
TTCCCTCCGGCCGACCGCCTTACGCTCGATCAGCTACGCCTTGGCGTGGAGACAGGTGCTTATCGGAATCCTGGGTAAGACAAAGAAGATCCGCTTCGGATGGATCTGGAGAGCTTCACGCTGTGGCCGCCTGTGACGACGCAGGTTACGACGTGCGGTCAGCCATTGTTGGCCCAGAGTGTGGAAGGCAACGACACACCGCCGTTCTACTTCTTGCGCCGTTCGCCTCAGATCGACCGGGCGTTCTTCTTCGAGGACGTCGAGCATGCGTTCTTCCCGCAAGCGCTTGGTCCGGGCGAGTATCCATCCGGGCCCTTTCTGAGCTAGCGCAAGGGGGCGGTGGTTAAGGCCTATCCCTATCTCTGGAACGGCCTAACAATATGGTGTCCGCGTCAGGGAAGCCCCTGCGGCGTTTCCCGATCCACCGGCAGGCGGGTGCAACCCGCATCAACCGGTACGGTCCGGATGAGTGACGATGAGCGCGAATGCCACCCGCTCTATCACCCTTTATCGGCTTGTCATGTATGTGTTGACGCCGTCGCTTGAGGGTTACGAAGCTCTGCACCGAGGCGCGTTGCCTGGACATCTCGAAGGATGGGCGCACGCACGGTGAAGAATAGACAATTGCGGCAAGGAGGATCCATCGGCACCGCCCCCCATGCATGTGTGGAGGCCGGAGTGGGTGGAGGCAAATGCAAAATAGCCACTCCCCGGTAAGGGAGTGGCTGTCATGTTGCTTGATTGAGGAGTTCAGCAACCCATGGTGGACATTGCGGCGAGGGCAGCCTGCACCAGCGCATAGCCTTGCTTGGGGTGCAGCACCTGGGCTGCAACCAGCGACTGCACTTCCTGAACGAACGCTTGCATTTGGCCGCAGGCGGGCGCGGCGCCACCCTTGTTTACGGTAGCGAGCAGGGTTGATAGCTTACCCAGCAGAGACTGTGCCTGGTTGCGGGTCAGCACGCCGTCTTCCCGCAGCGAGATAACGTCATCCATCAAGCCGCTTATGGCGCCGGCGGGAGTCTGTACGGCGACGGTAGCGGTGCCGCCGGGACCGTAAGCGATGCCATCTTCATTGGTCAGGTACGTATAGGGCGCGCTGGCAACCGACGTCCGGTACAGCACCACGTTCGGCGGATTCACGCCACCGCTGGCGGCCGTGTTGGTGGCGACCACGTCGCCGGGCATCCAGTCCTTCAGCGCGGCGTTGTTGCCGCGGGCAATGATCTTGGTGCGAGCGTCGATGAGGTTGTAAGGAATGGCGTGGTTGAACAGCGAATTGGTGGGCAGTCTGGCGGCGTTGAAAAGATTCACGGCGATGCGAAATTCGCCGTCGAAGGGCTGGGCGTTGGTCGCCGTGACGGTGATCTTGTAGTCGCCGGTAGCGGGGTCGAAAACCAGCACCAGATTGGTGGCATCGATGGGGCCGGTCGCGTCGCCGGCCGGGTCGGTGATTCTAACGGTGAGTTCGGCGGCGTGGCTGATGGGCGCGACGCTGGTGGCGGCCGCCAGGGCGATAACGAGAGCGGCTCCGGAAAACAAGGTACGCATTTGCTGTTTCTTCCTTTTTGTTGTTTTTGAGACGTTTGTTTCGTCTCTGCCTGTATGGGCGCAGCCCGCACCGAAGAACGATCAGGGCGGCGCTGCTTTTTCCCATATACTGGGGGCATCCCATGCCCGTCCTCTTCCTACTGCTCTTGTCTTTCCTGCAGGGCCTTGCCGCCGATACGTCCGGATACCAGAAACTTGTTCAACCTTACGTAGCCAAACACTGCTCCACCTGCCACAACGCGAAGGCGAAGGTGGCCGGCCTTGACCTGGATCGCACGGCTGACTCCATCACTGCCGATCAGGATGTGTGGGAGAAAGTCGCGCGCAAGATCAAAACCGGCGAGATGCCGCCGAAAGGGCTGCCCGTGCCGCCATCCGCCGATTCGGCCGCGGTTACGGCCTGGATCGACAAGGAGTTCGCGCGCTACGACAAGGCTCGCGGCCAGCATGATCCGGGGCGGGTGACGGCACGGCGCCTGAATCGTGTCGAATACAACAACACGATCCGCGACCTGACCGGCCTGGACCTGCATCCGGCCGATGCCTTCCCTGTGGATGACTCCGGCTATGGCTTCGACAATATCGGCGACGTGCTGTCGCTATCGCCGGCGCTGATGGAGAAGTACATGACCGCGGCCGAGCGGGTGGCGCGTGCGTCGATAGCCATCCCGCGCACGTTTCGCGAGACCAGCGACCGCTACCGGTCGGACCGGGTGAAGCAGGTAGGGCCTCCCGGGTCGATAGATGTGTCGCATAACTTCCCAATTGAGGGCGACTACACCATCCGCATCGCCATTGCCGGCAAGCGCATCGAAGAGGCCGACGGGCTGTTCGTGAGCGCGCTCGTGGATGGCAGGGAGATGCAGCGGTTTGACGGCGTCAATCCGCCCAACAAGCCGCGCATGCGCGACCTGACGATACGCCCGCCGGCGGGCACGCATCGCATCCGGGTGCAGTTCACCAACGCCGACGGCAGGCCGGTGAGCGAGGACAAGGGCGTGCTGATTGAGTACCTGGACATCCGCGGCCCGAAAAATCCGGGCGCCTTCGCGCCGCCGCCCAGCCACAAGCTGATCCTGGTCTGTGGCGAGTGGCCCGGTAAGTATAGCGACGCCTGTTTGCGGCAGATCGTGGAGACCTTCGCGCGCCGGGCCTTCCGGCGTCCGGTGACGACGGCCGAGGTGGACACCTTATTCGGTTACGTAACGAAGGCGAAGGCCGATGGCGAGCCGCCGGAGCGGGCGCTGCGGCTGGCGATGCAAGCCGTGCTGGTTTCCCCGCACTTCCTGTTCCGTGTGGAGCGCGACGCGAAGCCCACCGACACGAAAGCCGTGCATCGGATCAATGAGTTTGAACTGGCTTCGCGGCTGTCGTACTTCCTGTGGAGTTCCATGCCGGATGAGGAGTTGTACAATCTGGCGGCGAAGGGAAGACTGCGGCGGAATCTGGAACCGCAGGTGCGGCGGATGGTCGCGGACCGGAAGTTTGCGGCATTCACGGAGAACTTCGTCGGCCAGTGGCTGGGACTGCGAAACCTGGACGAAGCCAAACCGGCCAAGGAGAAGTTCCCCCAATTCGACAACGAACTGCGCGAAGCCATGAAGATGGAGACACAGTTGTTCTTTGAGAACGTGGTACGGGAAGATCGCAGCCTGGCGGAGTTCCTGGATGCGAACTACACGTTCTTAAATGAGCGGCTGGCGAAGCACTACGGGATTGCGGGCGTCAGTGGGCCGGAGTTCCGCAAGGTGACGCTGACCACATCGCAGCGGGGCGGGTTAGTGACGATGGCGAGCGTGCTGACGGTGTCGTCATATCCCAATCGCACCTCGCCGGTGATTCGCGGTAAGTATCTGCTCGAGAACTTTCTGAATTCCCCGCCCCCGGCGCCGCCGCCGAACGTGCCGAGCTTGGAGGAATCCGCGGGCGGCATGAAGGGTACGCTGCGGCAGCAGTTGGAGAAGCATCGCACCAATGCCATCTGCGCGTCCTGCCATACAAGGATGGACCCGCTGGGTTTCGGCCTGGAAAACTACGATGCCGTGGGCACGTGGCGCGAGACGGACGATGGCTTTCCGATCGACGCCAGCGGCACCATGCCGGGCGGCCGCGCGTTCCAGGGGCCGGGCGAATTGAAATCGCTGCTGAAGAATAGTCAATCCGACTTCGCCCAGTGCATGGCGGAGAAGATGATGATCTACGCGCTAGGCCGCGGGCTGGAGAAGCAGGATCGAACCTTCGTGAGGCAGGTTGTCAGCCGCGTGGCGGCCGACAACTACCGGTTTATGCGCCTGGTGATGGAGATTGTGAACAGCGCACCGTTCCAACTGCGGCGCGGCGAAGCGGGCGGGACTTCGTAGCGGTATCCCAGGCCCTGCGGGCCGACAACCATGACGACGCTTTTTCCGGTCTTCCTGGCGAGCTTGGCGTCTTTGCGAGCGATTTTTTGTATGAGTCTCCCGGTAGCCTACGGCGCGCCTTCAACGGAGTACCCCAGGGCCCTCCGGGCCGCCCATAACCATGCCGACGCGGCCCGGTTCGTTATTGTTTGGCTGCCTTATTGGCGAGTTTGGTGAGCTTGCCTTGCCCGCCGCAGCCTCCGCGCAGGAGGGGCGAGAAACTTTCTCGGCAGCGTCTTCAACGGAGCCGCGCTCACTTCACCATTACGACCGCCGATGCGGCGCCGCGCGGCAGCAGTTGCACATCGACAATGCCGTTGGCAGCCGGTAGCGCCACGGAGGCCGAGCCCAGGCGTTCCCGCAGGAGCCGCGCCTCCTTCTTCCGCTTCTGTTTTTCGAGGATGACGATGTAGGTCTCGAGCGCCTCGGGGCTCTCGGCAATGTCCAACGCGGCGCGAATGCGTCGCTCGGCTTCCGGCCAGTCGCCGCGAAGGGCGGCGATGGTGGAATAGCTGATCCAGGCGCGGCGGACTTCCTCATGCCGGGCGCCCAGAGACTCCCGAAACACCTGCAGGGCGTCCCCCTGATGGCGCTCGGCGTCCACAAGCCTGCCCGTTTGCAGTTCAATACTGGCAAGGTTGTGAAAAATGCCGGGAAGCGGGCGAATGCCGTTCTCCTGTGAGAAATCGAGCGCCCGACGTAAGCGCACTTCGGCGGCGGTCAACCGGCCCTCCACCACATCCAGCACCGCGCGGCCTACCAGCAACTCCGGCCAGCGCCGGGATTGCGGCGCGTCTCGAAGGCGATCCTCCGCGCGCCGGTGCCAGCGCCGGGCATCGCCGTAGTCGCCGCGGTAGTAAGCAAGCTGTCCGAGTGCGAGTTCCATGTCCAGCGGATCCGCCGCCCCTTCTTCCAGGGCCTGTTGGTAGATGGCGGCGGCCGCCTGCCAGCGGCCCTGCGCCTCGCATCGGCTAGCCTCTTCCAACTTCGCGGTCCAATCGCCGGCAACCAGAGCTGCCGGGCCAAACAAGAGCAGAAACCAGATTCGCATCATGCCACAAGGACGAAAATGGTCGCGGTGGTGAGCCCGCCGCCTTCCGCCAAGTCGTTGAAAAGGCGGGCATGGCGCGATTTGGCGCGGTCTGGCGAAGGATGACGTTGGGATTCTTTCCTGCCACTCCGAACGACTGGGCTCGTATTGGCGTCTAAAGTGCCAAGGATGCGAACCGATCACGAAATGCCTGGGACCGCGGACCGGCTAGACTCCTGGAAAGAGATTGCGGCCTATGTGGGAAAGGGCATACGCACCGTCCAACGATGGGAACGGACGGAGCAGTTCCCCATCCGACGCCTGGGGCAAGACCGCGTCGGCCCCGTTTTCGCCTATCGCTCTGAAATCGATGCGTGGTGGCGGGATCGGAGCAGCCGGCCGCCAGCGGAGGGAGAAGGAGAACCCGAGTCGTTGCCGTTGGTCCAGCCGGACGGGCCGCCGGCCGCTGCTCCGCGAGGCCCAATGGGGATGGCGGCGCCGGCCATTTTCGCGCTGTTGCTGTTGAGTATTAGCGCCGCGGTACTGGGGCCGCGCCGCGGGCACGTGCGCGTCCCACCTGTGCCCTCGCCGGTTACCGCCAGCGTCGGCTCCGAAACGCAGCCCACACTGTCGCCCGATGGCAAGCAGGTTGCCTACGTTTGGCGGCCGCCCGCCGGGACCTGGCAAATCTACCTTAAAGCGCTGACCGGAGAGCCTCGCCGGCTAACCAACGCTGCCGAAGAGGAGCGGAGTCCGGCGTGGTCGCCTAAAGGCGATCAGATTGCATTCCTGCGGCGGGCGGCGGATCGAAGCGGCGGTGAACTGCTCTTGGTGCATCCCTCCGGGGGCAGAGAAACACGCCTGGCGATGTTCACACGGTTGACGCAGTTACGCTGGTCTCCCGATGGCCGCTGGTTGCTTGCCTTGGACGGTCCGCCTGGCGGCCGGTATCTGGTAGCGATTTCGACAAGGGACGGGGCTAAGCATGCCTTGACCAAGCCTACGGACTTCGGTTTCTGCGGCTTCCAACTCACCTCCGATCAGCGCAGCCTCATCTACTGCAAAGCGGCGCTGGGGCCGGTTTCGATACGTTCGCAGCCGCTGAACCACGCACTCCAGCCGATCGGAGAACCCAGGACTCTGATCAGCCAGCTGTCCGTCCGGGAGATGATTCTCATGCCAGACTCGAAGGAAATCCTCTACACCGACGGCATACCCGAAGAGAGCATCGGACTATGGCGCCGCCGGCTGTTGGCCGACGCCAACCCCGAGTTGATCCTGAAGACCTCGGATCGGTACGGGATGCCGGCGCTGTCCCAGGATGGCAAGCGGCTGGTATTCACCGTCAGCCGGTCCTACCGGCATGAAACGTGGAAGCTGGATCTGACCTCCACGCCTGTGAAGGCCCAACCCCTGGTCACCTCCACCCATTCCGACCTCAATCCCGACTACGCGCCGGATGGACAGGAGATCGCGTTCCACTCCACAAGGTCCGGGGCCTCCGATATCTGGATCACCTCACGCGACGGGCAGCGCTCCAGGAGGCTGACACATACCAACGCACCAACCACAGCCACGCCGCGCTGGTCTCCCGATGGCAGGTGGATCGCCTTTGAATCGAACATTGAGGGGCAGACCGAAGTTTACCGGGCTCCCAGAGCCGGCGGGGCCAGCCAGAGGCTCACCACGAACCCTGCTCTCGACGCCATTCCCAGTTGGTCGCGTGACGGGCGGTACATCTATTTCTGTTCGAATCGGAGCGGCCGTTTCGAGATCTGGCGTATGCTGGCCAATGGCCAACAGCCGACTCAGATGACGTTCGATGGGGGATTCGCGGCCGTGGAAGCGTGGGACGGCCGCGCATTGTTCTTCACCCAAACCCGCGACCGTGGGCCGCTATTCCGCCTGCCGCTGCCGAACGGCAAAGCGGAGATGCTGATTCCGGAAGTGCATGGGTTGTTCTTCGCCCTGTCGAGGAAGGGGATCTACTACCAACATCGCGGACGGCTGCACTTCTGGGACGCGGCGACGCGGGCCTCGCGGGAGGTTTACCGTCCCGACAAGAGCATGAGCTACGGCATGGCTCTCTCGCCGGACGAAAAAGAGGTGCTGCTGGCAGTGGATGAGGCCCAGGATACCGACCTCTACTCCATCGAGGGATTCTGAGCCGGAAGAAGATGATAATCTAGGCACGATGATCACGCGGAAACATCTTGCTCGCCGAACCTTTCTTCGTGGCGCGGGTGCAGCCATCGGGCTGCCGTTTCTGGACGCGATGCTGCCGGCGTTCGCGGCACCGGCGGTGAGCCGGCAATTGAAATCGCCGACGCGCATGGCGTTCGTCTACGTGCCGAACGGCATCATCATGCCCGAATGGACTCCGGAGGCCGAAGGCACGTCGTACGAGTTCAAGAAGGCCATCAAGCCGATGGAGCCGCATCGCGAACAGATCACCGTGATCACCGGGCTGACGCATAACGGCGGACGAGCCCTGGGCGATGGCCCGGGCGATCATGCCCGTGCGGCGTCGAGTTTCCTGACCGGCATGCATCCGCGCAAGACGGCGGGCGCCGATATCAAGATCGGCGTATCGGTGGACCAGGTGGCGGCACAGAGGATGGGGTCGACCACGCGCTTTGCGTCCATGGAGTTGGGGTTGGAAGATGGGCGGCTGGTAGGCAGTTGCGACTCGGGCTATAGCTGCGCGTATTCGAACAACCTGGCATGGCGCACGGAGAACTCGCCCTTACCGCCGGAGATCAATCCGCGGCTGGTGTTCGAACGGCTCTTTGGCGATAGCGATGAGACCGAAGACGGCGCGGCACGACTGCGTCGCCTGAAGCACCAGAAGAGTATCCTGGATGCGACGATTTCGGAAACGCAGAGCCTGAAGAGCAACCTGGGGCCGACGGACCGCCGCAAGCTGGAAGAGTATTTGCATTCGGTGCGCGCGCTGGAAAAGCAGATTGAAGCGGCGGAAAAGGATTCGCGCCAGAGGGCGCCGCCGTTCGCCAAGCCCGACGGCGCGCCGGCGGACTACGCCGAACATGCGCGGCTGATGTACGACCTGATGACGGTGGCGTTCCAGATGGATGCCACGCGCGTGATCACGCTAATGATGGGCCGTGAGGGTTCCAACCGGGCGTATCGCGAGATTGATATCTCCGACGCGCACCATTCGCTGACGCATCACCGCAACAACGAAGAGATGGTGGAGAAGGTGCGGCGCATCAATACCTACCAGGTGGAGCAGTTCGCCTATTGGATTGAGAAGCTGAAGTCGACGCCGGATGGCGACGGCACGCTGCTCGATTCGGCCATGGTGGTGTACGGAAGCGGTCTGGCCGATGGGAACCGGCACACGCATCATGATCTGCCGGTGATTCTGGCCGGGCGCGCGAACGGCACGTTGAAGCCGGGACGGCATCTTCGCTACAAGACGGAGACCCCGATGACCAACCTGTATCTCTCGATGCTGGAGCGCATGGACGTGCGTACGGAGAACCTGGGCGACTCGAACGGGCCGCTGACGGGCCTCTCGGAGATATAGCCGTTCGAAGATGGACACTGTCCTCGAACTGAATAACATCGTAAAGCGCTTTGAAACGCATACCGCGGTGGATGACGTTACGCTCGCCATCCCTCGCGGTTCGCTGTTTTCGTTGATTGGGCCGTCAGGGTGTGGGAAGACAACGACTCTTCGCATGATCGCCGGCTTTGAACATCCGACGTCCGGCGAGTTGCGTTTGAACGGCCAGCGAATCGAATCCCTGCCGCCTTATGAGCGCAACGTGAGCACCGTGTTCCAGAGCTATGCGCTGTTCCCGCATCTGACGGCGCGGGAGAACATCGCGTTTGGGCTGCGGCGCAAGGGTGTGCGCGATGTCGATCCGGCGGTGAACAAGGTGTTAGAGTTGGTGCGGCTGGCGGGTAAGGAGCAGCGGAAGCCGCAGGCGTTGTCGGGCGGGGAGAAGCAGCGCGTGGCGCTGGCGCGGTCGCTGGTGTTGGAGCCGGAGGTGCTTCTGCTGGATGAGCCGCTGTCGGCCTTGGATCCGCAGTTGCGCGTGCAGGTGCGGCAGGAGTTGAAGGCGCTGCAGCGGCGGGTGGGCATTACGTTTCTTTTGATCACGCATGATCAGGATGAGGCGCTGTCGCTGTCGGATTACATTGCGGTGATGAACAAGGGCCGCCTGGAGCAGATGGGCAAGCCGCAGGAGCTATACCTGCATCCGAAGACGCGGTTTGTAGCCGGATTCATGGGCCCCATGAACTGGCTCGGGGATTTCGGGCTGCGGCCCGAATCGACGGGGTTGGCCTTGGAGAAACCGGCCGGGGCGCCATCGCGCACGGGCGTGATTCGCACGTCGACGTTTCTGGGCAACTGCCTGCATGTGGAGGCGGACTTAGGGCAGGGACTGCATGCTGTGTGCGAAGTGCCGCGCAACGGCACGTCGTATCAACCGGGGCAGAACGTGCATGTCTGGTGGCATGCCGCCGACGAGATTCACTTACAGCCGTGACGCGCCTACGCTGGTGGTGCCTGTCGCCCGCTGGGCTGCTGTTGGGACTGCTGTTCCTGGTGCCGCTGGGCATTGTCGCTCGGTATAGCTTCCTCACGCGCGGGCCCTATGGCGGCGTGGAACTGCCGTATTCCTTGGAGAATTACAAGCTCCTGGCGGACCCGCTCTACCTGGCGATCTTCGTGCGGTCGATTGGGTACGCGGGACTGGCGACGGCGCTGTGCGTGGCGGCGGGTTTCCCGTTGGCGTTGTTCATTGCGCGGTCCGGCAGGCGGCGCTCGTTGTATTTAGCGCTGGTGGTAGTGCCGTTCTGGACCAGCTTTCTGGTGCGCACGTATGCCTGGATGTTCCTGTTGCGGGATACCGGGCTGATCAATACGGCGCTGCTGCGGATGGGCCTGATTGGTGAACCGTTGCAACTGCTGTACACGCCGTTCGCCGTGATTCTGGGCCTGGTGTATGGCTTTCTGCCGTTCATGATTCTGCCGATTTACGCGACGCTGGAGCGGCTGGATCCCGCGCTGGTGGAAGCCGCGGCGGATTTGGGCGCACGGCCTATGGATACGCTGTTTCGCGTGATTGTGCCGCTGGCTTCGCCGGGCATTCTGGCGGGGTCGTTGCTGGTGTTCATTTCCTGCCTGGGGTCGTACCTAACACCGGATCTATTGGGCGGCGGCAAGACCATCATGATCGGGAACCTGGTGCAGAACCAGTTCACGGCGGCTCGGGATTGGCCGTTCGGGGCGGCGTTGTCGCTGGTGCTGATGGCGACGATTTTGCTTCTGCTGTTACCGTTGTTGCGTCGAAAGGAAGGGCTACTGTGAAGCGCAACGGGCCGGCCATCGCATTCTACGCGGTGCTGGCGTATGCCTTTCTACATCTGCCGCTGCTGGTGTTGGGCGTGTTCAGCTTCAACGCGTCGCGGTTTACGAATTGGGAAGGCTTCTCGCTGACGTGGTATCGCGAGGCCTTCGCTGATGGGCAGTTGGCCGAGGCTACATTCAACAGCCTGCTGATCGGCTTCGCGGCGACAGCGCTGGCAACAGCCGTGGGCACCCTGTGCGCCTACGGACTGTGGAAGCGCAGTTCGGCCTGGATTACGACAACGCTGTATTTGTCATTAGTGACGCCGGAGATCGTGATGGGAATCGCGCTGCTGGCGTTGTACCAGTGGCTGTTCCGCTATCTGCGGTTGCCATTGGGCATGCATACGGTGATTCTGGCGCATGTCATGTTCTGCACGGCCTATGTGGTCACCGTTGTGGCGGCGCGGCTGCGCAGCTATGACAAGGCGCAGGAAGAGGCCGCAATGGATCTGGGCGCGACCGAGTGGCAGGCGTTCTTCCGGGTAACACTGCCGCAGTTGATGCCGGCGATCGGGTCGGCGGCACTGCTGGTGTTTATCACGTCCTTCGATGATTTCGTGATTACCAGCCTGGTGGCGGGCGTGGATTCGGAAACACTGCCGATGGTGATCTACGCGATGGCTCGCAAGGGCTTCAATCCCAGCGTGAATGCGATCTCGACGCTGATCACGTTTTCGCTGGCGGTGCTGATTTTGCTGGCGCAGCGGTTGGAGGAGGACCCGAAGCGATGACGCGGCGCACCGTTTTCCTGATGGGCGTGGCGGGCCTGGCAGGCTGTTACCGGCCGGGCGGACAGCGGCTGAATGTCTTCAACTGGCCTGAGTACGTCGCGCCGGACACGATCCCCAACTTTGAGCGCGAGTTCGGGGTGCGCGTCCGCTACGGAACCTACGAGAGTTTGGAAGAGATGCTGGCGCGAGTGATGACCGGGAACTCGGGGTGGGATGTGGCTTTCCCAGCGAATTACTTCATTGGGCCGATGCGCCACCTGGACCTTCTGGCGCCGCTCGATCACAGGCGCATCCCCAATTTGAAGAACCTGGATGCGCCGTACCAGCGGCCGCACTGGGATCCGGAGTTGCAGACGTGCGTCCCTTATATGTGGGGAGCGACGGGGATCGTGTATCAGGCTTCGCTGCGACCGGAGCCGGTGGCCTGGGCGGATCTTTGGGAAGCGCGGTTTCGCAATCGGCTGACCATGCTGGATGATCCGGCGGAGGTCATCGATGCGGCCTTGTTAAAGCTCGGATATCCAATGAACTCCGAGGATCCGCGGCAGTTGGCGGCCGCCAAGCGCGAGGCCGAAGCGCAAAAGCCCTTGCTGCGGGCATATGTGAGCGAGATTGTGCGCGATCAGTTAGTGGCTGGGGAGTTGCTGGCATCGCAACTGTGGCGCACCACGGCGATGCGGGCGATGGAGGCCGCGCCGGACAGGCTGCGTTTCGTTTATCCGAAGGAAGGCTTTCCGATCTATGCGGATAACCTGGTCATCCTGCGGGAATCGAAGCGGCAGGAGTTGGCTCACGCGTTCATCAACTACATCATGCGGCCGGCGGTTGCGGCGAAGATCTCCGAAACGAAGCTGGAAGCCACGTGCAATGCAGCGGCGCGGGCGGTGTCTCGGGAGGATATCCGCAATCATCCGATTCTGTATCCGGAGGAAGCCACCATGGCCCGGGCGCAGTGGTTTGAGCCGCTATCGGGCACCGGGCAGCGGCTGCGGGATCGCATCTGGACGGAGATCAAGTCTTCCTGATACCCATTGCGCAAGGCCTTCGGGCAGTTGCGTCATGTCCTCCATGCGGAACATCGGTTTTTCGAACCAGCGTGCGGGTGTGTCCGGCCAGGGCTGGCTGCCTCCGGTCACGACGAACGCATCGGCACGGTCCAGGAACAGACGCGCGGAGTCCTTGCGGTCATCGACATCGAAGTTGACGACGACGACGTAGAGATCCGGGCGAAGGTAGCGCAGCAGGCTGTTGGATTCGGCGATGTTGTGCTCGGCCGCGGCGAAGCGCTCGCGGAGAGCCGGCAGAGCCTCGGCAAGTTCGCCTTGCGCGGTGCGCACCCACCAGGACTTCGTGGCTCCGGCCTGCAGATAGCGGCCGCTGTCGGTGGAGTCAGGCTTGTGCTGCTGGTCGATCGCGTACGGATGGGTTGCATCCCCGGGGGCGCAGTCGCAGGGGTCGCCAGTATTGTTGCAGACCGAGTGGCCGTGCTGGGTGATCTTGAAGGCCTGCCACTGGGCGTGCGCGAGCGAGTGGATGAGCCCGCACATAACCGATGTCTTTCCGATATTGCGGCTGTGACCGCCAACGACAACCAGCACGTTACTTCCTTTTCAGTTCGGCCATTTCGGCTTTAAGGCGAATGAGATCCTCGCGCATTTCACCGAGTTTGGCGACGTTGGCGAGTTGCTCCAGAATCTCTTTGAGGGGCCGCGCCGGCGTGCCCCAGACAACTTCGCCGCTACGAATCACCTTCGACGTCAGCACTCCGCAGCCAGACCCCAGAACCGCCCGCGACTCGATGCGTGCCTTATCGCCGATGCCCACCTGTCCCCCGATAACGGCGTAGTCTTCCACCACGACACCCCCGGAGAAGCCCGTCTGCGCGGCGATGACCACATGATTGCCGATACGGCAGTTGTGGCCGATGTGGACCATGTTATCGAGCTTGACGCCATCGCCGATCCACGTGACGCCGAGCGCGGCGCGGTCGATGCAGGTGTTGGCGCCGATCTCACAATCGTTGCCGACATGCACCCGCCCCACCTGCGGGAACTTCTCATACGCCGCGCCGTTGAGAACAAAACCGAAGCCGTCGGCCCCCAGAACGCAGCCTGCATGGAGTACGGCGCGGTCGCCGATGTCGACGTCATCATAGACAGTGACGTTGGCATGCAACAGGCAGTCGTGGCCCAGCACGACCCGCTTGCCAAGCACGCTGCCCGGGCCGATGACACAGCGGTCGCCAATGCGGCAGCCTTCGCCGATGGTGGTGTTTGGCCCGATGGAGACGTCGCGGCCGACTTCGACATCAGCGGCGACAACGGCCGTGGGATGGACG
>JAEUQF010000349.1 GCA_016789745.1 Bryobacterales bacterium
ACGGAACTCAAGCCCGAAAAACTGGTCAGCGTCGCCTTCAACAACAGCAGGTAGAGCACCAGCGGATTCATGCGGCATCCTTCATGGGCCACAGCGCGCCGCCCATGGCGGCCAGTGCCATCAGGGTTATCGGCGACGTGCCCAGCTTCCACGCCATCAGCAGCGTGCCTCCCGTGAACAACCCGATGCGCAGCCAGGCCCGCCGCTGCACCGCGGGCTTAGTCAGCAGCACGACCGCCGCCGCCATCATCCCGGTTACAGCCGCCAGCAACGCCGCCATCGCACGCTGCGTCACCATGGTCCGCGCGGAGGCTTCAAACGCCAGCGTCAACCACACCACGATGATCGCCGCCGGCAGCGATGCCGCCAACACCGCCACCGCCGCGCCGCTCCAGCCCCGCAGCAGATACCCCACTGCGGCGATGAACGCCAGCACGTTCGTCCCCGGCGTGATCCGCGCAATGGAATAGCACAGGCCGTAGTCTTCCATTTTGAGCCACTGCTCGCGTTCGAAGATCTCCCGCTGCAGGGCGGCCATGGTCGGATCGCCGCCGCCGAACGTGGTGCTGCCGGCCTTGCCAAACACCCGCAACACGGTGGCCAGGCTTATTCCTGCGCCTGCCATGCCTTCTCCACCTCCCCCTTGCGCGCGTCCAATTCCTCCCAGTCCGCCTGCACCTGCGACGCGTAGCCGGCGGCGAACGACAGCACGCCGTGCACCCACGCGTCCTCCCGCGCTCCCACTAACTTCGGTATCTTCCGAGGTCCAGCCTTGCCCGGCGATCCCAGCAAGTGCGCCCGCGCCAGGATCCCGCCAAACAGCACCGCTGCCTGTGTGAACCGCTCCAGGTCGGAAAAGTGAGCATGCGAGAAGCGCTGATCGTTGGAGCCGATCTCGCGCGCCTGGACCGGCGTCCCCTGCAGCCGCGTGTAGCCTAGATATCGCTTCGGGAACAACTGAAAGCGAGACGTGGCTTCGAACACTTGCCGCGCGCGTCCTTTCGCAGACACCGGCTTGGAGACATCCAGCGCCGAATCCAATGACTCTTTCCATTCCACCAGCCGCAGCGACGGCCAATCCGCCTGCGCATTCCCCTTGTCCAGCAGCAACGCGAGCCGCAGCCGCCCCAGGCTTCCCGTCCCCGCCGTGCGCGCGGCCACATCCTGCAACCGGTATTCCTGGGGCTTGGCATTCTTTGGCGCCAAGCAATGCTCCAGAAAGGCCGGTAATGCCTTCTCTACCCGCGCTCGCATCTCCGGTTCCACCGGCCGGTAGGCTTTGTCATGCTTGAGGGAAAACTGTGCCGGCCCCACCTGCGTCGCCAACCCGCGCAGAAACTCCACGCGATTCACTTCCTCGGCCGACGCCAGCAGTTCGCGCACATGATAGTGCTGCTCGATTTCGGCGAAGTCCGCGCGCTTGTGCTGCCCCCAGTGACGCAGCGCATGCAGCCAGCCGCGCACACAGGCCTCGGCGGCATTCAGCCCATCGCCTAAGCGGTGATGGTTCTCCTCGGCAGCCAGCACCAGGCTGACCGCCATGCGGCGCACATCGTGCTCGTAGGCACCCTCCGACGTATCGTCGAAGTCGTTGATGTCGTAGACAAGATCATTGGTCACGGCGCGGTACGTACCGTAGTTCTCGCTATGGATATCGCCGACGATGGGCCCGGCGGCGTCCAGCGGCTCATACCGGAACGGACCCTTGGTTGTGTCAGCCGCGTAGAGGAAGTAGGAGCCCCGGAAAAAGCCGAAGGGCCCATCCCGCATCTTCTTCAGCTTCCGCATCAGGTCCGGCGAACGGAATCGTTTGTGCCAGCTAAGCAGAGCGTTCACGGCGCTTCGCATAATTACTTTTAGAATACCTGTCCGCGTCAACCATTCCTGACTTTCCCCGTCATTGCTTACAGAACGGCCGTTCGCATCAAGCTGAGCAACACATCAGACCGCGTTAGAACCAGGAGAACTTGCCATGAAGATCCGTATTGCCGCACTCGTCTGCCTTGCCCTGCCGCTACTGGCCCAGAACACGCCGCAGCAGCCCCCGCAACCGCCGCCGCTCACCGAACTGAAGGCCTACCTCACCCTTACCGACAGCCAGGTCACGCAACTCCAATCGCTGGTACAAGCCGAGCGCCAGGCCAACCAGCCGCGCGTCCAGGAGATCAATACCAAGGAACAGCAACTGCGCACCGCGTTGAACAACAACAGTAATGATGCCGCCGCGCTTGGGCGCCTGCTGATCGACATCCAGGCCCTGCGCCGGCAGATCACCACTACCGCGGAAAACTTCCGTACCCAGGCCACCGCCCTGCTCAACGATACGCAGAGAACCAAGCTCCGGGCACTGGACGAGGCCTCCAAGCTCGCACCTTCCATTCGCCAGGCCGTCAGCGTGAACCTGCTCGCCCCACCCGCGCCTCCTACCGGCGCTAGCGGCCCCGGCGCTCCGCCCATGGCTCCGCGCCGCTTCGGCCCGCCCCGCTTCGACGAATAGAGGCTTCTCCCTCCCACCCGGCGCCGCGGTTTCATTGCCTTCCCGGCGCCGGGCCTGCAACAATCGTTAGGTGTTCCACGTTCTTGAAAGCCGGATCCAATCCGCGTTCTCTGATTACCTGAAAGTCCGCTACGGCCTTGATATCACGGTTGTCACCGAGCAGCCCAAGCAGTCCAGCTTCGGCGAAATCGCCCTGCCCATCGCCTTTCAACTGGCGCGCGAGTTGAAGAAAGCTCCTCGCGTGATCGCCCAGGAAATTATCGACGGGGTCGGCGAGATCCCCGGCGTTGGTGCCATGGAGATTGCCGGCAACGGCTATATCAACGTTCGCTATGATCGCGGCGCCTATGCCCGCATGCTGCTGGAAGGAGCCTCCCATGCGACCGCCGCCCGCGCCGGCAAGGTAATTGTCGAACACACCAACATCAATCCGAATAAGGCAGCGCACATCGGCCACCTGCGCAATGCCGTGCTGGGCGATACCTTCTGCCGCCTGCTGCGCGCCGCCGGCTATCCGGTGGAGGTGCAGAACTACATCGACAACACGGGCGTGCAGGTTGCCGACGTGGTCGTTGCCTTCCACTTCCTGGAGAAGAAGTCGCTGGACGAAGTGAAGGCACTGATCGCCGGCCCGCGCTTTGACTACGTCTGCTGGGACCTTTACGCCCGCATCTCCAGCTACTACAAGGACGATCCGGAGTCAAAGAAATGGCGCGCCGAAACGCTGCACGCGATCGAAGCCGGCCATGGCGAACTCTCCGACATGGGGCACCTGGTGGCCGACGCTATCGTCGAATGCCACCTGGCCACCATGCGCCGGCTCGACATCACCTACGACGTGCTGCCGCGTGAAAGCGAGATCCTCCATCTGAAGTTCTGGGCCCAGGCCTTCGAACAACTGAAGGAACGTAAGGCCATCTACTTTGAAACGGAAGGGAAGAACAAAGGCTGCTGGGTGATGCCCGGCGCTGCCTTCAATGACGACGCCGAACAGGAAGACAGCAAGGTCATCGTACGTTCCAACGGCACGGTTACGTATGTCGGAAAAGACATCGCCTACCAGATGTGGAAGTTCGGCCTGCTCGGCAAGGACTTCTTCTATCGCATCCTGAAAACCTACGCCGACGGCCACCAGATCTGGGTCTCCACCACCGCCTCGGATCAGACGGCCCCGCCCTTCGGCAGCGCCTCACAGGTCTTCAACGTCATCGACTCGCGCCAGTCCTATCTGCAGGACGTAGTCGTCGCCGGCCTGCGCCAGCTTGGCTACAACGAACAGGCCGACAAGAGCATTCACTTCTCCTACGAGATGGTGGCCCTCAGCCCGCGCACCTGCGTCGAACTTGGTATCGAACTATCGGAAGAAGACAAGAAGCGGCCGTATGTCGAAGTGTCCGGCCGCAAGGGCCTCGGCGTGAAGGCCGATGACCTCATCGACAAACTCATCGAAACCGCGCTGAAAGAGGTGGAGTCCCGCCATCCCGAATCGCCGGCGGAAGAGCGCAGAGAAGTGGCCGAACAGATCGCCCGCGGCGCCCTGCGTTATTTCCTGCTGAAGTTCACCCGCAACACCGTCATCGCCTTCGACTTCCAGGAGGCGCTCAGCTTCACCGGCGAATCCGGGCCGTATGTCCAGTACGCCGCCATGCGCCCGCGTAAGATCCTCTCCAAGTTGGGGGAGCGTGGCGAAGCGCTGCCGGACTTCGCCACCGTGCTCACCGCCGAAGCCCTCAACCGTCAACTGATCCAGGAAGACTTCTGGCAACTGCTGTTGGCGGCATCGAAGACCGGCGCCACGGTGGAGAAGGCCGTCAACAGCGGCGAGCCCGCGCACGTCGCCCGCTACGCCTTCCAACTGGCCCAGGAGTTCAGCAACTTCTACCAGGCCCACCCGGTTCTGCACGAAGAGGACGCCGAAAAGCGCGCGCTGCTTCTTTGGCTGACGAAGTTCTTCGGCGATCAACTGGATGCGACTTTGGCGCTGCTGGGCATCCCCTCACCCCGATACATGTAAAGTGCACCTGAACAGATCCTAGGCCCGTATGAATCGACGCACGTTCCTCACCACCACCGCGACGGCCGCTCTGCCTGCACAGACGGCGCCGCGTCCGAACGTCATCTTTATTCTTGCCGACGACCTTGGCTGGAAGGATCTGGGGCATCGCGGCGGCCCCATGCGCACGCCGCATCTCGACCGTTTGGCGCAGGAAGGCCTGCGCCTGGAGCAAGCCTATTCGTTCCCGCTCTGTTCCCCCACGCGTTCGGCCCTGATGACCGGCCGTAACCCGATGCGGCTGGGCCTGGCGTACTCGGTGGTGCGTCCGTGGTCGCCCTATGGCCTGGACCCGCGGGAAACCACGGTCGCCAACGTCTTCCACGACGCCGGCTCCCAGACCGCGATGTGCGGCAAGTGGCATCTGGGTCATACCAACAAGCGGCTTACGCCGAACGCCCGCGGCTTCGATCATTTCTACGGCCACGTGAATGGCGCCATCGACTACTTCACGCATGAACGCGACGGCGGCCTGGACTGGCAGCGCAACGGCAAGAGCCTGCGGGAAGAGGGATACACGACCTTTCTGCTGGCCAACGAAGCCCAGCGCTGGATCAAAGCGCGAGACAAGGCCCGGCCGTTCTTTCTCTATCTGCCGTTCAACGCCCCGCATACGCCGCTGCAAGCCCCGCCAGAATTGCTCGACCGCTATGCGAACATCAGCGACCCGAAGCGCCGCGCCTACGTTGCCATGGTGGATGCGCTCGACCAGGCGGTCGGCCGCGTGCTGGAGACGGTGAACGCAGAGGGCATCGCCAACCAGACGCTGGTGGTGTTCTGGAGCGACAACGGCGGCCCCAGGCCGCAGGGTGCGGATAATGGTCCGCTACGTTCGAGCAAAGCCAACGTCTTTGAAGGCGGCATACGGGTGCCCGCCATCTGGCACTGGCCTGGCAGACTGAAGCCCGGCACCAGCCAACAGGTGATGGCGATCTGGGACGTGCTGCCGACCCTCGCCGCCGCCTGCGGGATCCCTGTGAAGACCGCGCGCCCGCTGGATGGCGTGAACGTATGGCCCGAATTGACAGGCGGCACCACGCGCCAGCGCGACAACCTGTTGTGGGCCGTGCACGAAAGCCAGACGCGGCAACTCGCCCTCCGCGACGGCAACTGGAAGTACGTGCGCATCGGAGAACAGGAGATGCTGTTCGACGTTGCCGCTGACCCGTATGAGAAAGCGGACCGCGCGGCACAGGAGCCGCAGCGCGTGAAAGCCATGCGTACCCGCGTGGACGAGTGGACCGCGCTGCATCCGAAGGCCGAGATCTTCCATGGCGGCGGCGCGCATCCCGGCTTTGTCGTGCCGAAGGATTGGGCTACACTCGCGGTGGAGTGAGATTCGCGCGAATACTCATGCTTGTGCCGCTGGTCCTGGCTTCCGCCGGGGCCATGGAGCGCCACGCGTCGGTGGCCGCGGGGGAACTCATTGTTATCGGCGCCTTTCACCCCAACCGGGCGATGCCCTGGTTCGACGGCTGGCACATCTCCGGCGGGATAGAGGTTAGGGAAGTGCTCTGGGGGCCGGCCAGTGCGCAAACCACGATCCAAATGACCTACGTGGATCCATGGTCAGACCTGCGAAGCCGCTGGGATTCCACCTACGGCCCGCGCGCGCCCAAAGAGATACGGCAGCCCGGTATCTTCCTGCTACGCCGTGCCGCCAGCGGATTGTGGCAGCCCGTCTTCCAGTTCCTGGCCCTCGGCTGGCAGCCGCTCACGCAACGCGACGAATTGGCAGCCCAGGTCCGCAGCAAAATTCACAACCGGTAACGCCGTTCCCACTCTCCCCGCACACAAAAGGCATCCCGGCTCAACGCCCGGTCCACTGCCAGAATCCCATCGAGATGATCCATCTCGTGCTGCAGCAACTCCGACAGCGCCCCGTCAGCCTCCAGAGTCAACACCTCCCCATCATCCCCCTCATACCGCACCCGCACCTGCACCGACCGCCTCACCCGCACCAGCAACCCGGGAAAGGAAAAGCAATCATCCCAAAGCTCAAACGTATCCCCACTCAGATACTCGTACACCGGGTTCCGCAGCTTATAGGCCCGCCCTTCGAACTCGATGTAGATCAGCCGCACCGGTACGGCAATCTGCACCGCGCTGATGCCCCGCCCAAACCCATGCCCCCGCCGGAACTCATGCAGCGTATCGCGCAGGTCCGTGAACACCGGCTCCGCCTCGGCGGCACTCGAAACGGGCCTCGACAACTCCCGCAACAGCGGGTCTCCCAACAACACAATCGGACGATGCGGCATGCCGAGTGATACCATGGGGCGTCGATGCTTGGCAAGGCTTTCGAAATAGAGTTACAGCACTTCTTCAAGGGCATGAGCCTGATGTCCTGGGTAGGCCATTTCCTGGCCGTGGCCGTCTTCGGATTACTGGTACCTCTGCGGCAAGGGCTGGACTTCCTGGACGTCATGTTCCTGCTTGCCTACGCCTGCCTGCCGTGTCTGTTCGCCGCGCCGCTGGTGGCCGAAAGCGTGGCCTCACGCCGCGTCCCGCCCGCGCGCGAAGGCTACCTCGCGCAAGTCCTCACGCCTGTTCTGTTCGCGCTGTTGTGGCTGGTGCTCATTCTGGCCACCGGCTTCGTGACAGTGAACTCAGCCAGCCGCATCCCACGCATCGTCCTGCCGCCGGCGCCCGTGCTGCTGAACATCCTCGCACTGAGCATCGCGCTCACGCTGCTGGCTGGTGCGCTCACCGGATGGCTGTCGCTCAACATCGGCACGGTGAAGCTTGCCAAAGCGCACTCCCGCCGCCTGTTCCTGCTCATGCTGGTGCTGGTTCTGCTGTGGACGCGCATGGCTCCGCCGCACTGGCGCAACTTCGTCATCGACCGTCTCACGGCCAGCCGGATCACGTGGTTTGTCGGCCCGCTGGCGCTGCTGTTTCTCGCCCTGGGTCTGGCTCTGCTGCGCTCCGGAACGCGCCACCGCGAAGAAGACGAAGAGGGCCCGCTGCTCAAGCTGGTTTAGTTTCAACTACGCTTCAAGCTATAGTGAAGAGTTTGTACCGCTCTTTATGAAGATCACTGCACAAGGGCCCTGCCGCGTCGACATGGCGGGCGGCACGGTCGATATCTGGCCGCTCTACCTGTTCCACAAGGGCGCCGTCACCCTCAACTTCGCCGTCAACCTCTACACGCGGTGCGTCATTGAAACCACCGCCTCGCCCGAGATCGTCATCCGCTCGCTTGACCTTAAGGGCGAGGAGCGTTTCGCCAATCTCGAAGCCCTCCAAAAAGCGAAGAAGTACAAGCTGCCGCTGGCCGCCTATGTCATCGACTTCTTTCAGCCAAAGCAAGGCTTCGTCATGGAGACGCATTCGGAAGCCCCGGCCGGCGCCGGCATCTCCGGCTCGTCGTCGCTGATTATCTCCATTGCCAGCGCCCTCAACAAGCTTACCGGCTCGGGACACAACATCGAAAAGATTCGCGAAATCGCCCAGAACAGCGAAGCGCGCATCATCCGCGTGCCCACCGGCTGCCAGGATTACTACCCCGCCATGTACGGCAAGGTCAGTGCCGTCGAGATGGATTGCGCGGGCATCCGCCGCAAGGAAATCCCCGTCGACCTGGCCGACTTCAACCAGCGCATCGTGCTGGCCTACACCGGCGAGCCGCGCAACTCCGGCATCAACAACTGGGAAGTGAACAAAGCCCACATCGACGGCGACAAAACCGTGCACCGCAACTTCGACCGCATTGTCGAAATCGGCATTGCGATGCGCGCCGCGCTCGAAGCCAGCAACTGGGCCGAAGTCGCCAAACTGCTCCGAGACGAGTGGGCCCATCGCAAGAAGAACGCCCCGGGCATCACGACGCCGCTCATCGACAGTCTGATGGAGAAGACGAAGAAGGCTGGTGCCAAGGGCGGCAAGGTATGCGGCGCGGGCGGCGGTGGCTGTGTGTTCTTCCTGGTGGAGCCCGATGCCAAGGCTCGCGTGGAAGCCGCCATTACCGAAGCCGGCGCACGCGTACTGCCGGTGCAGGTGGCCCCCAAAGGCGTGCAAGTGAAGGTAACCAGCTAAAATCCGAAGCATGGAGCCGACGCCGACGCCCCCGCCCGAAGCATCGGGCCGTCCCACCAAGGGCGGCGTGCTGCTGCGCGTGGGCATCTTCGCCTTCCTGGAAATCGCCGGCATGTGGCTGTTTGCCCCGTTGATGTATCCCATTGCGGGGTACTTCATCGCGGCGGCGCTCAGCACCTTTGCCGCCGCTGCCGTGGCCAACACCATCGCTCTGCGCGTGTATGAACGAGGCCAGTTGGCCGACGTGGGGTTAGGCTGGTCGCAGGCCTCGCGCAAGAACCTGGCCTGGGGATTGCTGTTGGGTGTTGGGGCGGCGCTCGCGGTGTTGGTACCGCCGATCGTCCTCCGGTTAGCTGAGTTCAAGCCCGCGGTGGGGTGGGAACCGAATGCCGGCAGCGCGCTGCTGCTGATCGTGGTGCTGCTGTTTGGCGCCATCGGCGAAGAGTTGCTCTTCCGCGGCTACGGCTTCCAGGTACTGCTGGGCACCGTCGGTGAGTTCGCCACCATTCTCCCCATCAGTGTGCTGTTTGGCCTGGCGCACTCGAATAATCAAAACGCAAACCACGTCGGCACCGTCAATACAGTGTTGTGGGGCCTGCTGTTTGGACTGGCCTTCCTGCGCAGCCGCGATTTGTGGCTGCCGATTGGTATTCACTATGGCTGGAACATTACGCTCCCGTTTTTCGGGGTCAACCTCAGCGGCTTTACAATGAAGGTGACGGGCTATTCGCTGGAGTGGAAGTTGCCCGACCCATGGAGCGGCGGCGCTTACGGACCGGAGGCCGGCCTGCTCTGCACGGGGGTGCTGGCATGGCTGTTCTACTTCCTGTTCCGCGCCCCGATTGAGAGGCAGGAGTCGTTCCTATACCACCCGGACGACGACTGATTGGAAGCGAGGTATCACGATGCGCGCGTTGCTGTGGATCACGATTCTCGGGCTGCTGCCGGCGGCCGAAGCCCGCAAACTCACCGACGACGAACGCATCGAGATCCTGCGCGGCATGACGGCCGAATCCGGCACGCTGAAGGTCGTGGTCCCGCGCTCGAAAAAGCCCCTGAACCTGCAGACCGACGGCACCTGGGACAAGGAACAATGGGACGCCGCGGGCAAGGAGTTCGGCCCCGCCGGCCGCGTCGGCGATACGGTGCAGATCACCAAGGTGACCATCGAAGACGACAAGCTGCTGTTTGAAATCAACGGCGGGTTGAAGAGCGGGCGCAAGTGGTACGAACGTGTGGAAGTCGGCATGGGCAATCGCACCACGCCGGTGAGTGGCGGGGGCAATCCGTCGCTGGGCACCAACCTCGCGCTGCTATTCCCCAAGGGTACGCCGCCGCTGACCGCGCAGGAGATCAAGAAGATGCTCGCGCCGCTCATCGACTTTGAGAAGCGCACCGCCACCGAGACGTTCGTCTCCACGCTGCCGCCGGAGATCGCCGAAGCGGTGAAGAACAACAAGGTGGTGGAAGGCATGGACCGCGAGACCGTGATCCTGGCCGTTGGCCGCCCGAGGTTGAAGAGCCGCGAGACGAAGGACGGCATCGATTACGAAGATTGGGTGTATGGCCAGCCCCCCGGCAAGATGACGTTCGTCACGTTTTCGGGAAGCAAGGTCGTCAAGGTGAAGGATACGTACGCCGGTCTGGGCGGCTCGACCGCGCCCACGCTGCCGCCGCGTTAAACGCCGTACTTGTTCGAGGAAGAGGCGGCGGTGATGTTCGTAGTGGCCGGCTGTGGCGATTAGCAGCGCACCGACCGAGATGGAGTTACCGCTGGCGACGCCCAAGCCTCCTCGGAACTCGTCTTTGTGCGCGGCCCAGGAGTCCTCTCGCGCCCCGGCATGTGCGTCGACCGCGGCCAGGAGCCGAAACTCGGAGACACCGGCATCGTTTACGAAGAGTATCCAGCCGTCCAAAGACTGACACTGCGGCAGCGATCAGGTTGCGGACCTGCTAGCGGTCGCGAATACTGCGGCCTTGGTTGATGACTACCGCGGCGCCCTCAGAGGCCAGCCGTTCGGCGATGCCCGCACCAATCTTCAGAGAGGCACCGGTGCCAAGGGCTACCTCGCTATCCAATCGTTTCCTGTTTTGTTCTAACTCCCAGCTTCTGAAGCAACGCGCGCCGTTAGGAAAACGAAAGGAATTCGCGGCGGGAGGTTTCCGCGAAGACCGCCAGCATCTCGTCGTGGAGCAGGCCGTTATCGGCCAGTTAATGCGGGCTGCGGACCTGCATGGGGCCGCCCTCATTGGATGTTTGCAAAGAGGAGCCGCATGCTGACGCGGATTCTGGCGACCATCCCCGTGGAGCGCGAAGGCCAGAAGCAGACTCTGATCGGGCAGGGCGGATCTCTGTTAAAGCAGATAGGGACCGAGGCGCGGCTGGATAGGGAACGACTGCTGGACCGGAAGATCTTCCTGAAGCTCTTTGTGCGGGTGACGGAAGATTGGCGGCAGCGGGCGCAGTTCCTGAACGAGTTGGATCAATCGCGGCAGGCGGGCGAATAGGGTCTGCCCAGGGCGACGCCTGGGGCGCCGCCCGATCGAGGATAACGGTTACGGGCGGCTGCCGCCGGCGACGGCCAGCACCTGTCCGGTGGTCCACTCGGCATCATCCGAAGCGAGGAAGGCGACGGCACCGGCGATATCGGCGGGTGTACCCAGGCGGCCGAGCGGCGTCTGCGACAGCACGTACTGGCGGAACTCCATGGTCCCTTCCATCTTGTCCTGGCCTTCGGTGAGGACCAGTCCGGGGGCGATGGCGTTGACGCGAATCTTGCGCGGGCCGAGTTCCATCGCCAGGCCCTTGGTGATGGCGTCGACAGCGGCCTTGGTAGCGGAGTAGACGGAGCCGTTGGCCACCGGCGAAGCACCGACTACCGAGCTGATGTTGATGATGGACCCGCCGTTATCGCCGAAGACCTTCACGGCCTCCTGTGTCGCGAACAGCAGGGCCTTGACGTTGGTGTCGAACTGCCGGTCATGGTGGGTGTCGTCGACCGCGGCGAGCGGGCGGAATTCATAGACACCGGCGTTGTTTACAAGAACATCGAGCCGCCCAAAGGTAGAGACCGCGGCGGCGATCAGGTTGCGGACCTGTCCGCGGTCGCGAATATCGGCCTGAACGGCGACGGCCTTTCCGCCGGCGGCCTGGATCCGCGAGACCAGAGCTTCAGCGGCCTCTTTGCTGCGGCCATAGTTGATGACTACCGCGGCACCTTCGGAAGCCAGCCGTTCGGCGATGCCCGCACCAATCCCCAGAGAGGCGCCCGTAACGACGGCCACCTTGCCATCCAATCGTTTCATGTTTTTTTCTAACTCCCGGTTTCTGTAAGCAACGCGCGCCGCTACGGAGTTAGAGATGGGCGGGAGGTGAAGAAGGATTCAGCTAGTCCGCGCGCAACACCTCGCATGGATTGACGCGGGTGGCACGCCGGACCGGCACCCAGCAGGCGAGCAGCGCCGCTAGCAGCACCACCGCGAGAGGGATGGCCTGCTGTGCCACCCCCATCTCGGCCAGACCCGAAAGGAGGGAGCGCATCACCCTGGCCGAGACGACGGAGGCGAGCAGCCCGGCGGCGGCACCGGCGCCAGCCACCTGCAATCCCTGCCGCAGAAAGCGGCGTTGCACGGATGCGGGCGAGGCACCGAGGGCGAGACGAATGCCGATCTCGCGCCGGCGCGCCGCCACAGTGTACGCCATCACGCCGTAGACGCCCACGATGCCCAGAGCGAGCGCCACCGCCCCTGCGACCGAAAGCATGACGAACAGGAACGACAGCCGCGCCATTGACTTGCGGTAGACGCTTTCCAGAGTCCGGACATTGGCGAGAGGGACGCTGCCGTTCACCTCTCGTAAGGCCCGCCGCAACTCGTCGACAAACGCCATGGACCCTGCACGGCTGGAACGGATGACAAACTCCACGTTGCGCGACGCCGCGGGCGGAGCGTTGCTACGCTGCCGCAGCAGCGGCCAGTAGACCATGGCCGGTGCGGGCTTAGCGATTCCATCGTCACGCAGGTCGGCAAGGACGCCGATGATCTCCGACCACGGCTCGACCAGGGACATGCGGAGCCGCCGCCCAAGCGCCGCCCGCGGATCGCCCCACAGCTCGCGGGCCATGTTCTCGGAGATCAAGACGACGGGCGGGCCGGCGTAGAGTTCGGGCCACGTCAGATCGCGGCCAGCAAGCAGCCTCGCTCCGGTGGCGGCCGCATAGCCGGGCGTTATGGAGCGCATGAAGCGTACCGGTGGCAAACGGCCTTCCGCCACCGGATGATCGGCGGTATAGACGGGCGTACGCGCGCCACCCTCCAGGGGGGCTGCGTTGGTGATACCCGCGGCCTCCACGCCCATTACCGTCTGAAACCGTTGCAGGATCTCCTGCTGGCTGCGCATCAGTTGCGTGGGGTCAGGCGGGGCTGGCAGGGATATGCGCACCAGTTGGACCCGCTGCGGATCGCGGAAGCCAGGATCGACGGCCCGCAGGTGCCCGTAGGTGCGCAACAGCAGACCGGCGGCCATCAGCAGCACTGTGGCCAACGCTACCTGCGTCATCAACAGAAGCCGCTGTATACCGTGGCGCTCTCGTCCGGAGGTGACAGTGCGGCCGCCAGCGGCGTGCAAAGGCCGCTCCGCGCGGCCCCCGATGACAGCTTTCCAAACAGGGATACAGCCAAACAGAAGGCTGGCCGTCAGGCTGACTCCGAGAGTGAAAAGGAGGGTTCCGCCGCTGACACCAATCTCGGAAACCCGAGGCAGATGGCTTCCTTCCCCGCTGGTGACCCACTGGAGAACGAGGAGACACAGGCCGGTCCCTAGGACGCCGCCTCCCAGGCCGAGCAACAGGGCCTCCGCCAGCAGATCGCGGGTGAGCCGGCCCCAACCGGCACCCAACGCTTCCCGGACCGCCAGTTCCCGTTCCCTTCCGCTGGCGCGCACCAAAAGGAGATTGGCGACGTTGGCACAGGCGATCAGCAGCAACACCACCACCGCGCCGGCTAAGACCCACAGCGAGCGGCCGGTCTCGCCAACCAAGTGATCGCGCAGAGTCTGGAGCGAGGGGTGGATTCGCGCATCGCGGAATGCGTTCTTGGCGAAGCCGGGGTTCAAGGGGAACTTGCGCTCGGCCAACGGCAGGCAGCGGAGGAGGTCGGCGTTGGCCTGCTCGATCGTCACGCCGGGCTTCAGGCGCGCGATGCCATCATTTCCAAACGCGATCAGTGGCTCTTCGGCGCGCCGCAACCGGCGCGGAATCACGAGCGAGATTCGTTCATCGAGAAAGGTGAACGAGGCTGGAAGGACGCCGATGATCTCCCGCGCAACGCCGTCCACCTGCAACTGCCGCCGCAGGATGTCGCCTGCCCCGCCGAACCGCTGCCGCCAGTAGCCATCGGCTAGCAACACCACATGCGGGTTGCCGGGCTCGCCATCGGCGGCGGTCAGACCACGGCCAATGGCGGGCGGTATCCGCAGTACATCGAGAAACTCAGGCGTCACAAAGAGCGCGGGCACCTCTTCGGCGTCTCCCACACCAGTCACGGTGGCCCGGTTGCCGTTCCAGAGAGCGAAGGCCTCGAAGAGCCGGCTCTCCTCGCGGTAGGTGTAGTACAGGGAGGGCGCCATGCGGATAGTCGTCGATTGAATGCCGGGCGCCGCATGATCCAGGGCTACCAGACGGTCGGCCGCCGGATATGGGAGGGGCCGCAGAATCACTCCGTCCACGACCGCGAAGATGGCTGCCGTCGCGCCCACACCCAGCGCCACCGTCAACAGCGCCGTCATCATAAACACCGGCTGTTTCGCTAAACGCCGGAAGGCATAGCGAACATCGTCCAGGAGCCCGCTGACAACATGCTCCCAGCCAGCCGTGCGCACGCGGTCACGCAGTGCCAGGGTACTGCCCATCTCCTGCCGTGCGGCACGGCGAGCCGCACCCGGTGTCATGCCATGTCGTTCGTAGGATGCCGTCAGTTCCTGTTCGTAGTGCGCCACCTCGTCGGTCAGATCCCTGTCGGCGCGGGCGCGCCGGAGTAGCACCGAGAGCCCATGCCGGACTTGCCGCCAGATACTCATCTACGCGTGCTCCTTGAGTAACCGTCCGATGGCTGCCGCGCGCCGGCTCCAATCGGCCGTCTCGCGTTCGAGTTGCTCCCGGCCGGTAGCGGTAAGCCGGTAGTACTTCGCGCGCCGCGAGTTCTCGCTGGCTCGCCATTCGGCATCCAGCCACCCGGCTCGTTCCAGCCGTTGGAACGCCACCAGGAGCGAGCCTGGATTTACTTTGAACACACCTTCCGAGATCTGCTCGATGCGGCGCGCGACGCCGAAGCCATGGAGGGGCTCCAGGCTCAACGTCTTGAGGATGAGCATGTCGAGGGTGCCGGGGATGAGGTCGGTGTTGGCGGGCTCCACGGTGCCAGGATACTTCGCCTCCTCTTGACGATCAAGAGGAGGATGGCGGGGTGCGATGGAATTTACAACTGGGAGGCGGAGGTCAGACGGGGATGACGGGCATGGGATAGCGGAATTCGCCGCGGAAGATTTCGGCAAAGACCGCCAGCATCTCGTCGTGAAGTAGCCCGTTGTCGGCCAAGTAGTGTGGGCTGCGGACCTGCATAGGGCCGCCCTTCATGTCGGTCATGACGCCGCCAGCTTCGGTGACCAGCAGCCAGCCGGCAGCCATGTCCCAGGGATTGAGGCCGAACTCCCAGAAAGCATCCAGACGGCCGCAGGCAACGTAGGCGAGGTCGATGGCGGCGGCACCGGCGCGGCGGACACCGTGAGTGGCCATTGCCAGCTGGTGATAGAAGTGAACGTTGATGTTGAGATGGCGGCGGCGGCTAGGGAAGCCGGTTCCTACCAGCGAATCGGCAATGGAGGCGGTCTTCGAAACGTGAATGCGTTCGGTATTGAGGTAGGCCCCGGAGCCCTTTTCGGCGGCGAACATTTCGTCGCGCGTGGGGTCGTAGATGACGCCGGCGATAATCTCCCCGTCTTTTTCGAGCGCGAGGGTGACGTTGTAGACGGGAAAGCCATGGGCGAAGTTGGTGGTGCCGTCGAGCGGATCGACATACCAGCAGAAGCCGTGATGGCCTTCCTGGCCGCCGCCTTCTTCGGCGATGATGGCGTGTTGGGGAAAGGCAGCCTTCAGGCGAGCCACTATAAGTTTTTCGCTTTGGCGGTCGGCTTCGGTGACCAGGTCGTGCTCGCCCTTGAGTTCGAATCCGATGCGGCGGGCGGCGAAATCATTCAAGAGGGCACCGGCTTCGCGGGCGATCTCTTTGGCGGTGTCCAAATAAGAGGGCATGTTTCAGGAAAAAGGTCGGCGGCTCTAGACTTCGTAGAGATATTTAATGTTGTCTTTGAACAGAAATAGGTTCGGCGCGCCTTCGCGCGTGACACGGATGAAGGCCGCGTCGTAGTACTCGATGGTGCCGTAGACATCGGTGTCGTCATCCAGGCGCACACATACGCGCGTTTGGGATTCAATCAGATGCTTCAGATACTTCGGCTCTTCCAGCGTCTGTTCAACCGGCTTGGTCTTTTTTTGCGATGGTTCCACGTTGGCCACGCCCCTAGCTATTGGGCATCCCCATAATATCCACTACGGGTGACAGCCCGCAAATCGCGGCGTGTCACATCGACGCGGACGCTATGAAACCGCTCGCGGGTGCGAGGCAGGTTCTTCGGATAGTAGCCGATGAGGTATTGTGTACGCAGGTCCCGAAGAATGTCGCTGAGGGCCTGATCAAGTTCAGCGCCGACCGACGGCAGGAAGCGCTGGCCGCCGGTGCTGGCGGCGAGCGAGAAGAGGGCGTTCTCGCCACCGATGTTGCGCCCCGGATCATTGGTGATGGGCATCAGCATGATGGAGTAGATGGGGGCATCGGCCTTGTGGGCGGCCTCCAGGGCATCGTGGTAGCGGTAAGTGCTGGTAGTGTCGCCGCCATCGGTGATGACGACGATGACGTGGCGCCCCGGGCGGCCTTCCAAGCTGCGGGCGGCAAACCAAAGGGCATCGTAGAGGCTGGTGCCGGCTTCGGCTTTGAGCGGCTGCACGCGGCGGTCGATCTGGCCGAGGCGGCGGGTGTAATCCGTATGCTGCTGGACCTGGTGGTTGAAGGTAAACAGAGCGACTTCGTCGGCGGGATTGCCCTCCTGGATCACGGATTGCACGAACTTCTTAACGGACGCCGTGGCGATCTTCAGGTCCTTGGAGATGGAGGCGCTGGTGTCCATCAGCAGGGCGATGGACAGTGGCTGTTCGGTGTACTTTTCAAAGACCGCGATGTCCTGGCTGACGCCGTTGTCGAGGATGGTGAATTCGGCACGGTCGAGGTCGCCCACCAGCCGTCCGTTGAGATCCTTGACAGTGGCCAGCAGGCGCACCAGGCGCACGTCGGAGCGGAAGACAACGGGAGGTTCGGACGCAGGCTGCTGGGGCACGGCCAGCGGCAGCACCATCGTGAGGCCCGTGATCAGGAGCGCGGCGTTACCGAATCGTCCCATTCGCCTTCCACCCATATTTCCCCGTCTTCAAAGTACTCCTTCTTCCAGATGGGCACCAGCCGCTTCAGGCGGTTGATGGCTTCAAGCGAGGCATCGTACGCTGGGCGGCGGTGCGGGCTGGTAACGGCAATGACGACGCTGGCCTCGCCGATCTCCATTTTGCCCAGCCGGTGCACGATGCCGATGCGGCTGACAGGATGCGAGGCGGCAATCTCGCGCCCGATGCGCGCCATCACTTCGATGGCCATGGCTTCGTAGCATTCGTAGTCCAGGTAGCGTGTGGAGCGGCCCTTGGAGTTGTTGCGCACGACGCCCTCGAAGGTGAGGACGGCTCCATCCAGACCCTGCAGCAGGCGGGCTTTCAAGGCGCGATCGTCGATTGGGTCACGGGTGAGCGCGAAGAAATGACCGGCCGCATCCGCGATCTGGTGTGTGAAACCGCCCGTGCCGCCGCTGACCGGAGGAAGAAACGCCACTTCGTCGCCATCGGCAAGCAGTTGTTCGCGAGCCGCGAAGGAGCGGTTATGGGCCAGAACGATGCTGCGGGAGTAGTCGGCGAGCTTGGGGAACTGCCCGGCATAGTGGTCCCAAACGGTCTGGAGCGAACTGCCGGAGGGAAGCTCGATCTGCTGTTGGGCAACCCCAGCCAGGTCCTTCAGCATGCCGAAGAACAGAACTTGGACGCGCACAAATACCAGACTAGCAGACGTATGCGGGGCAAACCGGTTTCCAGAGGGTGGTGAAAAAGCTACGCTTTGCGGCGGAGATTTGTTGGAAAAGGGTGAGTTGTTTTGGGCGATTTCCGCGCACTTGGAGATAGGAGGGAAAGGAAGATGACAGCCGAACGGTGGCGGGAGGTGGAGGAGGCGTTTCACGGAGCGCTGGATCAGCCGGAAGAGCTGCGGGCGGCGTGGCTGGAGACGGCATGTGGGGACGATACCGGGCTGTTGGCGGAAGTACGGGCGCTGCTGCAGGCGAATCTGAATACGGAGCTCGCCTTCGAGCGGGAGATCCGGCGGACAGCGGCGATGTTGTTGTTGTCGTTTGGAATGACTCGGCCGGCTTAGCGGTTTCGCATAAGGGGAAAGACGAACATGTGGCCGGCGCGTTCCATGGCGGCGCCTTTGAGGGCCTCGGCACGGAGGGCCACCTGGTTGGACTCCTCGGTGGGAAAGGGCACCGGTTTGACGGGGCGCACCTCGCCCTTGCGGTCGATGTGGAACTGCTTTTCGGTCGTCCTATCGCGGAACTGACGGAAGGAGAACAGCTTTCCCTCGACGTAGTAATAGCGTTTGCGAAGGTCTTCGCCGGGCTTGGGCAGCTCTTCGACCATCTGCAGATCCATCTGCTGGAAGTAGGCAGTGAAGGGCGATTCTTCGCCGGACGGTTCCTTGAGGCGGCCGGGCACCTGGCGGAGGGAGTTCATGTTGGCTTCGATGGAGGTGGCGCGGCCGAGGGCGGCGCTACGGCGCTCGCAGGCCGGCAGGGTAAGGAAAGCTGGGAGGCAGATGACCCAGAGAAGACGAAGGCGCATCTACCTCCTATTGTAGCCGGGCGCTTACTGGCTGGCGCGCTGCTCGGTGGGAAAGAAGCGATCGAGGAAGCCGAGGATGCCGGGGGTTTTGGCTTTCTCCGGCGCCCCCATCAAGTCGAAAGCCAGATTCTGGAAGGCGCGGCCGAGCGGGCCCTGGGTGATAACGCCCTGGCCGCGGCGGAGGGCCTGCTGCATGAGGGTGTAATGGTTGGGCAGCGCGGCCAGGATGGGACGTCCGAGGGCGGCTTCGACGTTGCTGCGGGTGAGCGGCGCGGAGGCATCCTGGCGATTCAGGACAACCTGGACCCGTTCACCGAGTCCAAGGCGGTCCAGGGCTTCCAGGCTGCGGCCGGCCATGTAGACCGAGGTGACTTCCGGGGTGGTGACAAGCAGGATGTTGCGGGACATGCGGAGGGCCTCGTAAGAGCAGCGATCGCCCATGCCGGGCAGGTCGACGCAGACGGCGCTGTAGTGATCGCGGGCGTAGCCGAGGATAGTGGCGGTACGCGCGGCCGAGACCTGGCGTTCCGGATCAGGGAAGCCGGCGCGGAGCACATCCATGCCGCCGACCTTGGTAACCATGCGCTCCCAGATATCGAGGTCCAGCCGTTCGGCATACTCCATGACATCGCGGATCGTGAAGCCGTTGGAGAGATTGAGGAGGAAATCAAGGCTGCCGCTATAGAGGTCGAGATCGAGCAGGGCGACCTTGGAACCGGGCCGGGCGGCGAGGGCCGTCGCGGTGTTGGCACAGATGGTGGAAGCGCCGACGCCGGGCTTGGCGGGCAGGAAGGTGAACAGCGGGAAGAGATTCTCTTCACCCTTGACCTGGCAGTGGGCCGGTACGACTTCGAGTGCGGTGCGGACTTCGACGACAGTGAGCGGGCGCGAGATGTAGTCGCGGACGCCGCAGCGCATGGCGGGCACCAGCGTGCTGGTATCACCCTGCGGTCCAACGCCGATGACGTAGGTATTGGGGGAGAGGCTGAGGATACGGCTGGTGAGTTGGGAGGCGGCATGGATGTCACTGACATCCAGGAAACAGAAGGCCGGCCGTTTGTTTTCGACCGTGGCCTCGATTTCTGCGGTGGCGCGCAGGGGGATGGAAGGCGCCACCAGGTGGATATCTTCAATCTGCGAGACAACGCGCGCCAGCTCCGACCGCAGTGCCGGATCGTTGCTAATAATCAGCCCGCTCAGCTTCATCATGAATGCGATTTTTCTCCTGGCCCAGGATGCCGTTTTGGGCGGTGGGGCAACAATGGTGCACTGGTACCCAAATCGGGCGGACGGCGGTACTTCCCACGGCAAGACGCGTTCTAGTACGATGGGCGCGGCATTCGCTTGAGAACTATTCCCGGTATGCTAGGGAGAAAGCGGTTATGCGTCTCACTACCCTATTGTTCGCGGTGTCGTATTGTGCCCTCTTGTCGGCACAGGATTTCGGAAACATTCTGGCGACGGCCAGCCGGCAATCGGATCGCAACGCGCGGGTAACGGCAGTGCGGCTGCGCTGCTACCCCCAGGACTGCCGTGTGCGGCCGTTGGAAAACATGGTGCTGCAGGCGGTTGTGGAGGGAGAAGTGATGGTCTCGGGCTCGAGCGATCCGCGCAAAGGGCGCATCCGGCGGCCACCCGGACCGGCCAAGGTGCTGGAGGCCGATGGCGGCTTCGTCACCAAGCCATTCAAGTTCCAGGGCAGCGAAGGCAACCAGGCGGAGAACTTCGTCGACGGCAGCGGCACCTTCGGCTCCATTTTCGGCAAGGTCACACAGGATTACCTGCTGCAGGACTCGTTTGTCTACGCGGCGCCGGAGAAGGCCGGCGAGTACACCGTAGAGAGCGTGACCGAAGGCATCAAGGCGACGGTGAAGATTAAGGTAGACCCTACCGCGCCTTCCACCAAGGTGATTGAGGAGTACACCTTCCCCGCCGAGAGCCATGGCGACGAGCCCTACCGGGCGCTGGCCGAAAAATGGGCGCCGGTGTTCGCGCAGGAGACCTGGTGGGATCCGAAGGCCGACATGCTGGCGCGCTTTGATCTGGACAACGACTGGATTGGCGACAACAACTGGGACAACGCGCCGAAGGGGAGTTCGCAGGCTTATATCTACTACCAGGTGTTTGAGACCGCGACGCACTGGTTTGTGATCTACAACGGCTTCCACCCGCGGGACTATTCCGATAAGTGCCTGATCGGCAGTTGCCACGAGAATGACAACGAGGGGATGATTCTCACCATCCAGCGCGACGGAAGCGAGTTCGGCAAGCTGGTGGTGATGCAGACGCTGGCGCACGACGTGATCCACAACTACACCAACGAACGCGGCGTTCGTCCGGGTGTGCATTCGGTGGCGGGCTCGATCGAGTTTCAAGACGGGCGGCCGGTGGTATTCATCGAAGCGGGTGGGCATGGCATGTACGGAACGACCTCGGGCCAATATGCGCGCTACAACCTGGCCGGCGACGCCTTCACGCTGGGCACTGGGATTACGTATGTGTACAAAGGGGCGGCGGAGCGGCCGAAGCATCTGAACGACCGCAAGGTCGGCTACGACCTGCTGCCAATGTTGAGCCATTGGTGGGCGCGGGCGGGCAGTGACCAGAACCAGCGGATGTTCGATGTGTATCAGCCGTACGCGCCGGTGGGCGGACGGCCGGGAGCGGCGCTGGCGCGGATGGGGACGACCTTCTATGGGCGGAAAGAGGCGGCCAATAAGGCAAAGCCGTTCTGGGGCTGGCACGATAACAAGACTTTGAAGGCGAAGGAGCTGGCGGTGGGGCAGTGGGGATTGGATCCGGCGTATGCCTTGACGCGGATGCTGAAATTGCCGGCGGAGATGCCGGTGGCGCTGGACTACACGTATAACCCCTATTTAGGGGTAGGCGCGGTGGCCGCGGCGAGTGCACCGCCGCAGGTGATGACAACGGCTCCGGCGGTAACGACGACTCCCACGGCTCCGGCAGCCGGAGGGAACACGACGGCGCAGGTGCAGGGGGTATTGCCGACGACATTGCCGGGCGGGACGGCGCCGGTGGCCCAGCCTTCGCAGCCAGTGCAGGAACAGCCGCAACCGGCAAGCGGCGGGGTATTGCCGACGCTGGGCGGGACGGCGGCCCCGGCGGCAACGACGACGCCCACGGCTCCGGCACAGGCTCCGGTGGCGGCCGGTTGGGTAGATGTGGAGGCGTCGGTGGATGGTTCGGTGATTTTCCACGTTACGCCGGGCGGGGTGACCGTGGAGGTGCTGAGCGGAGGCCCGGTGGCGCAGCAGAAGGTGGAGCAGAGCGGCGCGATGCCGGTGTCGGCGTCCGGGTTGAAATTCCGCGTGGAAAAGAAGCTGGGGCGCGGGACGGTGAAGCAGGTGGAGACGGCGGCGGGCGACATTGCCACCATTCGGGTGGATGATTCAAAGAAGGGCGCGGACCGGCACCAGTTCCGGCTGCACTGGAATCCGTAGGCGATGTGGCGGCTGAATTTACTGGCTGTGGTGTTCGCCGGGTTTGCGGCGGCGCAGCCACTGGCAGGAACGAAGGTGCTGGAGGGCCCGGTGGATGGCGCCGCGCTGGTGGTGGAGAGTATCCACCGGTATCTGGACGGATACCAGAAGCCGGCGGGGAGGCCCTCGCGGGAACGGCTGGCGTACATTCTGGGGGCGACCGAGAAGCGAACGAGCCGGGACTTCGAGAGGCTGGCCACACGCGGCGGCGTGAGCAACGTGCGCTGGGAAGTGTTTCCCGACCTGCATGGTGAAGGCCTGCTGGTAGAGCCCGCGGCAAAGCCGCAGCTGCGACTGGTGTATCTGCCCGATGCCGATGGTGTGCTGGAGGCGGAGGCAGCGCGGTTTGCGCGAGCCGGGGTGCAGGTGATCGTGCCGCAGTTGATGGACCGTCGCGACCAGTTATCCGGGGCACCGGCCTGGGGCAGAATGACCAACATGCCGCATCGCGAGTTTCTGTGGCGGATCCTGTATCCGCTGGGCAGAACGGTGATTGGCGTGGAGGTGCAGAAGACGCTGGCGGCGGTGGACTGGCTGAGCCGGCAGGAGCCGCAGGTGCCGGTGGCGGTGGCCGGGTACGGTGAGGGCGGGCTGATCGCGATGTATGCGGCGGCGCTGGATGATCGCATCGGCCAGGTGATGGTGAGCGGGGCCTTCGGGCCACGCGAAAAACTGATCTCGAAAGAGCCGGTCTACCGCGACACCTGGGGGCTGCTGCCGGATTATACCGATCGGGCCGTTGCCGGAATGATTGCACCGCGAAAGCTGATTGTCGATCTGACACCGGGACCCGGGGTGCAGCCGCCGGCGGAGAAACTGCCGCTGCGCGGGGCGGCACCTTTCGGCGCGCTGGCTCCGGTGAGCGAGGCGGAGGTTCGCCAGGCAGCGCAAGGTACGCATGCGGTGGTCAGCAAGGATGGCTGGAAGGAATTGTTGGGCGCTTCCCTGCCCCCGGCCGCAGCCGGCGCAACGGGCGACGAGCGGCGATTCGAGCGTCAGTTTCAGGAGATTATCGGCTACTCGCGGCGGCTGATTCGGGAGTCCGCGGCGGCCCGGGAGAAGCTCTGGAAGACAGTAGGTACCGAAGCCATGCGAGACCGGATCTGGCGCGACATGATCGGGCGCCTGCCGGATCCGAACGTGCCGGTGAATGCGCGGACTCGGCTGCTGTTCGATCAGCCTAAGTTCCGGGGATATGAGGTGGTTATGGATGTCTGGGGCGGCGTCCCGGCGTATGGCTACCTGCTGGTCCCCAAAGATATCAAACCAGGCGAACGGCGTCCGGTGGTGGTCTGCCAGCATGGGTTGGAAGGCCGCCCCAAAGATGTGGCTGATCCCAGTGTCAACGGCATCTACAAGCAGTTCGCGGTGAAGTTGGCCGAAGAAGGCTTTGTGACGTTCGCGCCGCAGAATGCGTATGTGGGGGCCGACCGGTTCCGCCAGATCAACCGTAAGGCGCACGCCTGGGGGTTGACGCAGTTTGCGTTTATCACCGGCCAGCACCAGCGGATTCTGGAATGGCTGGGCGGGCTAGAGTTTGTCGATGCGAAACGCATCGGCTTCTACGGGCTGTCGTACGGTGGGTTTACGGCCATGCGTGTGCCGGCGCTGCTGCCGCAGTATGCGCTTTCGATCTCCTCGGGCAACTTCACCGAGTGGGTGTGGAAGGTGGCGTCGCTCGATGCTCCCTATGTGTATCCGTTGACCGGCGAGTATGACATTCCGGAGTTCAACTTCGCTCACCTGACGAACCACTTCGAACAGGCGACGCTGATTTACCCGCGGCCGTTCATGGTGGAGCGCGGGCATCGCGATGGGGTGTCGTGGGATGAGTGGGTGGCGTTCGAGTATGCGAAGGTGTTCCGGCACTACTCGCAGAACGGCGTGAAAGAGAAGACCGAGATTGAGTATTTTGACGGCCCTCATGAGATTCATGGCGTGGGGACCGTGGCATTTTTGAAGCGCTGGCTGGGACCGGTGCGCAACTGAGGAGGATGAAGGTGTTCGAGAGGTGCGATTGGGTGAAGGGACTGATACTGGTGTGCGTGAGCCTGGCGGCCGCCGGAGGGCTGTGGGCGCAGGGCGTCGTGGGCGAGACGGCGGAGATCCGCTACCAGATCTTCAATCCGGAGCCGAAGGGCACGATCATCGACCAGGCCAAGTGGATCGCCAAGAACGTGAAGGGCAAGGTGCTGCGCTACCGCGTGTTCGTGCGCACCGATGCCGACGTGAATCTGCTGAGCACGGTGTTGCGGGCGCCGGTGCTAAGTATTATCCGTGTGGCGGGCATTCCGGTGGTGAACCAGAAGCTGAGCGTGGAGGCCGTCACCACGGGCGGGCGCAACGCGGCAGGGCTGGCGTTTATCTCCGGACAGGGTGTGGCGAAGGACGGCGTCATTCTGGAGATGAAGCCGCTGGTGGAGACGGCGGTGACGAACATCGATAAGGCACTGACGGCGGTGCAACTGGCGCCGGAGGACGTGCTGACCGTGAGTTGTTTTGTGAGTTCGCTGCAGGACGCCGCCGATGTGCAGACGCAGGTGACGGGGCACTATCCAAAGGCGTCGGTGAACGTGCTGCAGATCGCCATGCCGTATGGGAAGGCGCTGGCCGAGTGCGAGGCGGTAGCGGCGGCGAAGGGCCCGGTGGGTTTTGTGTATCCGGAAGGGCTGACGAAGTCGCCGAACTTCACGCAGGTGGTGGGGGTGAATACGCGGCGGATCGCCTACAGCGCGCTGTACGGAGCGGCGCCATGCACGGCCGATGCCACGCGCGCGATGTTTACGGCGTTGGCAACGGATTTAGGGAAGTTGGGGGCGTCGGTGAAGGATGTGGCGTTCTCGCATCTGTATCCGAATACGGAAGATGGGGTGAACCTGACTCGGCAGGTGCGATTCGAGTTTTATAACAAGGAGAAGGCGCCGGCGAGCACGCTAGTGAACTTTTTGGGATTCATGGACCGGAAGCCGTGCACGGGGGTGGAGGTCGTGGCGCCGGTGCCGTGATTTTCCAAGTACGTGGGGATGGGCAGTACCGCAGGCCTAATGTCACTAAGCAATTCCACCGATAGATGGGCATGAAGTGGTGTCTCATCCTTTCCTTGCTTCTGTTCCTGCCGGTGATGGTGGTGGCGCAGCTGCACCCGCCTCCGCCGCGGGCGCGGTGGAACATTCTCGGGCTGGCGCATCCGGATGCGAAGCTGCTGATGGGAATTGACTGGAAGCGGGCACTGGCGTCGCCGTTGGGGCCGGTGATTCGGAAACAGGTGGCGCTGGGCGGGCACCCGCTGCTGGCGTTCCTCGATTCCATTGATAATGTGGAGCGGTTCCTGGTGTCGTCGCCGGGTGCGCCGGAAGAGGGCACCGGACGGCCGCCGCTGCTGGTGGTGGGCGAAGGGCAGTTCTCACTCGGGCAGGTGCGGGCGATGGCGAAGGCGGACGGAGCGGTCTCGAGGCGGTTCAATGACGTGGAGTTGCTGGTGCCGCCGGATGCTACCAATGCGGACCTGCACTTTGCGCTGCTGGACGCGACGACCATTTTGTTCGGCGACGGCGCGTCGGTGAAGAGCGCGATCGTGCGGCGGCAGAACCAGGAGCCGAGCCAGAGCGAGTTGATCAAGCGTGCGGGCGCGCTGTCGGCAGCCCAGGAGGCTTGGGTACTGGCGAAGGACCCGGCGCTGGCGTTTCCCGGAATTGGGATTACGAGTTCGCCGCTGGCGGCAGAGGTGGAGAGCGTGGAGTTGCAGGTGTCGGCCGGGGATACCCTGACGGCGTCGGTGGCGATCAAGGCGGCAACGCCGGAGGCTGCCGAGACGCTGGGCACCGGATTACCGGCGCTGATGAACCTGTTGGCATTGACGTATTCGGGGCAGCCCTCGCTGACCCAGGTGGCGCGGCGTCTGCGGACGGTGACCGAGCAGAACTACGTCAAGATGGGCTTTACGCTGGACGGGAAGTTACTGAACCAGAGTCTGAATGAATTGCGCGAGGCCAGTGTGCCGGTGGTAAGTAAGGCCGTTGTCCGTGCAACGGGGCAGGAGCCGGCGCCTTCGTCACCAGGACCCACACCAGGGGTTAGGGTTCCGGACCCCGGCCCCGCGCCGAAACGCGTCATTCGCATCGTCGGGGGTATGGACGACGGAGTGCGCGAGATTCCCTACGAAGTGAAGAAGCCGTAACGGCCTCCTTCCTGGTTAGGATCGTGCTTTGCGGCGGAGCGAGCCAACCATGAGGCCGAGTCCCAGCAGCGCGAACGTCGTCGGTTCCGGAATGGTGGCATCGGCTGTAACAAGGTCGAAGTTTGCGGCGGTGAACAGCGGAAGGGTGGCAATGGAATCGGCACCGGTGGGCGCCAGCAGGCGAGCCAGGATCTTGAGGTCCGCCGTCGGGTCGTCCAGGTCGGTGGAGTAGACCAGACGCCGCAAGCCCAAAATGCTGTTCTGGTAGATAAAGAAGCCGGCGCCGGGTGTGGTGACCTGGGCGGCAATCAGGTTGGCGGCATTCCCAGCCCCGAACGCCGTGCCGGTGTCGTTATCGTTATCCGTGGTCTGGAGCACGATTACGTTGGCCCCCCCGGTGGGGAGATTGGCGGCAATGTCGGTGACGAAGTTGAGCGTTGGCCCGACGTTGAATACGGCGGAGTTGAACGCGAAGACATCGTTGTCAAGATCGAAGGTGGGGATGAATAATTCATTCCCAACTATCTGGCGACCAGGGTCGGTGAGAGCGGTTGTTCCGGCAAACGGGTCCGTACTGAAAGTCACTGTAGCCGCCTGGGCATGCAAACCAAGGGCAGCCACCAGACCGATGGCAAACGCAAAAGACATGAATTCCTCCTGAAAAGCGGGACTTTGTTGTGGCGGAACGCACGGGGAGGAGGAGAATCCGCCAGGGAACGGGCACACGCGCGGTGTCGCTACTCTCGTCTGGGATTAGGTACGCGAACGGCAAGGTTGTTACCGGCTCAGGTGGGCCTTGCATCAGGGGCGGGACTGTGTAATTATTCATCTAGGGTGAATAATCATTCACGCCGACTGGGGACGGTGACGCCGTCCCCGTTCTTCGTTTGGGAAGGGGGCTGGGAATGGCCGTGCCGTTATTTGATCTTTCGCAAGGGCGGATTGCCGCACCGGATCTGAAGTCGGATCTGGATATGACGACCGAGGAGCTAAAGCAACTTCTCGATCTGGCCGGACAAATGAAGCGTACCCCCCTGCGCTTTGTGACGGCGCTGAAGAACCGTTACCTGACGCTGTTATTTGAGAAGCCGAGCCTGCGGACGCGGATGACGTTCGAATTGGCAATCAAGCAGTTGGGTGGCGATGCCATTCTGTCGACAGGCCCGATCGGCGACCGTGAGCCGTTGAAGGATATTGCGCGGAACCTGGACCGTTGGACGCAGGGGATTGTGGCGCGGGTATTCAGCCAGGACACTATCGAAGAACTGGCGCGGTGGTCGTCGGTGCCGGTGATCAACGCGCTGAGCGATCTGTATCATCCCTGCCAGGCGTTGGCCGATTTCCAGACGCTGCAGGAGCGGTTCGGCGGGATGGCCGGGCTGAAGCTGACATTCGTTGGCGATGGCAACAATGTGGCGCATTCACTGATGCTGGATGCGGCGCGGCTGGGCGTGCATTTCACTCTAGCGTGCCCGGCGAATTACCTGCCGAATGCCGAGATCGTGGCGAAGGCGCGGGAGTTTGCAACGGCAACGGGAGCGAAGATCGAAGTGGTACACGACGCGCGCGAAGGCGTGGCGGGTTCCAACGCGATTTATACCGATGTGTGGGCCAGCATGGGCCAGGAGAAAGAGGCCGAGGAACGGCGCCGCGCGTTCGCTGATTTCCAGGTGACGCGCGAGTTGCTGGATGCGGCGTCTCCGGACGCGATTTTCATGCACTGCCTGCCTGCCAAGCGCGGGCTGGAAGTGACCGATGAAGTGATGGAGCACCAGCGGTCGGCGATTTTCGACCAGGCCGAGAACCGGCTGCACGCCCAGAAGGCGCTGCTGGTAATGCTGCTCGATTAAGGGAACCGAAACAGAATGAAGCTTTGGGGTGGACGCTTTGCCGGCGGGCCGTCGGAGGTATTCGACCGCTTTGGCCGCAGCCTGCATTTCGATAAGGCCTTGGTGCGGGTGGATATTCGCGGGTCGGCCGCGCAGGCTCGGGCGCTGGAGCGCGCCGGGATCCTGAGTGCGGCGGAGCGGCAGACGCTGGTGTCGGCGCTGGATGTGCTGCTGGCCGAGTGCGACAATCCGCATTTCTTCAACAACGCGGAGGAGGAAGATGTCCACACGGTCATCATTCGCAAGTTGAAGGAACTGGTCGGGGCGGACCTGGCGGATAAGATCCACACGGGGCGCAGCCGGAATGACCAGGTGTCGCTGGATGTGCGGCTGTGGCTGCGGGAGACGATCGACGAAGCGCGGCAGCAGTTGACCGAACTGATGGATGAACTGCTGCAGTTGGCGGCGCGCTATCCGACAGCGATGATCCCCGGCTACACGCACACGCGGCGGGCGCAGCCGGTGCTGTGGCCGCACTACATTCTGGCGTATTTCGAGATGTTCGCGCGGGATTGGGAGCGGCTGGGCGATGCGCGGCGGCGGGTAAACGTGATGCCATTGGGGTCGGGGGCGCTGGCAGGAAGCGGTTTTCCGATCGACCGTGCGGCGATTGCGGCGGAACTGGGCTTTGACGCGATCACGCGGAATTCGATGGATGTGTCCGGGGATCGCGATTTCCTGCTCGACTTCGAACATGCGGCGAACCTGATCCTGCTGCACCTGAGCCGGCTCGCGGAGGATTGGATCCTGTACACAGGCGAAGAGTTCGGCTGGATGGATCTGGGCGACGGGGTGACGAGCGGCAGCAGCATGATGCCGCAGAAGCGGAATCCCGATTCGCTGGAGCTGATTCGCGGCAAGGCAGGGCGGGTGTTCGGCAGCTACATGGCGCTGCTGGTGACCATGAAGGGCCTGCCGATGACGTACAACCGCGACATGCAGGAAGACAAGGAGCCGCTGTTCGATGTCGCCCATCAGCTGCTGACGTCGCTGGAAATGGCGACGGTGGTGGTGCAGACGGCGACGTTAAAGCCGGAGGTACCGCAGGCGGCGGCCGAACAGAGTTGGGCAGTGGCAACGGATCTGGCCGACGCGCTGGCACGCAACGGAATGCCGTTCCACCAGGCACACAAAGTGGTGGGCCGGCTGGTGTTGACCAGCGTGCAGCAGGGCAAGAGCGCGCAGGACTGGACGGCGGAATCGCTGCCGGCCTTCGACGCCAGCTTCACGCCGGAGATGGCGAAGCTGCTGGATCCGCGCGAAGGGTTGAAGACGCGTGAGATACCGGGCGGGACAGGGCCATCGCACGTGGCGGCGGCTTTGGAAGAGGCTGTCCGACGGCTCGAGGAGATGCGCGGGTGATCAAACGCCAGCGACAGCAGGAGATTCTGCGCATTGTGCGCGCCGCGCGCATTCATACGCAGGACCAACTGGCGGAGGCGCTGGCGAAGGTTGGGATTGAGACGACGCAGGTGACGTTGTCGCGGGATATCCGGGAATTGGGATTGGTGAAGACGGCGCAGGGGTACCAGGAACTGGATGTTGCTCCGGCGGCCCCGGATGCGCGCGATGTGGTTGGGGAGTTTGTGAGCGAAGTGCGGGTGGCGGGGAACCTGGTGGTGTTGAAGACGAGTCCCGGGGCGGCGAGTCCGGTGGCGGTGGCGCTGGATGCGTCGAATTGGCCGGAGATCGTGGGGACGATTGCCGGGGATGATACGGTGCTGGTGATTACGCCGGATGAGGCGGCGGCGGCGGTGTTTCAACAGAAAATCAGCTAGCGCGAGCAGGGGCGTCCGATGAACTCCCGTATCACTTCCTGGCTATGGTTAATGGCACTGGTGTTGACGGGGTGCGGGTCGGAACCGCAGCCGCGCCCCGGCGCTACCCAGACCCGGCCGCCCTGGTCTACCGGGTTCTGGTTCTGGAATGGCAGCGCCACGACAGTGGAAGCCGGAACCGTCATCGACGCGCTCTTCGTTCAAGCAGGAACCCTGACGTACAATGCGGCATCTCCCGAATTGCCGGACCTACTGCCACCGGCTCGTGAATACTGGCTGGTTTTTCGTTATGAGGGCGGCGGGGTGCCGGACGCGATGTCTGTGCCCGCTCTGCTGGGCTCCTATGAGCGCGGCGCTCAGACACTGCGTTCGCAGAACGCCAAAGTAGCCGGAATGCAGTTGGATATCGACGCACCGACGGGCTCCCTGGCGGCCTATGGGCGATATCTGAAGGCCGTGCGCAAGGGGCTGCCGGAGGGCGACCAGCTGTCCATCACAGCGCTGCTCGACTGGTTCCGCCCCGGTACGGACGTGGCTCGCACGCTGGATGCGGTGGATGAGTTTGTGCCGCAGTTTTACGACACCGACGGCCCATCGGACGAGTTGACGCAGATTGGGGCGCCCGTGGACGCCAGGCGATGGGGTCCGCTGCTGGAGCGGTTCGGCAAGCGCTACCGGGTCGGCATATCTTGCTTTGGACGGGTCTTTGAAGGGGGAGCGAAGCTGCGGGTGATGCGCGGCAGCAGCCTGTCGCCCCTGGCGGCGGCCAGTACGCCGGAACTGCGGTTAACACGGGAAACGACGACGGCTGGCGAAGCGCTGCTGCGGTACGAGGTGACGGCTCCGGTGCGCCTGGGGTGGCATCAGTTCCAGCCAGGGGAGTCCGTGCTGTTTGCGATGCCGGCGCGGGCGTCGATCTCGGTGGCGTATGCCGAGGCGCGCCGGATGGGTCCACACTGCGCGGGCGTGTTGTTCTTTCGCTGGCCGGGCAGTGATGAGGGGTTGACGCTGCCGCCGCAAACGGTGCTGCGGTATGCCGGACTGGCGGCGGGTACGAAGGCCGAACAGGTCGCGCTGTTTGCCGAGCCCGGGGATTGCGCGGTGGTGGCCTGCGCGGAGTTGCTTGTCTCGAACCTGGACCCGGGCACAGAAACAGCCGAGAGCTATGTCGTAGAGAGTTCGGTTCCGCTGGAGTACTTCATCCCGCAGGAAGGTGTGCCGGTGCGGACGATCGGGCCGTCGCGGCTGGAGTTGCGGATGCCGGCCTATTCCGGCGCCACGGTGTTGCAGCTGGGAACGGTGGTGACCGCACGTGCGGCGACGTTCCGGCTGGTGGAGAGGAAGCGATGAAGGCGCGAGGTTGGGCGTGGTTGCTGGTGGGGGCGGCGGCGGTATGGAGTTGCGGCTTCGATGCGTCGCTGCGGCGGTACCTTCAGGGAAGCTTCTGGGCGCCGTTTCCGTGGCTGGTGACGTATGCGGCACCGGAGCGTGCGGGGCCGGCCGCGGCGGGCCCGGGTTACGCAGGGATGAAAGATGGGGTCTCCTCGACACCGATGGACGAGTTGCGGGCCGCGTACCGAACCGTGTCGGACGGGGGGCCGGCAGGGGAAGCCTACAAACCGGCGCAGTTGGAAGGGGCGATAGAGCGGGCGCGGGCGAGACCGCCTGCATCGCTGGACGAGCGCGAGGAGATCGACCTGATCGACGCCAAGATCGACATGCGTGGCGGTGAGAACGGGGTGCCGGAGTTGCGGCTGCGGGCGAAGTCGAAGCTGGAAGCTTTTCTGAAAACGGCACGGACACCGGCGTGGCGAAGCGAGGCGCGCGGCTGGCTGGGGCATATCTACTATCAACTGGGCGACCAAACATCGGCGGGCAAGATCTATCTGGACGAGTTGGAGCGAGTCGATTCGACTCTGGCGCGGGAGAAACTGCTGCTCTCGCTGCGGCAGACCTACCGGGCGGACAACGTGGATAAGCTGCTGCGGAATCTGGAGGCCTACTTCGATACCCCCTCGCATGCGGCGTTCGCAATCAAGGTGGTTAGCTCCTATCCGATGGCCGGCAGTGCGCAGGCTCGGATCGCGAAACTACTGGAGCAGCATCGCGGGTTGTTCGCCACCCCGGAGGGTGCCGGGATGGTGGCGGAACTCGGCATGATGGCGGCGTTGCGGAGCGGAGACCCGCGGCGGGCCGTCACGCTGGGGATGCAGGTGCCCCGCAGCGCGCCGGTGCGCCGGAAGCCGGAGTTTCTCTGGCTGCTGGGGTCGGCGCAGTTTCTGACGCGCGACTACGCCGCGGCCGAAGCGCCGCTGCTGGCGCTCTATCGTAGCCCGCGATCGACTTCCGGCCAGCGCGATGCGGCGGCGTCTGCACTATGCGGCGTTTATGCCAAGACTGGAAATTATGTCGAGCAGATCCGCATGATGCTTGCCACGCGGGGGATGCCGGAGCCGCATGATCTGCCTTTGTATTGGGCCTATATCAGCTTCGACCTGGGTCTGCTGTTGGATATCGAGGCACCGGTGGAAGCCTTGCGGGTGTTTCTGGAGAACTACCCGCGGGCGGCAGGGGCGGAGGCGGCTCGCTACGCCTTGGCGGTGCGAGCGACGCGTCAGGGCGAGTTTGAAGAGGCGGCGGCGTTGTTCGATTCGCTACAGGCCAAGGGGCGGGCAGCGCGAACGCGGCGGCTGGCGGATCTGCACCGTGACGGGAGCGCCGAAGGCCGCTATCGCCTGGCGGAGTACCTGGCCGCCAACTCCACGCGGCTGTTTTTCAACGACCGGCTGTGGCATATGATGCAGCGCTATGCGATGGTTGCCGGGCAGGATGAGCGGCTGACCTTGCAGGAGCGGCAGCGGCTGATGGCGGCCGAACGCGAGTTGCTCGACAGCCAGGAGGAGTATTGGCAGGCATACCAGATCCTGGAGCAGGTGCGTGCGACGGCGGAGGATCCGGAATTGCGAAGCAAGGCGGCCCGGTTGGCCATCCGCTGCCTGCGTAGGATCAACAGCGAGCGGTTCGGAAGGGAGGGCGAGATCGCCAGTGCGGATATCCGGCTGAGCGGGTGGTTGAAGGCGCAGCGACAGTAGCGGGCGGGTCGTGATTTTGCGATGGAGAACGGTTGGCTAACGGGCGCCGGTGTGGTAAGTTAGAAAGGTTGCTAGCAATCGGGGGCGCGTAGCTCAACTGGCAGAGCAACTGACTCTTAATCAGTAGGTTGAAGGTTCGATTCCTTCCGCGCTCACCATCCCCCCTCCCAGAGACAAGCACAACCGCATGAGGCAGGTCAGGTACGACTCGCCAATGCGGCGGCCCGGGCCCGGCGGCGTTGCAGGAACTCCGGCGAAACCTTCAACTCTTCGAGAATCTTCCAATAGTCTTGTGCTTTGCGGAGCCACTCGGCGGCTTCCCTGGTCCGGCCCGCGGCCTGAGCGCGTACCGCCAGGTCGAGAAACAACTCGCAGGCTGAGTCGGTCTTGAAGGGCGGAGACTTCCGGGGATCGATGGTTTCCTCGACGATCTTCAAGGCAAACTGGTACTCACGATTTTCCGCGGCGGGGTCCCCCATCGAACGATAGAGGCGCGCCAGGGCGATGTGGGTGGTGATGAGGATCTGCCGCATATTGAGCATCCGTGGCTTCTGGCGGGCTACCTCCGCATGGTTGTCGAAAGCCAGGCGGAGGTGCCGCAGAGCCGCCTGGTGCTGGCCGGCAGCATGATAAGCAACGCCCAGCGACTGTTCCGCGGCGGCGTATTCGTGCATCGGAGAAAGGGACGTCGGGCGGGTGGCGAGGTACTCCTTCGCAAAGGCAACGGCGCGCTCCAGATGAGCTATCGCCTCCTTCGGATCCGTTGGCGCAAGCAGGAGCCCGATCTCCTGGAGAATGCCGGCGAAGATCCGCTTGGCGAAGATGTCGTTGGGGTCGGCTTTCCATTGGGCCTCAGCCAGGGGGTAGGCAGCGCGGAACTGCCGCAATGCTTCGGCGGGGCGGCCCAGGTTGATGGTGGTGGTGGAGTCGAGCACGGCACCCAGGTAAGTGCGGGCATGGACGAGATCCGCGCCGATGACGACATTGGAAGGGTCAGTGGCGTGCCGCCGGTGGAGGATGGCCACGGCCTGCTGGAGGGCGCGTTCGGCGTCGGCAAGCCGGCCGGCGTAGATCAGGGAGCGCCCGAGGTTGAACTCAACCTGCGCGGTGACCTCATCGAAGGCGTTCTGTCCGAAGCGACTGACGGCGGCAGCGGCCAGCTTTCGCGCGTCGAGCAGGATGGGGATGTCGTCTTCCTTCGGATCATTGCTGTTGGCAAGGAAGTAGGCGTATCGAACGAGAATGCGGATATGCCATTGGACAGGGGCCGGGTCGGTGGGCCGCGAGGCGGCAGCGCGGACCGCCAGATCCCGGGCGCGCAGCACAGTCCGACCAAGCCTTGGCGCCTCTGTACTGTCCCTCATCGCATTGGCAAACTTGTAAAGCGTGATAGCGGTCTTGAGGAGGCGATCCGGATCATTGGGCTGTTCCTTCAGCAACTCCTCCCGAAGGTGGGCGGCCTTCTTCAGGCTCTCCAATCCCGGAAGCAACTGGCCAAGATTGGCGCGCGCCGGGGCAGACTGCACTTCGCCGACCTTCTCATAGGCGGAGGCGATTTCGTCGCGCAAAGTGGGGTCGCCGGCGGCATCCTTTGAGAGCGAATCCAGGTAATCGAGGGCGGTCTTCACCAGCAGACGGCGTGCCTCGGTATTGCCAGTGACGTCCTTGATCTTGTCGTCGATCTCGAACAGGAAGGTGTTGGCGAGTTTGCGCACCTGGTTGAAACGCAGTTCGGCGCGGGCCGCATTGCGGCGGGCGATTTGCGCCTGCCAGGCGATCAGACCGGAAGCGACGACCAGGGCCGCAGCCGCGGCGGCTACCCACGGGTTCCGGCGAACAAACTTGCGCACGCGATAGCCGGGCGAGTCGGGCCGGGCGTGGACGGGGCGGTTGCCCAGGTAGCGGTCGATGTCTTCGACCATGTCGCGCACCGAGGGGTAGCGGCGGTCCGCTTCCTTGCGCAGGGCCATCAGCAGGATGTTGTCCAGGTCCTCGCCGAGTTGCGGTGCCGGGATCGGCTGCTGGCAGATCACTTCGACCACTTCCTGCGGCGAGTAGGTGTCAAACCGATGGGCGGCGCGGCCGGTGAGCAACTGGTAGAGAACCGCGCCCAGGGAATACACGTCCGTGGCGGTGGTGGGGGCCTGTCCGGCCACCTGCTCCGGACTGGCATAGTCCGGTGTCAACAGGGACTGTCCGGCCTGCGTCGTCTGGCCGCGATTGCGGCTGGGGTCGAGGATCTTGGCGATGCCGAAGTCGAGCAGTTTGGGCTCGCCATCGGCGGTAACCAGGATGTTGCCGGGCTTGATGTCGCGGTGAATCACCAGCCGCTGATGGGCGTACACAACGGCGGCACAGACCTTCTGAAAGAGCTTCAGGCGCTCCGCGATGGACAGAGAGTGCTTCGAGCAGTAGTCCTGGATCGGGATCCCGTCAATGTACTCCAGCACCAGGTAAGGTGTGCCCGCCGGCGAAGTGCCGCCGTCGATCATGCGGGCGATATTGGGATGCTCCAGGGTGGCCAGGATCTGGCGCTCCTGGAGAAACAGCGAGGTGGCGCGCGGGCCGCCCAATCCACCTTGAATCATCTTAATGGCGACGCGTCGTTCGAACTCGCCATCGGCCCGCTCGGCCAGGTAGACTTCCCCCATGCCCCCGCGGCCGAGTTCCTGGGTGATGCGGTAAGGACCCAACTGTTCGCCGGTGACGGTGGCGGCGGCCGCAGCCGTGGCGGTCGCGCCAATGGCGGCCTGCAGACGCGTTCCCCCCGAGCCCGCGAACTCCAGCAGGGATAGCACCTCATCCCGCAGTTCATCGTCGACAGCCTCACGCTCCACAAAGAGGCGGCGCTGCTCCACCGGCACCTGCAGTGCCGATTCGAACAGTTCTTCCACCTGAGCGAAACGTTCGTTCATGCCCGAGCTTCCCAGATAATATTTTCAATCACGCATTGCGTTAACTCATCTTACACATTGCCATTGGCTCCCGAAGCACAACGTTCCCTAACCTGGAACTTTACGGGCACGGTCCCAGTAATCCCCTGCTGTGATCACTCGCATGCGATTTCTTGCCGCCCTGGTATTGGGCGCCGGGCTGCTCCCTGCCCAGGAGTTCGCCAGTAGAGCGAATGCCTACGTCGATTCATGGGTGCGCGACGGGCAGTTCAGCGGGACAGTGCTGGTCATGAAAGACGGCAAGCCACTGCTCCGCAAGGGCTACGGTCTCGCCAACCGCGAGTGGAACATTCCCAACACGCCGGAGACGCGCTTCCGCCTGGGCTCCATCACCAAGCAGTTCACGGCGGCGGCGATTCTGCGGCTGGCCGAGCAAGGCAAGCTGTCGCTCGAAGACCCGATCTCGAAGTATTACACCGACCCGCCGCCAGCCTGGGAGAAGATCACCATCCATCACCTGCTGAACCACACTTCGGGCATCGTCAGCTATACCGGGCTGCCGGACTTCTTCCAGACGCAGTCGATGACGGCCCGCAAGCCGGCCGAGATCGTGAAGTTGACGCAGGACATGGCGCTGGAGTTCGAGCCAGGCAGCAAGATGAAGTACAACAACACGGGCTACATCCTCCTGGGCTATGTGATCGAGAAGGTGAGCGACGCCCGGTACGACGAGTATCTCAGCCGTACGCTGTTCGAACCGCTAGGGTTGAAGGACACCGGCTATGACTGGAACAACGCCATCATCGCCAAGCGCGCCAGCGGATACACGCCGGACGGCAAGCATGCGGCATATCTCGACATGAGCCTGCCGTACGCGGCCGGCAGCCTCTACTCCACCGTGGACGACCTGGCGCGTTGGGCCGAAGCGCTGGAATCGGGCAAGGTGGTGAGCAAAGAGAGCTACGCGAAGATGACCACGCCCTACTTCAACCAGTATGGCTACGGGCTGGTGATGGAGAAGATCGAAGATCACGCGGTAGTGGGACACGGCGGCGGCATCAACGGCTTCAACACCATGCTGCTGCGGGCTAAAGACGACGGGCTGACGGTAGCGGTGCTGGCCAATCAGAACGGCCCGGCGGCGGATCGCATGGGCAAGGACCTGGCGGCGCTCTACTTCGGCAAAGACGTGAAGCCGCGGCAGGCGCTCACCGAAGTGCAACTGCCGGTGGAGAAACTGGATGCCGTGGCCGGTCAATATGAGTTGCGGCCGGGTTTCGTGCTGAAGGTGTGGCGCGAAGGCAACCGGATGCTCACGCAGGCTACCGGGCAAGGGTCGCTGCCCATCCAGGCATCGGTGGAAGACCAGTTCTTTTCCACGCGCGTGGATGCGCGGCTGCTTTTTCAACGCGGGGCCGATGGGAAGGTGAACGGGGTTGTGGAACAGGGCGGACGGAGGATCGAAGGCAAGCGGATCGGGGACTGAGGGTGCGCGTTAGAGGCGGCCCGCGCCCGGGAGCACGGGGTACGAAGGTGACCACTTGGTGAGGGTCCGGCGCAGCATCTCCAGGCTGATGGGCTTGGGGAGGAAGTCGTCCATACCGGCAGCGAGGCAGGCTTCGCGATCCTGCTCCATCACGCTGGCCGTAACGGCCACCACCACCGCGTGCGCCTCGCCTGCGGTTTCCTGACGCCGAAGGGCACGGGTGGTCTCCAGTCCGTCCAAATCCGGCATATGGAGATCCATGAAGACGATGTCGAAGCGGGACTGTGCGGCGGCGACAAGCAGTTCGCTCCCACTGGCCGCGGCAACGACGTCGCAGCCCAGTTTTTCAAGAAGCCGGGCGAGCAGCCGGCGGTTGATGGCATTGTCCTCGGCGATGGCGGCCCGCAGCCCCGGGAACAGAGGCTCGGAATCCTGCAGAGCGGCGGGAGCGGCGTCGTCCGAAGGAGCCAAAAGCACCGGCAGTTGGACGGTAAACCAGAACGTGGATCCCTTGCCCACGGTACTGCGAACGCCGATCTGCCCGTGCATGAGGTCCACCAGGTGCTTGCAGATGGCCAACCCAAGCCCCGCACCACCGTAGCGGCGCGTGTTGGAGGAATCGAGTTGGGTGAATTTGTCGAAGACCCGGTCGAGGGCATCGGCGGGGATCCCAATCCCGGTGTCTTCGACCGAAAAGCAGAACAGCAGCGATTCGGCACCGGGCGGCTGATCGACCGGGCGTACGCCAATCCGGATGAACCCTTGGGCAGTAAACTTGATGGCGTTGCCGACCAGGTTGGTCAGTACCTGGCGGATACGCACCTGGTCGCCAACCACGCGGTCCAACGCCAGGTCCAGCGGATCGCTGACCACGTGGATACCCAGCCGGGAAGCTTCGGTACGCACCATGGCCACCACCTCTCCGATGGTGGCGCGCAGACTGAACGGCGCCTGGTGGAGTTGCAGGCGCCCGGCTTCCAGGCGGGAGAAATCCAGGATGTCATCCACCATGGAACGCAGCGCCTGGCTGCTGGTGTGCAGGTCGACGATCACGGCCCGCTGGTCGGTGCAGCCCGGAGCCTCGGCCAGCAGTTCGGCCATGCCGAGGATACCGTTGAGCGGCGTACGGATCTCGTGGCTCATGTTGGAAAGAAACTGATCCTTCACAGTAATGACGCGCTGGAACTCGGCGTTCAGCCGCTCGAGTTCTGCCGTACGTTCCTTCACCTTTGCCTCGAGTTCCTCCTTGGAGAGGGCAAGCGCATCGGCGTAGCGGCGGCGCTCACGTACCAGAATGAAGACCAGCAGCCCGACGGCGGCTCCCATCAGGCGATTGACACCGCCGATGCCCGCCCATCCCAGACGCAGCCCGGGGACCAGCAGCGCGGCGGCGAAGACCGTCACGTCAAAGATGATCTCGACCCATCCGCGCAACGCCCAACCGGCATACAGCACCGGGGCGAGATAGAAAATGCTAAAGCCACGTGAGAATGGCCGGAAAACGTCGAGCGCCGCCGCGGCAAGTAGCAGAACCACAGCGGCCACCAAGTGCATCCACTGAGGCCAGGGATGGCGCTCCGGCAGTTGCGAATGTGCGGGCACGCGAAACGAAGTATATCAACACAGCGGCCAGAAGAGTATGGTTGTATACTTCGGCTGGTGAGCTTAGAGCCAGTCGGCTGGCCGCGCGACGCCCGCGGGCAGTTCCGTGCGGGCATCGCCGATCGCGTCGCATAGTTGGGCGCCGGTAAGACCGGTGGCGGTGCTCAGGTCGGCACCGCGCAGATCGGCACGACGCAGGAAGGCGGCACTCAGGCAGGCCTCGCGTAGATCGGCGCCTTCCAGGTTCGCGCGGCAGAGGTCGGCGCCGTGGAGCGAGGCTTGACGAAGGTCGGAGCGGCGCAGGTCGGCCTTACGCAGGATGGCGCCGGTCAGGTTTGCGCCAGTGAGGGTGGCACCTTCCAGGTTGGACTCCATGAAGAAAACACGATTGAGGTCGGCGTCGGCCAGACAGGCGTGTGCCAGGCAGGTTCCGTTCAACATGACCGAATCGCGGTTCTGGCTGCGAAACGCATTCCACGCGGCAACGCCCTGCTGCAATCGGCAAAGCGCATCTTTCCCAGGAATCAACATTCCTCCTACGGCGTTCCCCGTATGGCGGAACACCGGCCCAACGATGTTTAAGAGTTCACCAATTATCGGGGAAGAACTGGAGAGGCGTCAACTCCAAGGGGCGCCGGATTCAGCGATTCCGGGCGGGAACAAGGCTGAGGGAGAGCACCTGCCCACAGGCCAGCAAGCGTTCCCGGAGCACATCGTACGGCACATCCTGTATGGCGGTTCCGCGCTCAACGGCAAGCACGGCGGCAGCCCCGGCGGCCTGCCCCAGCGAGAGAAATGTCTGTTCCAGGCGGATGGCGCCATAGGCGACATGCGTGGAAGACACACAGGTGGGCGTGATCAGATTCCGAGCTTGGCGGGCGCGCGGCACCAGGGCGCGGTACGAAATGCCGAACGGGCCCCAGTTGTCGTCATCAAAGACGAAGCCTTCGTTGTAGGCTGCGCCATCGCGAACAATGCGGCGCACGCTGTGCGTGTCGGTGGGCCAGAAGGCAACGGCCACGGGATCGGCAACAGGTTCGGGATTCAGACGGCGCGTGTGATGCTCGGTGATGACGTAGTCCGATACCATGCGGCGCCCGTCGCGAACGTAAAGCTGGCGAGGCCAGTTGCCATTGTCGGTGAACTCGTTCTTGGCCAGTCCCCACTGGCTCCATTCCTTCCGCGTGGCTGCGGGAATCTCCGGATCATTGGCCAGCAGCCACAGCAGGCCCTGGGTGAAGTCGCGGTGCTGTTCATAGATGCGGCGGCGGACCTCGGGGCTGCCGTTGGGCCACTCGCGATTCATGCCGTAGAGGTTGGCGGAAAGATCGTGCCAACTGCCGAGATCGGTCTTGCCGTTGGGCAGGCGCGCGGCGGGAGTCCAGAGCGTGCCGCCGGCTTTGACGTAACGGAAGTAGATCTCATACTGAGCGCGGTCGAAGTTGGCGGGCTTGGGGAATGGAACACGGTTGGCAGGATCTTTGGTCAGGCAGAGGCGGAAGCAGAAGGCCTGGATGTTGCGATCGGGGGCCCCGGGAGTGCCGAGCGGCTCGTCCTGGATGGTGGGGATAAGGCCGCTCGCGGGATTGCCGGGGATGCGGTAGGGATCGACCCGCACCTTGAACTGCGCATGCGTGGTTTCGGCGCGAATGCCGTTCTTGGTTTCGCCATACTGAGCGTTGGCTTCCCTCCCCCAGGTGGTCTCCACGCCGGCGGCCGCCAGCAGATCGCCTTCGATGGTGGCGTCCAGGAACACGGTGGCTTCGTAGCGGCCGGCGTTGGTGACAATGGCTGCGATGGTCTTGGTACCGGGGCGCCACTCCACCTTTCGAAGCACTTCGCCCGGCCGTACCGGGATCTTATTTTCGGCAATCCAATCGGCGAACACTTGTTCGGCGATGTGGGATTCGTACTGGTAGGCGGGGGTGGCGCGGCCGTACTTGCGCCCCAGGCGGGCATAGAAGTCGGCGGCGAGCCCGCCGAGGGCATAGTCGTTGCGGAACCAGTGATTGTTGATATCGGCGCTGCCCAGGCCATCGACGGTGATGCCGCCGATGTGCCGTTCCGGCGCGACGATAATGACCGTGCGGCCGCCGCGGCTGATCTCGACCGCAGCCGAGACGGCAGCAGCCGAGCCTCCGTAGATGACCACGTCGTAGGGGCCGGCGGCAGTCGCAATAGCCGCCGACCAGAGAATGCCGGCAAGAAGCAGTCGAACTCGCCTCGCCATGTCAGAAGTACAACTTCAGCGCCAACTGGAAGGCGCGCGAGTTGGTGTTCGGGGCAAAGCCGGTGACGGTTCCGAAGTTGCCCGCGTCGATGTTACCGGCCGGATTGCCGAACGTGGGGGTATTGGTGAAGTTGAAGGCTTCGGCGCGGAACTGCAGGCGCATGCCTTCGCGGATGCGGAAGGACTTCATCATGGACAGGTCCAGGTTGTTGTGGCCGTCACTGCGGGTGCGCGGCAGGTTGCGGGCGACGTTGCCAAAGGTGAACGCCGGCGAGTTGGCGAAAGCAGCGCGGTTCAGCCAGCGGTCAATCGAGGGATTGCTGAGCGTGGGGTCGCCCACGGCGTTCGGGCGGGAGGAGCCGAAGGCGGTGCCGTTCTGGAAGACGGCGATGACGTTGCCGCTCTGGAAACTGACAATGCCGTTAAGCTGCCATCCGCCGGCCACGCCGCGGTAGAGCCAGTGGCCCGTTTTGCCGAAAGGCAGTTCATAGCTGGTGGAGACAACCAGCCGCTGCGGCAGATCGTTGGAGGACACGGAGCGTTCGGCGGCCAGGTTATCCCAGTTGCGGACGGAGTTGTCGCCGCTTTCGGCGAAGTTGTTGCCGCCGTCGCCGGTGTTGTTGTCGATGAGCTTGGAGAAGGTGTAGGCCAGCAGCACGCTCAGGCCCTGGGAGAAGCGCTTTTCGACGCGCACGGTGGCGGCGTGATAGATGGAGTCGGCAAGCGTGGCATACCCGGCGGCACCGGCAAACTGCGGGTAGGTGTCCAGCAGCGTGGCACGCGAAACCTGGCGCTGGCCCAACGCGAGATTCGCCGGAATGATGCCGAAGTAGGGGTTATCCACCAACTGCTGCAACTGTGTCCCCAGGGACTGGAACTGCGCCGGCAGATAGTCGAAATTACGGCGGCCGGGAAGGCGTACACCGCGGTTGCCCATGAAGCCGGCTTCCACCACCCAGGAGCGGGCGAACTCGTGCTGCGCGGTCAGAGTCCACTGCTGGGAGTAGCCACGGCTGAGTCTCCGCAGGTTGCCGCCGATCCCCTGGCCCAGAAGCGTCAGCGCGCCCTGGCTGCTGTTGACCGGAGCGAGCTTTCCGTTCGGGAAGGGGTTCGCCAGCGTCTCGTTCGGCGTGAAGCCGCCGTCGATGGAGGAAACCAGCGGCGTGTTCAGCGAGAAGCCGCTGCGATCGAGGCCGACATAGATGCCGGAAGTGGGCAGGTACGAGATGCCGTAGCCGCCGCGAAGGACTGTCTTGGCGCGCATCTGCCAGGCAAAGCCGAGGCGCGGCTGGAAGTTGGTGAGTTCGGCATCGCGATGGCCACGGTTGAGCCCGTTCACGCCGGGGTAGGCCAGGCCGCCGCGCAGCGTCACGCCATTAACCGTGGTAGTGACGTTCGGATCGAAGTTGGAGATGGCGCCGAAACGGTCGGTAATGCCGCCCTCCACTTCCCAGCGCAGGCCCAGGTTCAACGTCAGCCGCGGCGTGAGTTTCCAGTCGTCCTGCGCAAAGAGGGCGAAGTTCTTGACGGTTTCGGTGACCGGGGCACCGTAGCCCACCTGGCCGCTGGCGGGGGTTCCGAGCAGGAAGCTGGCATAGCCGAAGCCCGATGTCGCGCCGGCCACATTGGGGTTGGGTCCCTGGGTGAAGCCGCGCGAGAAGCTGAAGGACATGCCGGCGGCGCCCTGCGTGTTGTTGAACTGGTAAACGCGGTTATCGCTGCCGAACTTCAACGAGTGTTTGCCGCGCACCCAGTTGAGGATGCCCGTATAGCTCCAGGCTTTGTTGGATTGCACCAGTTGGTCGCCCTGGTCGGCGCCGACGGCGGTCATGTCGGCCATGTCGAAGCGTGGGAAGCTCTGCACCTGCATCAGGCCGTTCAGACGCGGCGCCATGTTGATCTGGGCGACATCGAAGCCGAAGCTGCGGGTGACGCGGTTGGGCAGGTAGAAGTTGAGGCCCGCGCGAACGTCGAAGAAGAGCGTGGAGCGGATGGCGTCGGAGTAGCTGACGAAAGCGCTGTGGCGCTGGAGGGGCAGTTCGGAGGTTTGGATCTCGGCGACGTTGTCGTAGAAGTTGGGGATCCCCTGGAGGGTCTTATCCCAGGTGTAGCGGCCGGCCACGCGGCGCGTGGAGGACAGATAGTGGTCCAGGCGCAGGCCGTAGATATCCTTGTCCAGCGGCGAGGAGCCCACACCGAAGAAGTTGTTCGCGTTGGTGTTGGCGACGCCGGTGGTATTGGCGCGTGGATAGAAGGCGTTGACGCCGCGCGCGGTGGCCGAGACACGGCTGGCGGGGATGAGGTTGCCGGGGAACTGGTCGCGGATGCGATTGGCGGGGTTGTTGGGATCGGGGCGGGTGCTGAAGGGATCGAAGACCTGGATCAGGGCACCGTTGGCGGCGCGGGTCTGGCTGAAGTCGCCGTTGCGCTGCAGATCAGTGGGCACCGAACGGATGGTGGTGGCCAGGGAGCGCTGCTTGAACTGTTCCCAGTTAAAGAAGAAGAACGTCTTGTCCTTACGGATGGGACCGCCGAAGGTGGCGCCCCACTGGTTGAAGACGAGCGGCTGTCGGGCACGGCCGGCCCGGTTGGAGAAGAAATCATTGGCG
>JAEUQF010000430.1 GCA_016789745.1 Bryobacterales bacterium
CACTGTCCAGATTCCCGGACAGATTGATGGCTTCTACTAGCAAGGAAGGGTGGCTCCCAATTAAACACATCACTAACAGCCTACGTTTCCATTAGCGCTGGCGGCCCCTAACAAAGCGATTAGCGACTCCGGGTTGGAGACCGCCGGGATGAATCGCGACCAGTTGCGGCAGATCGGCGTGATCGTCGGCTCAGGGGGTGGCGCGCAGGAGTTCACCGAGGAGCAGTACCGGCTGTACTATGCCGGCCTGGTGAAGCAATGCAGCGTGTACGTGATTCCGAGTTCGACGGCGGGCACGCTGGCGAGCGAAGTGTCGATGCGGTTCGGGTTCCGCGGCTTCAGCCACGTGGTGACCACGGGTTGTACGTCGGCGACGGACGCCATCGGCTACGCCTACCGCACCATCCAGAACGGGATCATCGACACCTTGGTAGTGGGTGGCGTGGATGCGCCGCTGACGCTGCTGGTGCTGCGCGGCTTCCTGCTGATGCGCATTCTGGGCTCGAAGTGGAATGCCGAGCCGACGCGTGCGTCGCGGCCGTTTTCGGCCGATCGTGATGGGTTTGTGGTTGGGGAAGGCTCGTGGTTCTTCGTGATGGAGGAGTACGAGAAGGCGAAGGCACGCGGGGCGAAGATCTACGGCGAGATTGGCGGGTACGGGTCGACGTGCGAGGCGTATCACCGGGTGCGGTTGGAAGAGTGCGGCGAGGAGCCCGCGCGCGCGATGCAGCTGGCCATGCAGGAAGGCGGCGTGACGCCGGAGGCGGTGCAGTATGTCAGCTATCACGGCACGTCGACGGAGTTGAACGACCGCATCGAAACGCGTGCGATGAAGCTGGCGTTTGGCGACGAGGCGTATAAGATCCCGGGGTCGTCGATCAAGAGCCTGATCGGGCATCCGCAGGGGGCGTGCGGCGCGGCGGGCGTAGCGGTGACGCTGCTGGCGATGCGCGACGGCGTGGTGCATCCGACGATCAACGTGGACGTGCCGGATCCGGAGTGCGATCTGGACTATGTGCAGACGGGCGCGCGGAAGGTGCACATCGATAACGCGGTGGCGAACTGTATCGCGTTCGGGAGCAAAAATTCGGCGTTGTTGTTGAAGCGCGTGAAGGACTAGAGCGGGATATTGCCGTGCTTCTTGCGCGGCATCGTGTCGACCTTGTTTTCGAGCATCTTCAGGGCTTTGATGACGCGCGGGCGGGTCTCTCTGGGCAGAATCACGTCATCGACAAAGCCGTGTTCGGCGGCGATGAAGGGATTGGCGAAACGTTCTTTGTATTCGGCCACTTTCTCGGCCAGCACGGCGGCTTTGTCTTTGGCGGCGGCCAGGTCGCGGCGGTAGATGATGGCGGCGGCGCCCTCGGCGCCCATGACGGCGATCTCGGCGGTGGGGTAGGCGAGGTTGATATCGCAGCGCAGGTGCTTGCTGCCCATCACGCAATAGGCGCCACCGTAGGCTTTACGGGTGATGACGGTGATTTTCGGGACGGTAGCCTCGGCATAGGCGTAGAGCAGTTTGGCGCCGTGGCGGATGATGCCGCCGAACTCCTGCGCGGTGCCGGGCAGGAAGCCGGGCACGTCTTCGAGCGTGAGGATAGGGATGTTGAAGGCGTCGCAGAAGCGGACGAAGCGCGCGCCCTTGGTGGAGGAGTCGATGTCCAGGCAACCGGCGAGGTAGGCGGGCTGATTGGCCACAATGCCGACGCTTTTGCCGCCCATGTGCGCGAAGCCGACGACGATGTTCCTGGCCCAGTGTTCCTGCACTTCGAAGAATGCGCCGTCATCTACGATGCGCCGGATGACGTCCTTGATGTCGTAGGGGATGTTGGATTCCTCCGGCACCAGTTCATCGAGGTCGGCATCCATGCGGTCGATAGGGTCGGCGGTGGGCCGCATGGGTGGCGGGTCGATGTTGTTCTGCGGGATGTATTCGAACAGCTTGCGGATGAGGCGGAGGCAATCGGCATCGTCGGCGGCCAGGAACTGCGCCACGCCGCTGACGGCATTGTGCGTCATGGCGCCGCCGAGCTTTTCCTTGGTGACGTCCTCATGGGTGACGGTTTTGATGACGTCGGGCCCGGTGACGAACATGTAGCTGGTTTTGTCCACCATAAAGACGAAGTCGGTGATGGCGGGCGAGTAGACGGCACCGCCGGCGCAGGGGCCCATGATGGCAGAAATCTGCGGGATGACGCCGCTCGACAGCGTATTGCGCAGGAAGATGTCGGCATAGCCGCCGAGCGAGAGCACGCCCTCCTGGATGCGGGCGCCGCCGCTGTCGTTCAAGCCGATGACCGGGGCGCCGTTCTTCAACGCAAGGTCCATGATCTTGCAGATTTTCTTGGCGTTGGTCTCCGACAGCGAGCCGCCGAAGACCGTGAAGTCCTGGGCGAAGACGTACGCGGGCCGGCCGTGCAGGAGGCCGTAGCCGGTGATGAAGCCGTCGCCTTCGATGATCTGGTCTTCCATGCCGAAGTCGCGGCAGCGGTGGCGGACCAGTTTGTCGAGTTCTTCGAAGGTGCCTTCATCGAGCAGCAGTTCGATGCGCTCGCGGGCGGCGAGTTTGCCCTCTTCATGCTGCTTCTTGCGGCGGTCCGCACCACCACCTTCTTCGGCCGCGGCATGGCGGCGGCGCACTTCCTCCACACGTTTCAGACGCATACTGTTTCTTCGTTCCACACTAGCACTGGTAACCTGAAGTCGAAGTGATTCATTCCGTGATTGGCACCGCTGGGCATATCGACCACGGTAAGTCTGCATTGGTACGCGCGCTCACCGGCATTGACCCGGACCGGCTGGAAGAAGAGAAGCGGCGCGGCATTTCCATCGACCTGGGATTCGCGCACCTGGCCCTGGCGCCGGATGTACAGGCGAGTTTCATCGATGTGCCGGGGCATGAGCGGTTCGTGAAGAACATGCTGGCGGGCGTGGGCGGTATTGACCTGGTGATGCTGGTGGTGGCAGCCGATGAATCCATCAAGCCGCAGACACGGGAGCATTTCGATATCTGCCGCTTGTTGGGGATCACCCGCGGGCTGACGGTGATCACGAAGGCCGACCTGGTGGATGCGGAGATTCTGGAACTGGTGCAGTTGGAAGTGGATGAGTTCACGGCGGGCTCCTTTCTGGAAGGTGCGCCGCGTTTGGCGGTGAGCGCGAAGACAGGGCGGGGAATTGAGGAACTCAAGAAGACGCTGCTGGGCTTTGCGCGGCAGTTGCCGAAGCGCAGAACGACGCATGCGCCGCGGCTTCCGGTGGACCGCAGCTTTGCGGTGAAGGGATTTGGGACGGTGGTGACCGGCACGCTGTTGACCGGTACTATCAAGGCGGAGCAGGAGCTGGAGATTTACCCCTCGGGCAAACTGGCGCGGGTGCGTGGTGTGCAGGTGCACGGCAAGGCGGCGCAGCAGGCGGTGGCCGGGCAGCGCACGGCGGTGAACCTGGCGGGTGTGGAGCATGGCGACCTGCATCGTGGGATGGTGCTGTCGCTACCGGGACTGTATGCGCCTACGAAGGTTTTGGATTGCTCCATCAGTTTGCTGCCTTCGGCGAAGGCCTTGAAACACAGGGCTCCGGTGCACTTCCACGCCGGTACGGCGGAGATTGAGGCGGAGGTGCGGATGGCGTCGCGAACGGCGCTGCAGCCGGGCGAATCGGGCTATGCGCGCATTGTGCTGCGGGAGCCGGCGCTGCTGCTGCCGGGCGATCGCTTCATCCTGCGCAAGTTTTCCCCGGTGGTGACGATTGCCGGTGGCGTGGTGTTGGACGCCGCACCGCCGCGGCGGGCGCATCCGGATCGCTGGGCAGTGCTGGCGGGGGATGCGTTGGCGCCGAAGCTGGCGCTGTACTTGAAGGAATCGCGCTGGGGGTTGAGCTTCCAGCAGTTGGCCGGGCGTACGGGCGTGCCGTTGGGGGAGGTGCAACAGGTATTGAAGCCAGCCGGGGCGGTGGTGTTGGACGAGCAGCGATGGGCGCTGGATGGCGGGGCGTGGCAGGGGCTGCAGGAGAGCATCCGCAAGCTTCTGGCGGCGTATCACAAGCAGAATCCGCTGCAGCCGGGGTTGTCGAAGGAAGAGGTGCGGAGCAGGGAACTGCCGGGTGCGCCGCCATTTCTGCTGGAGGCGCTGTTGAAAGCGTCGCCGGGGGTAGTGGGAGAAGGAGAACTGCTGCGGCTGGCGACGCACAAGCTGCATCTGAAGACCGACGAGGAAGACGCGCTACGCAAGATCGAAGGGGCTTTCGCCAGCGCCGGGCTGAGCGTGCCGAGCGCCGCCGAGGTGCTGAAGAACTCTGGCATCGACGCGAACCGAGCGCGAACGCTGCTGCAGATCCTGCTGCGCGAGAAGCGTCTGGTGAAGGTGGCTGAGGATCTGCTTTTCCATCCGAGCGCGTTGACGCCGCTGCGCCAGTTGCTGACCGAGCGCAAGGGGCAGCGCTTCGGGGTGACGGAGTTCAAGGATTGGACGGGCGTTTCGCGCAAGTACGCAATTCCGCTGCTGGAATACTTTGACCGCGAGCGGGTGACGAGACGGGAAGGCGACGCAAGGGTGATACTGTGAGAATACTGCCCATGAAACGCCGCCGTTTTGTTCAGTCGATTGCTGCCGTCCCGGTGCTGCCTGCCGCGGCGCAGCAGCTTGCCGTGACGGGTCCAGAGGCGGTTGCCGAAGGCGGGCAGCGCTTCTTCAGTGCCGAACAATACAAGGCGCTGCAGGCTCTGTGCGACATCGTGATGCCGAAGAACGGCACGGTGCCCGGGGCGTTAGAAGCCGAAGTGCCCGCGTTCCTGGACTTTCTGATAAGCGAATCGGACAAGGAGCGGCAGGCGCTGTATCGCAATGGTCTGGACAAGCTGAAAGGGCTGCCGGCGAATGCCGATACGCTGCTGGCGCCGTTGACCCAGGGCTGGACCTACAAGGCTCCGGCCGACCCCTTGGCCCGCTTCCTGCGCGAAGCCAAAGACGACATTTTGCGAGCCACTCTGAATTCCCGCCCCTATGCGCAGGCCATGTCCGCCCGCAGCCGATCGGCCGCCGGCATGGATGCCTACTGGCTGCCGCTCGACTGAGGATCCGCATGCCCACTCCCACTTACGACGTTCTGATTATCGGCTCTGGTGCCGCCGGCGGTATGGCTGCCTGGGTGTTGGCACGCGCCGGTGCGAATTGCCTGATGCTGGATGCCGGCCCGGCGGTGGATTACGAAAAGGCGCGCGTGATGAAGGCTGTGTACGACCTGCCGTATCGCGGCTTTGGCAAGCCGGGCCGCTTTCCTCACATCGTGCAGGCTTCTGAGTTTGACGCGAATCTGTGGGTGGACGAGCAGCAGAACCCCTACAGTTACGATCCGAATGACCCATATTATTGGGTGCGTATCCGTGCCGTCGGCGGCAAGACCCTGCGCTGGGGCCGGCAATCGTGGCGGCTGAGCGACTACGAATTCCACTGCAAGGACCACGACGGCCACGGCGAGAACTGGCCTCTTTCCTACAAGGACATTGCGCCTTTCTATGACCGCTGCGAGCCGATGTTTCACGTCAGTGGGAAGAAGGAAGGGCTGCCGCAGTTGCCGGATGGCATCTACACGCCGGACGAATCGCGCGATTCGGTCTGTGTGCAGCGGTTTTCCGAAGCCTGCAGGAAGCAAGGCATCACGGCGACCAAGATGCGCCGGGCTACTGGTACGCTGGCCAGCAGTGCGAACCTGCTGCTTCCCGGAGCCTTGGAATCCGGCAACCTGACGCTGACCACCAATGCCGTGGTCCGCAACATCACGCTCGATCCGAAGACCGGGCTGGCCAACGGGGCGTGGTTTATCGACCGGCGGTCCAAGCGCGAGTATCACGCCAAGGCGAAGATCGTGATTGTGGGTGCGTCGTGCCTGGAGAGTTGCCGCATCCTATTGAACTCCACGTCGCGCCATTTCCCGAAAGGGCTGGCGAATTCCAGTGGCACCCTGGGGCACTATCTCTTCGATCAGTTCTACGTGAAGGGATCGGTGGTGGCGTCGGTGCCGGAAGCCCAGGGCGGCAAGGGCGGACGGAACCTGATGGGCGGCGGTGGGTACGTGGTGCGCTTCCGAAACCTGGAGCGCGGCAAGCGGGAGAAGAACTTCCTGCGCGGCTATGCATTGGATTTCGGCAGCGGGTTCACGCCTGCGGCGCGGTTGCTGCCTTACTACGGCGCCAAACTGCAGGAGAAGATGCAGGAACTGGCCGGCACTGGCTTCAACATCACGACGATGGGTGAGGCGCTGCCGCTCTATGAAAACCACGTGCGCCTCAATCCGAATCTCAAGGATGAGTGGGGCATTCCGGTGCTGCACATCACGCAGAAGTATACGGAGAATGAGCACAACATGGCGAAGGACGCCATGGAGACCGGCGCGCAGTTGTGCCGCGATGCGGGATTCGAAGTGCTGGCGCAGCATGCGCAGATGGTGCCGCCGGGCGAGAGCATTCATGAGTTGGGCACGGTGCGCATGGGTGCCGATCCGAAGAAGAGTGTGCTCAATGGCTGGAACCAATCGCACGATGTGAAGAATCTGTTCGTTGTGGATGGCAGTTGCTTCCCCAGCGGCGGCGTGCAGAACCCGACGTTGACGATTCTGGCGCTGTCCATGCGCGCGAGCGAGTACATCCTCGACCAGCGTAAGAAGGGTGAGCTGTGAAACTGCTGCTGCTGGCGATGTTCTGGTTTCAACAGGGGCCGGGTCCGGCGCCCGCGCCGCCGCCTCCGCCCACGCAGCCGGTGCCCTATAGCCATAAGGTGCATGCGGGCGATCTGAAACTGCCGTGCAAGACATGCCATACGAATCCGGCGCCCGGGGAGGTGATGGGTCTGCCGGAGGTGACCACGTGCATGGGTTGCCACACGGCCGTGAAGACGGACTCTCCACATATCCAGAAGCTGGCGGGTTTTGCCAAGAACCAGCGGCCGGTGCCGTGGGTGCGGGTGTACCAGATCCCGAGTTTCGTGTTCTTCTCCCATAAGGCGCATGCCGAAGCCGGTGCTACCTGCGAAACGTGTCATGGCCCGGTGAAGGAACGCGAAGTGATCCGGCTGGAAAGCAACATCACGATGGGCGGGTGCATGAAGTGCCACGAGCAGCATAACGCCAGCAACGATTGCAGTTACTGTCACACGCCCAAGTGAGTGTAGGCTGGGCTGACGCTATGTTAGACTCAGCAAACACATATGGGACCGCTTTCAATGACCGTTTTCAGCGTGAAGCCCAGGCCATCGCGTCACTGAACCATCCCCACATCTGCACCACTGCACGATGTCGGCCCCGAGTACCTCGTCATGGAGTTCATCGATGGGACCGAGATTAAAGGTCCGCTGCCGGTGGCCGAGGCGCTGCGAAAGGCTATCCAGATTGCCGATGCTCTCAGCTACGCCCACCGGAATGGTGTTATCCCTCGCGACCTGAAACCCGGCAACACCCTGGTTACCAAGAGCGGTGCCAAGGTGCTCGACTTCTGCCTCGCCAAGCTCACCCACGCCAATACCACCAGCACCCCCGACGCGACACAGCTTGCTCTCACCCAGCAGGGTGCCATTATGGGCACGCCGCGCTACATGGCGCCGGAGCAGTTTGAAGGGAAGGACGCCGACCGTCGCACTGACATTTTTGCGTTTGGCCTGGTGCTGTACGAACTACTGGCCGGGCGTCCGGCCTTCGACGGCAAGACGCAGGCGAACCTTATCGCCGCCGTGCTGGCGGCGGAACCCGCGTCGTTGACGTCCACGCAGCCCCTCATCCCGCCCGCACTGGACCACCTCATCCGCACCTGCCTGGAAAAGGACCCCGATAACGGCCGCCAGGACATGCACGACGTGCTGCTGGAGTTGAAGTGGATCGCCCAGGGGGCCGCAAACCCAGGCCGTCCCGCCCGTGGCAAACGCGTCGCCCGGTCGCAGGTGGCTGGGCTGGGCGGCCGCCCTCGTGCTCGGCGCCGTAGCCGGTGGTGCCGTGATGTTGGCCCTGCAGGAGGCGCCCGTACCCGCGCGTCCCATGTCGCTTCACGTTTGCCGCCCCGGCTCGCTTTCTCTACGCTCGGTCTGTCGATCTACCCGCCCTCTCCCCCGACGGACAGACGGTTGCCTTCCTCGGGGAGATCGCCGGTCCACGGCGCACCATCTGGCTGCGCCGGCTCGACGCGCTCGACGCCTTTCCGTTGCCAGGTACCGACAATGCGATATCTCCGTTCTGGTCTCCTGATGGCAAGCAGATCGCGTACGTCGCGGATGGTAAGTTGTACAGAGTTGGCGCCACGGGAGGTCCCGCCCAGGTCGTTGCGGAGACGGTTTTCTCGGCGCCCCTTGCATCGTGTACCCGCCTCCGGTGGCCAGCCGGTCCCCCTGCTCACACTCGATACGGAGAATAAGGAGCGATGGCAGGTGGTCCCTTCGTTTCTTCCCGACGGACGCAGCTTCCTCTACACTTCTTTATCCGACACGCGGCCCGTTTCCATCCGCATGGCCTCCACCTCCGGAACCACGTCACGCCCGATACTCGACAATGCCATCCTTGCCCGATACTCAGGGCCTGGCTATCTGGTCTTCGTCCGTGGCACGGCACTATTTGCGCAAGGCTTTGACTGGAAGCGGGGAACGCTCCAGGGCGAGCCGTTCCCGATCAGCGACTCGCTCAACCGGGGTCCTGGAGCCTCTGCCAGCTTTGCCACCTCCGCCAATGGAACACTGGTCTACCGGCAGCAGGAGAGCGTGAAGCCGCAACTGCGCATAGTGGATCGAGCGGGCGGACAGGTCGCAAACATCGCTGGGCCCCTGGCCTACCGCCCGTCCTCCCTGGCTCCCGACGAGAAACGGGTTGCCGCGCAACTGGGGGGCGAATCGGGGGGTGACGATTTCTGGCTGGTCGATCTATCCACTTCGATCGTCTCGCGTGTGACTTCCGAGCCCGGCACGGAAGATCCGTCGGTGTGGACCCCGGACGGGAAGGCCCTGGTTTATGGCCGTTCCGCCCGGGTGAAGTCCGGCATCTACCGGCGCCCCGTCGGTGGTGGGGGAGAGCAGCAACTCCTGAAGGGTGATCAAATGCTTTATCCCGCCCGGATCACGAGAGACGGCACCATCCTCTATCACAACCAGCAGGGCAAGCAGTTGTTCCTCCTGCCGCCCGGCAGCCAAACTGCAACGCCTGTGTTCGCCACAACTACGCCAAGGATGCCTTCCACCTTTCTCCCGATGAGAAATGGGTCACCTACTCTACCAATGAGTCTGACCGCTGGGAGGTCTACGTCGCCCGATTCCCCGGCTTCACCGATCGCCGGCAGGTCTCCAATGGCGGTGGCGTCCAGGGGTAGTGGCGCAAGGATGCCAAGGAGATCTTCTACTTCTCTCTCGATGGGAGCCTGATGTCGGTTCCCGTGAACGCGGGCGCGGCGCTGGAAACCGGAGCGCCAAAACCTCTCTTCAAAACGCGAATTCCGATCGGCCCCACCGCCGATCAATATGCCGTACTCGCCAATGGACAGCGTTTCCTGGTCATCGAACCGCCTGAGTCCGAAGCCAAGCCCTACATCGTCGTGGTGAACTGGGCCGCCGGGTTGGGGAAGTAAGATCCGCCTCGCACCTTCGCCAGGAGCGATTGCAGCCTCTGTCACATGGCCAAGTGAACCACCACGCGCAGGCCGGGCTGGGCGTTCTCGGCGTGGATGCGGCCTCCATGCAGCGCGATAGCGCGTTTGGCGATGGACAGCCCTAAGCCCGTGCCGGGGCCTTGCTGGCCTTCCACGCGATAGAAAAGGTCGAAGAGGCGGGGCAGGGCTTCGCCGGGTACGCCGGGGCCGTGATCCCGAATGGCGATGCGGCCGGCCTGCTGCTCGATGGCGATGGTGCTGCCGGGTGGTGCGTAACGGATCGCATTGCGAACGATGTTCTCGAAGGCGCGATGCAACAGTTCACGGTCGGCGGGCAGCGTGGTGGCGTCGGTGGCAAGCGTCAGCGATACGCCTGCGGCGTTGGCTTCCACGGCGGTTGCTCCCACCACGGCCTCCAGCAGGTGGCGCAGGGCGAGCGGTTCGCGAGACAAAGGCGCGGCATCGGCTTCCGCTCGCGACACCTGCAGCAGGCTGCCGACCAGCGTGTTCAGCCGGTCGGCCTGTTGCTGGATGACGTCCAGTTCGCGATCGGGCTTCTCGACGCCGCGCGCCAGTTCCACCGCCACATTCAGGCGCGAGAGGGGGGAACGCAGTTCATGGGAGACATCCAGCAGTAACCGCTGCTGGCCCTGCACCAGGTCCTGGATGCGGGCGGCCATGCGGTTGAAGGACACGGCCAGCGAGCCGACTTCATCCTGACGGCCTTCCGGGGCGCGCGCGGTGAGGTCGCCGGAGCCGAAGCGGTCGGCGGCAGCGGCAACGCGGCGTAGCGGGTCGGTCAGGTGTTTGGCCAGCAGGTAGCTGAACAACAGCACGCAGAGCAGCATCCACAGGTGTGGCTGGCTGAGCAGGGGCACCGCGGCGCGTGCGTGCGGGTAAAGCAGCAGCACGTGGCGATGGTCTGTCGACTCCTGTGCCAGCAGAAAGCGCACACCGTCGCGGCCGAACCAGAACGGGCTGCGGCGCGCCTGCCGCAGGGATCCGGTACGGTCCATGCGATCCACCAGATCGGTACCTTCGCGGTCCACCAGGTGGCCTTCCATCTGTGCGGTCCGTTCCAGGCGTGCGAAATAATGCTCCAACTCCCCGTCGCGCCAGGCGCGTTGTGCTTCATCGGCGAAGAACTGCAACAGCAGCGCGGGCAGCGGGCTGCGGGCTCCGCGGAGGCCGCTGAGGCTGGCGACGATGGTGGCACTCACCGCGGTGGCCACGGCCATGGCCACCAGCCAAAGCAGGATCTTGGCGAAAAGCGACCTCATTCCATCGCCTCCTGGCTGGTGCGGCAGAACTGGTAGCCGACGCCGCGCACGGTACGGATGAGCGTGCGGTCGCGCTCCAGTTTGCGCCGCAGATGGCTGATGTGGACGTCGATGGCGCGGTCAAAGGGAGTGGCCTTGCGTTGGTATAAGGCTTCCATCAGTGCGTCGCGCGAGAGCACGCGGCCGGCGGCCTGCAGGAGGGCCTGGAGGATGTCGAACTCAATCGTGGTGAGTTCCACGGGTTGGCCATCGCAGGTGACGGTGCGCGAGTGCGGGTCCAGGCGTACGCCGTTCACTTCCAGGCGCGGGCTGGGGTCGTCGCGCGGTTCCATGCGACGCAGGATGGCGCGAAGGCGCGCGGCCAGTTCTCGCGGGTTAAAAGGCTTCGGAAGGTAGTCGTCGGCGCCGATTTCGAGACCGACGATGCGGTCGACGTCGTCGCCGCGGGCGGTGAGCATGAGCACCGGCACTTTGCTCGATTCGCGGAGTTTGCGCAGCACGCCGAAGCCATCCAGTTTGGGAAGGCCGACATCGAGGATGACCATATCGCCCTCGCCGCGGCGGGCCATCTCCAGGCCGGTGACGCCGTCGTGGGCGGCGGTCATGGTGAAGCCTTCGCGGGCCAGGAACTCCCGCAGCAACTGGCTGAGTTCGACATCGTCGTCGATGAGCAGGACGCGCACGGCAACAGGCTACCACGCAGGTTGCGCCGGCGATTGCAAAGATTTGTGAAGGCGGCCTTGCATATCTTTACCCTGGCGAAAAACCGGCTTAACGTGCGGCTCTTAGTCTGGATCCAGGAGGTTGATACAACATGATCAACAGAAAACGTTTCTTGAAAGGGGCGGCGATTGCCGTTCTTACCCTGGTCACCGGCGGCGCGCTGCTGGCGCAGATCGGTCCTGGCGGGCCCTTCGGCCATCGCCCGGATCCGCAGCGGATGCTGCGGATGTTGTCGGATTATCTGGACCTGACGCCCTCGCAGCAGGAGCTGGCGAAGTCCACCATGGAAGCTGCGCGCAAGGCCAATGAGCCGGTTGTGGAGCAGTTGAAGCAGATCGCCGAGACCGGCCGTACCGCGGTGAAGGGCGGCAAGAGCGAGACCGAACTGCGCGCCATCGCCAACTCCGCGGGCCCGCTGGTCTCGCAACTCGCCTTCAATCACATGGTGGCGATGTCAAAGCTGTATCCCACGCTGAGCCAGCCGCAGAAGGATAAGCTGGAGCGGCTGCGCGAGCATATGGACGAACGCTTCGGGTTGCGGGCCCACGGAGGAGAGTAGAGGCGAACGGGCCTCTTTTTCCGGATGCTCTGTAGTGGATTTCGCCCCGTCGCGGCTCTTCTTGAGTAGCAGCCCATGTAACTGCTGCCCGCGTCCGGAAAGTGATCACTCTCCTTGTACAGACGCGTCTTCGTTGGCTTGGTGACCCTGGCCGCACCGGTGCAGCCCTCGCCGGTGCGGCTGTTTCTCAGTACTCATCCGCCCTCGCGGGAACTGGCCGGCCGCATGAGGCAGTTGCGGCCCAACCTTCCGCGGGGCGCGCGTGTGCTGTTCGGCGGCACCATTCCGTATAGAGCGGCCTATCTCACCTTCCTGACGCGCGCTGCCTACGCCGATCCCACGCTGCAGGTGAGTTTCCGCGATGGGCTGGACGAGGCGGATGCGGTGTTTGTGTTCGACGATGGATGTCTTATGGGTGGACAGCCGGCGCAACGGGTGCACTGACCAACTCTGCGTGAATCCGCAGCACCTCCGCGACACTCCATGCCTGGGCCGCGGCACCCACCGCCCGGCGTGGTTCATCGCCGTCGTAGATCTCGGCAAGTTGCCCCAGGCAGTTCTGGTCGATCTCGGCTTCCATCGCCCGCAGCTGTTCCCGGCACCACGCGAGATTCTCCGGTGTACGTCCGAAGGCTCGCAGGCGCGCGCTCAGGAAGGGCCCAAGCAGCCAAGGCCACACGGTTCCTTGGTGGTAGGCTCCGTCGCGCTCCCACGGCCCGCCTTCATAGCGTCCGCGATACTCCGCATGCCCGGGTTCGAGCGTGCGCAGCCCCACTGGCGTCAATAGCTCGCGCTCGCAAAGCTCCACTACCCTGCGCTGCCGCTCGTTGTCCAGCAGCGGGAAGGGCAGGGAAATGGCGAACAGTTGATTCGGACGCACACGGTCATCCTGCGGATCGGCGCGGTCATACAAGCACCCGCGCGACGGGTTCCAGAACTTTGCGGCGAAACTGCGCATGGTGCGGTTCGCCTCGGCCGACAGCCGCAGCGCCATGTCCGCATCGCCGTACCGCCCGGCCCAATGCGCCGTAATGCGCAGGGCGTTGTACCAAAGGGCGTTGATCTCCACGGCCTTGCCATGCCGCGGCGTGACCACCCAATCGCCTACCTTCGCGTCCATCCACGTCAACTGCGTGCCCGCGTTGCCGGCCCACAGCAGGCCGTCTGTCGCATCCTGGCGGATGCCGTAATGGGTGCCGCGCATGTGCCAGCGCAGAATCTCCAGCGCCGCCGGATAGAACATATCTCGCAGCCATTGTTCAGATCCACGCCTGCAACGCAAGGCCCAGGCCACGACGAACGCCCAGAGCGTCGCATCCGCTGTGTTGTACTCCGGCTCTTCCCCTGCATCCGGGAAGCGATTCGGAATCAGCCCCTGGTTCAAGTGCCGCAGGAAGCCGTCCAGGATCTGGCGCGCCTCGGCCGCCTTGCCCCTTGCCAGCAGCAGGCCCGGAATCGAGATCATGGTGTCGCGTCCCCAATCGGTGAACCAGGGATAGCCGGCAAGGATCGTTGGCGATCCGTCCGCCCTTCTCACGCAGAACTGCTCCGCCGCCGTTTCCAGGCGTGACCCGAATGCCGCGCGGCGCGCGCACTCCTCACGTTCCCACGCCTCAACGTCGGGTGTGCCGTCTTCGATGGTGGCCACCATCCACGCCCCCTGCCCCGGCGTCAGTTCGAACTCATACCAGCCGGGACTGTAGAGGTCCTCTTCGAAATCGAGCCCGCGCGCCTGCTCCACCGCATACTGATTGCGCCAATACCAGTGCGCATCGGCCACAAACCGCAGGGCGTTCGTGTGTACCCGCAGCGGCCCGGCATCGAAGTCGCCACCGCCGCGCCGCAGCGAGTGGTAATCCCGGCACGCCAGGAACGTCCGCAGGCGCATGCGGCACGCCGCGCCGGCTTCATAGCGCAGTACCGCGGTCTGGTGCCCATAGCGCAGGAACAGCCGCTTGGTAAAGGTGACGCCGGAGGCCTGATAGCGCCACGTGGGGAAGGGCGCCAGTTGGAAGTGGACCAGATGTTCGAAACCGCGCGGCGTTACCACGCCCGGATACTGCGCCGCCCCCAGGTTCACGCCGTGTACTTCTTCTTCGACGCGGGCCAACAGCACCTGCCGCTCCACCGGCGGGCGCAGCGACGCCACCAACACGCCGTGATACCGGCGTGTGTTGATGCCCGCCACCGTACCCATCGCGAAACCGCCGCGACCATTTGTCTCCAACCACTCGCGCTCCATCATTGGGGCCATGCAGCCACTCTCCGAGACCGTTCCACCGCCTTCACGCGCAACTGTGCCCCCTCCCATTGAAACCAGGCCTCCACGCTTTCGGTCAACGCATCCATTCCGGGAAAATCGCCCTGCCACACCGCGAGGTTCATCTTCAATTCCCTCCAATACAGTCCAGACAGCCGTTTGTAGCCCGCCGCGCCCACCTTCGCCATCGCAGCATCCATCGGACCTTCGCCATCCACCCGCACCACGCCGTCCGGCCCATCCACCCATACCCAACTCTCCACCATGGGAACCCGGACACCCCAGTCCTTCTCCACGAGCAGCAGCGGTTTTCCCTGCGCCTGCAGCAGGGACGCCTCGGGCATTTCGCCGTACCACTGCAACAGCGGGACCCATTGCCCCGCAGTCCTCTCCGCCAGCAGCATGCTCGCTGAAACCCCTACGCCGAGATAATGATCCAGCCGCCGGATGCGGCGCCCCGCCAGTTGTCCCACTGGCTTCCACGTCACCCGTCGTGGAGCCCTGGGCGCCTGTGATACGTCGAACTCCATCTCGTAGCGGAACCCATCCACTTTCTGCCGCAGCCACGTCGATGGCTTCAGCCAAGCGGAGAACGGCAGCGGCGCCGCGCCCGCGCCACACGTGCCGCCCTTGCCCTGGTTTTCCACACAGACATCCCACGGCACCGGCGGGTAAGCCCCGGGCGTGCCGGGACTCTGCGCCCAACCGAGCGACACGACAGCCAACAGCCACATGCCCTCACTATACGGGCAACGGCGGTGATAGCATAGCCCTCGCCATGCTCACGCGCCGCCGCTGGATCCCTACCGCCGTCTCGCCCATCCTGGTCTCTCGGGCCAGCGCCCAGGTCACTGCTGACCTTGTCCGCCTTCGCCCCGAGATTGAGCCGCTGGTCCGGCTGATCGAGGCGACGCCGCGCGACAAAGCCGCCTCTGTGCTGGCCGACCAACTCCGGTCCGGGGTCTCCTATCGCCAGTTCCTCGCCGCGCTGTTCCTGGCCGGTGTTCGCAACATCAACCCTCGCCCGCCCGGCTTTGCGCTGCACGCCGTCTTCATCATCCACGCCGCGCACCTGCTGTCGCTGGAAGCCGCCCCTCGCGATCGTCTGCTGCCGCTGTTCTTCGCCTTCGATGACTTCAAGAAGTCGCAGGAGCGTGACTCCAAGGCCACCACCGGCGACTACGCCATGGGCCCGCTGCCCGGGGCGCTGCCTCCTCCGGACAAAGCCGTAGCCGAGTTCCAGGCAGCCATGGAGGCCTGGGATCAGCCTCGTGCCGAACGCGCGGTGGCCGTCCTTGCCCGCACGCGCTCGCTTCCCGCCATCTTCGAGGTCCTGTGGCCCTACGCCGTTCGCGATTACCGCAACATCGGCCACAAACCCATCTACGCCGCCAACGCTTTTCGCACGCTGCAAACCATCGGCGAAGAGCACGCCGAACCCGTGCTCCGTTCCCTTACGCTCAGCCTGCTCGACTACGGCAAGGACCGCAAAGTGGATGGCTACGTCTTCGAAGATCAGTGCTTCGGCCCCAATCAGCGCCGCGTGGCCGAGACGCATGCGCAGCTTCCCGCCGCTGTTTGGGAATTGCAGTCCAGCCGTGCCACCGTCCGCGCCCTGGTGAAGTTGTCGCGCGAGGCCTCCGTTAACGATGGCTGCGCCGACATCGCCGCGCGCTTGGGCAAAGGCCGCGCCACCGCCGCCGACGTCTGGGCCGCCGTTCACCTCAGCGCCGCGGAAATGCGCATGCGGGCTCCGCAGGCCCGCGTTATCCAAGGAATCCACGCGCTCACCTCCGCCAACGGCCTGCACCACGCCTACAACGCCGCCGCCGACTCGCGCACGCGCCATCTGATCCTGCTGCAGGCGGCCGGCTGGATGCTCCAGTTCCGCGGCCAGTTTGACGCCTTTAAAGACGCCCCGCGGGCGTTCTCGCTGGTAGATCTGGAACCCGCCGCGTCCGGCGCCGATCCGCTCGCGCTGGTACCGAAGGATCTGGATGCCGCCTCCGCCGCCGTTGTCGCTGCGGCCGCCGACCGCACGGCGCGCCTGGCCCTGCAGCGTGAACTGACGGCCCTGACCGTTGCCAAGGCCAACGAGGTGCACTACCTGAAGTACCAAGTGGCTGTCCGCGAAAACCTCGCCATGGCGGCGCCCGAGTGGCACCCGCAGCTGCTTGCGGCCGCCGTCTGGTATACGAAGGCCCGCGAGGACGCCGAATCGCCGATTGTCCGTGCCGCCCGCGAACTGCTCTGATGCCGCCGGCTGCTTATCGCGCCCCAGGCAGCATGTACCCAACCTCGGTGAAGTTGCTGTTGGACGCCAGCATCGAAGCCAGGGTCGCCGGCGATACCTTGGCGTCATGCTCCTGGAAGATCTGCGAACCCCGGATCCCATTCTGCTCGGCCACGAACTGGTAGACGTACACCACCAGCTGCGAACAGAAGAACGGGTGCCCCTTGCCCGACAGCACATCCGTGAGAAGGTCATCCATCGACGCCGCACTCCGCGCGCGCCCGCTCCCGAACAGCGACTTCACCGCGCCGCTCAGGTTGTACTTCATCGTCTGGTGCCGGCCCTGGATGTCGAACATCATCTTGGCGCACGTACCCGCCCCTTGGGCAAGCCGCTGGTTCCTGGCCCGAAACACGATGTATCCCAACTGCGCGTTCTGTACGCGTACATCGTGCGCCTCGATGCCCGACCCCTGTGCCTCCACAATGTAGTTGCTGTCGAACATCAAGCCCGCGTGCGTTACCTGCGCGTTGGCCTGCCCACTGAGCCGTTGTCCCAATGCGATCAGTTGATTCGTGATGTTGCCGCTGTTCAGCTTCAGCATCACATCTCCAGGTTGTAGTTGCCTTGCCGTGAGTTGCGTCATAGCCTTGCCTCTCTATCGGCAAGGCTAAGTCAAGGCTGAAGGGCCGAGGGTTATTTCCCGATATCCACCGGAGCGCCCTTGAACTTCGGCCCGATGTAGGGCACCTCATCCCAGAACCCCGTCCGGCCTTTTGCCCGCGGGTCTCCCGTCTGCTCCATCCAACGGGTTACCATCCCTGCCAGTTCCGCCTTCACCTTCGCGTTCCCGGGGTCGCCGGCGATGTTCTTCACCTGGTCCGGATCGGTGCGCAAGTCGTACAACTCCTCGGCCGGCCGCTTTCCAAAACACAAGTCGAAATGCGGTTGCGGTTTTGTCTTGAGGAGCAGTTCTTTGCTGGCCGATCCATCCACGTCACCGTAAGGCCCCACCGCCCAGTAAAACTCCGGATCTCCGGCAGGCCAGCGGTCCGGCTCTAGGTTGCGCAGATAGAGATGCGTCCGTGTCCGCACGCCGCGCACTGGATAGCTCAGGTTGCCCTTGCGCACGTTGGCATGCCGCTCGCGTTCCAGAAAGACATGCGGCCGGCGATAGGTGCCCAGTAGGCTGCGCCCGGTCATCTGCTTCGGCACCGCCAAGCCCGCTGCCTCCAGGAACGTCGGCGCCAGGTCGGCCAGCACCGCGAAGTCGTCGCGCGTCTGGCTCTTGTTGAAGCGCCCCGGCCACCGCATCGCCATCGGGATGCGCACGCCCAGGTCGTAGCAGTTGGCCAGTCCTCGCGGCATCTGCCAGCCGTTGTCGCTGGTCATGACGATGAGCGTGTTATCCAATTCGCCCCGCCGCTCCAGTGCCGCCAGTAGTTCGCCGCATTCCTGGTCGAATTGCGCCACTTCGGCGTAGTAGCCCAACATGTCTGACCGCACCGCCGCCTGGTCCGGCAGATGGGCCGGCACGCGCAGTTTGCCGGCCGCCAGTTTGCCCTTATGCGCCTCGCCGCGATTCCAGGGCACATGTGGATCATGGCTGCCAAACCAGAAACAGAACGGCTTGCCGGCCGGCCGCGCGCCGAGAAACGCATCAAACGACGCGTGCGAAGCCCCAGCTGGATTCTTCGGGCCGCTGTTCCCAGGGCCCCATCCCTTGCCCGCAAAGCCCACCGCGTAGCCGGCCTGCTCTAAAAGGTCGGTGTATCGGGGGAACTCCGCTGCCAGCGTTCCATAGAGGTTCGCGGCATCGCGCAGGCGATGGGTCTCCTGGCCGGTCAACAGACTCGACCGCGAGGGCGAACACGATGGATTCGGTGCGAAGGCATGGGTGAAGCGGACCCCTTCGTTGGCAATGCGGTCGAAGACCGGCGTTTGCACCACCGTATCGCCGAGGGCGGATGCGTGCGGCGCGGCCCAATTATCGCCCAGCAGCAGGAGAATGTTCGGCCGCGTGGCGGCCCGCATGATTGCGGGAGCCGCTGTCGCCGCTGCTCCGAGTAAAGTCCGACGTGTCAGGGAGGACATGGGAAGCTGCCAGCATCGCCCTTCCTTGCTGACATGTCAAGGCGGATAGTTGACAATAAGAACTTGGCGTCGTAAAGTTCTTTCATGGCCGTCCGCCGCCCCCCAAACTGGCTCCTCTTCCTGCTCGCCCCCTTCGCCCTCCTCGCCCTCCTCATCCCCTCCATCTGGGTTTTCATGAGCGTTACCGCAGAGACTCTCCACCCCAAAGCCGACGCGCTCCCTTCCGTCATCCGTACCCCTCCGGCGCCCCAGTGGACCCCGGCTGTCACCATTGCCCGTCAGGCGGTCCGCGGCGCCATTGCCGAACAGAATCTCCCTGGGCTTTCGGTGGCTGTCGGCATGGGCGGCGAGCTTGTCTGGGCCGAAGGCTTTGGTTATGCCGACCTCGAGAGCAGCACGCCAGTTACCCCGGAACATCGCTTCCGCATCGGCACGGCTTCCATCCCGCTTACGGCCACCGCCGTCGGACGGCTGATCGAAACAGGGCGTCTGAACCTCGATAGCGAGATCCAGAGCTACGTTCCGGAGTTCTCCAAAAAACAGTGGCCTGCAACACTTCGCCACGTAATGAGCCATACTGCGGGCCTCCGCAACGATGGCGGCGACGAATCGGCTCTCTTTGGCAGCCATTGCGATAGTCCGCGCGAAGCCGTCCCGCATTTCGGGAACGACGATCTGTTGTTCCAACCCGGCAGCCGTTTTGCGCCTTCGCGCTATGGGTACATTCTGGTGAGTGCCGCCATCGAAGCCGCGGCCAAACAGTCCTACGACGACTTTCTCCGCGAGCAGGTGTTCCAGCCCCTCGGCATGCGCGACACTCTTCCTGACGGCGAAATGCGGGAACCGGAGTCGGAGGACTTCCCACTGTTTAACATGTTCCGCGAACTCTTTCGGGACCCCGCCGCCAAGCCCGGCACCTCGGCCCGCAAACCCTCACCTACCCAAGTCACGCCCTATTTCCCGCGCTATTCCGCCGACCCCAAGTACGGCCTCCACCTCATGCGCCCGCTGGACCTGTCCTGCTACGCCGGCTCCGCCGCGTTGCTCTCCACGCCGTCCGACCTGGTCCGCTTCCTAACTGCGATCCAGACGCGCAAGTTGCTTCAACCCGCCACCGTCGACCTGCTCCAGAACCGTCAGCGCCTGAGCTCCGGCGAACAAGCGCCTTACGGCCTCGGCTGGGCCTCCCGTTCCGTGTCCCTCAACGGCAAGTCAGCCCGGCTGATTGGCCATAACGGCGATTCCCTGGGCGGGATGGTGTCATCGCTTATCAGCTTCCCGGACCATGGCATGGTTGTCGCGGTTGTCTCGAACATCTCCTACGCGGACACGTACGTTCTCGGACTGGGGATTGCCGAAGCGTTCGCGGGGCAGCCGGGGCCGCCCCGCTGATTTTACCTACAGCTTCACGTACAGTCTTCACTACCGTATAGAGTGGCAACGCGTACTCGCCCATCTCCCGTCCCATCTCCGATTGCTTACCCCCCCGAACGGAGCCGCCGCGTCGAACACGTCGAAGCAGTTCACCCACACCGTACCCGCCCTTACGCTATTCGCAATGTCGTGCGCCTTGCGGATGTCCCGGGTCCACACCGCCGTTGCCAGTCCATAGGACTTTGCATTCGCCCGAGATACCACCTCGTCCATTCCGCGAAACTTGAGGATGCTCATCACAACGTCGGGCTCTCCACCACCTTGGCTAAGTGGGCACGGATCTGTGCCGGCGGCCGCGATGACACTCACCAGGAGTGTACTCTACCCCTCCATGCCCACTCAACGGCGGTCCCGCGTCACTCGCTCGCCCCTGCCTTCCCTCCGCCCCATGCCGGGCTGGCCAACTCGATCCGCCAGATCGGGCAGTCCTGGCAGAGCGGCCCTTCCGACTTGAGAAATCCCGGCGCCGCGCCGCCCACCACCCATAGATGTGTATCCGGCGGCTGCTTGCCCACCAGCGGCGCAATCACGCCGCTAATGCCACCGATCTCAATTTTCGCTACATACCGCTGCGCCTTCTTCGTTGCCCCCATCACAGAGAAGGAATCTCCTACGTTGGGCGAAATCTCGACCTTCACCAGCCGCGGCTTCGGCGTGCTGGCCAGCATCGAGACGGTGGTTTTCTCCGCCTTTGGATCCACATTCGTCACCAGGATGGGGATCAGGCCATTGGCCAGATCGGCCGGCAGTTCCATCCGCTCCTCGATGGTCTTCTCCTTGCCGTCGTCATCGGTGTAGCGAATGGTCACCTGCCCCTTTGCATTTACCTGCATGTCCGTCGGCCGTTTGAAGGCCGGACCTTTCTGCACCTGCCGGTAGGCCACCAGGCGGAACGTCTTGCGCTGCGTGAATACGGAGGTCTCCTCGTGCAGGGAACCGTCTTTGAATTGGAAGCGCAGTACGCTGGTGACCTGCGCCCCCTTTACGGACTGCATCAGTTCCCCGCTTGCCAGCACACCGCCGTTCTGGCCGCGCAGTGCCAGGAAACCATGCAGCACCCCCTGCGGTTGGCGCACGGCCACAGGCTCGCCACGCAGCAGAAAAGGTGTCGAAAGCACCGTTGTCGCGAAAAGCCACCCCAGTCTCATACCAGCCCTATGGCACTTTGGGGGCCAAAGCGCGGTATGGCACGTGTGAGAGATCGACTTCCCGCTTGACACCTGCGGCCAATCGAGTTAACAAAGAGTTAACCGTTTACGTACAAACGTCATGGCTAACATCCGCGACATCGCCGCTCGCGCCAACGTCTCGATTGCTACCGTCTCCCATGTCCTCAACGGTACGCGAGCCGTCCGCAAGGAAACACGCGAAGCCGTAAACAGGGCGGTCTCCGAACTCGGCTATGCCATCGATGCCTCTGCCCGCACACTCGCACGCGGCCGCGCCGATCTGTTCGGTCTGGTGGTCTCCGACATCCGCAACCCGTTCTTCCCCGACATCGCGGCGGCCTTCCAGGCGCAGGCTTCCGAAAGCGGTTTCGATACCGTCTTTATGAATACGTGGCATGACGCCAAGCGGGCTCTCGCTTCGGTGGAGCGCCTGCTGGCGCTCAAGGTCAGTGGCATCGGCGTCCTCACCTCGCAGGTTTCGCCTGCCCTCCGCCAGCTATTGCAGGAACGCTCGGTCCCCGCCGTCTACCTCGATCTGGGAACCCCGGGGCCCTATGTGGCCAATATCTCCATAGATTACGAGTCTGGTATTTGCCAGGTTGTCGAAAGCCTTCTGGAACTGGGGCACCGCCGCATCGCCTATCTTTCCGGGCCCCGAAACTGGCATTCGTCGAAGCTTCGGTTACAGGCCTTTCAAGCCGCGACGCGGAATAAGGCCGAAGTGGAGATCCGGGATGCCGGTGGCTCTGGTGTTCAGGAGGGCTACGTGGCGGCCAGCCGGATGATCACCGCGTTCCGCCCCACCGCGATTGCCTGCTTCAACGACCAGTTGGCGATCGGAGCTCTCCATGCCGCCCATGACCGCGGCTACAGTCTTCCCGCCGAGCTCTCCGTGACGGGATTCGACGATATCTCGTTCGCGGAAAACGCCTACCCGCCGCTGACCACCGTCTCGGTTCCCAAAGAGGAACTTGGCAGGCTGGCCGCGATTGCGCTGGCAGGCATGCTGGGAACCGAGTCCCACGTTGGCAGCCATCACAATCTGTCGGCGACCCTCATCGTCCGCTCTTCCACCGCCGCGCCCTATGGTGGGCAAGGCAGGCAATCCAAAGTCGGTGGGCCTCAGAACCCGCCTGTGTCCAAAAGGAGAACTTCATGAAACGGCTCAGTTCGCTGTTTCTTCTGCTCGCCGGCTTGCTGGACGCCCAGTCCACCACTGGTTCCCTCAGCGGCGTCGTCCTTGATCCCACCTCCGCCGCCGTGCCGGACGCTCGCATCCGCGTCCGTGAAGCGGCCACCAACGTTGTGACCGAGACGGTGTCACTGGGCGGGGGCGAGTACGCTCTGCCGGCGCTGCGCGCGGGCACTTACAGCGTGGAGGTGGAAGCCGGCGGTTTCAGCAGGCTGGTCCGCAATGGCATTGAGATCCGCGTCAACGACCGCATCCGGCTGGACCTGCAACTGGCGCTCGGCGCCACCACCGAGAGCGTCGTCGTTTCCGGCGCCCCACCGTTGGTGGAAAGCGAGTCGGGCGCGCTTGGCGCCGTCATCGAGTCGCGCAAGATTGAATCGCTCCCGCTAAACACGCGCAACCCGTTTCAACTGGCCCTGCTGTCGCCCGGCGTGGTCCCCGGCGGCACCTTCGGCAATGCCTTTAACAATGCAGCGAATTTCATCATCAACGGCAACCGCGGCAATACCAGCGACATCATGATTGACGGCATCACCAACTCCGTACCCGCCGCCAATCCCATTGTCGTGGTCGCCATGTTTCCTTCCCCGGACGCGCTGCAGGAGTTCAAGGTGCAAACCAACGGCTATCCGGCGGAGTTCGGGCGCTCCGGCGGTGGGATCGTGAACATGGTCATGAAGTCCGGCGGCAACGACTTCCACGGCGTTCTTTATGAATTCCTCCGCAACAGCCGCATGGATGCCAATGACTTCTTTTCCAATCGCGCCGGGCGTGCCATTGGTCCCTTCAAACGCAACCAGTTCGGTGGCGTCATTGGTGGGCCGATCATTCGGGATAAGGCGTTCTTCTTCTTCGATTACGAAGGGCTGCGGGCGCGGTCGAGGAATCAGCTTACCGCTACCGTACCGACGCAACTCGAGCGGCAGGGCGACTTCTCCCAGTCCCGCCAGTTGGTGGGCAACGTCTGCCAGCCGGTGCTGGTTTATGATCCCTCGACAACCGAGAACGTCCCCGGTGGTTTCACCCGCTCCCCGTTTGCCGGCAATGTGATTCCTGCTTCGCGCCAGGATGCGGTGGGGCGCCGCGTCGCCACCTATTTCCCGCTGCCCAACCAGCCCGGAGCCGCCTGCACGGGCATCAACAACTTCTTCTCCGACAAGTCCGCCGCATCGAGCAGTGACCAGTGGGACACCAAGCTCGATTGGTATGCCAGCGCCGCGAACCGCTTCACCGCCGGGCTAAGCTGGCGCCGGCTCACCGATACCCCACCCAATCACTACGGAAACGCCGCCGACACACGCAACGCCGCCGGTGACAACACGCCCAGCCGCGCCATGCGGTTGGAATACAACCGCACCCAATCGCCGACGCTGCTGCTGCAAGCCCGCTTCGGCATCACCCGCCTGGAGCGCCGCTTTGGTCCTAACGACGAGAACTTCTCGCTCACCGAACTCGGCTTTCCCTCCGCGCTGGTCTCGCAGATGTCCGCCCCCTACAACTTCCCCGTCTTTTCCTTTGCCGGCTACACCACGCTCGGCCGCCAGTCGTTCCTGGATCAAACCGGTACCGCCTTCACCTATGCCGGTAGCATGACTAAGACCACCAGCCGCCACACCTTCAAGGCTGGCGTGGAGTACCGCGCCAATCAGTCTTCCGAAGCGGTGGGCGTCGATACCAATGGGAATTGGAGTTTCGACCGCGCCTTCACGCAGGGCCCCGACCCCAACCGCCCGTCAGTGGATCGGGGCCATGCCGTCGCGAGCCTGCTGTTGGGCGCTCCCGCGGCGGGCAACGCCAGCATCATGCCGCGCGTGCTCACGTCCAACCCCTATGCAGGCATCTACTTCCAGGATGACTTCAAAGTCTCCCGCCGACTGGCGCTGAACCTCGGCTTGCGGTGGGAGGTGGAGCCGGGCCGTACCGAGCGCTTCAACCAACTCAGCTTCTTTGACTTCAATGCCGCCAGCCCCCTGGCATCGCGCACCGGAATTGCCAACCTCCGCGGCGGTTTGCGCTTCGTTGGCGTCGACGGCAATCCCCGGCGCCAGTTCGACACCGATCGCAACAACCTGGCGCCGCGCTTCGGCTTCGCCTTTACAGCTACACCCAAGACGGTCGTTCGCGGCGGATACGGCCTGTTCTACCTGCCCTTCATCGGCGCAGCGGCCGGCTGGGCCTCCGGCGTGAATGGTTTCCTGTCTTCCACCCAGATGGTTACCAGCATCGACGGTGTCCGGCCCGCGGACCGCCTCTCCAATCCGTTCCCGAACGGGCTGCAACTTCCCAGCGCGCCGGGCTCCGGCCTGCTGACTAACATCGGCCAGGACTTCGGCTCCAGCGGACGCGATGGCGCCGTCGATCGCAGCAACCGTGTCGGCTACTCCCAGCAATGGAACTTCAACCTGCAGCGCGAACTGCCCGGCCGCACTTCGTTCGAAGCGGCCTATATTGGGAATAAGGGTGTCAAACTCACCGATGGCCCGCTCGGCCCGCAGTTGAATCAGCTTACTCCCGAGCAACTCCAACTCGGCGCCCAACTGCTGCAGACCGTAGCCAACCCCTTCCAGCCCTTCGTCGCGACCGGAACCCTCTCGCGGGCCACCGTGACGCGATCGCAGTTGCTGCGGCCCTATCCGCAGTTCCTCAACGTCTATAACTTCCGGCCCGCCATGGCATCGTCCATTTATCATGCGATGACGGTCCGCGTCGACAAGCGGTTCTCCAATGGGCTGACCCTGCTCGCTTCCTTCACCGGAGGCAAGATGATCGACGACGCGTCGCAGACGGTCGGCTTCCTCGGCCCCGCTCCAACGCATCAGAACGTCTACAACCTGCGTGCGGACCGTTCCATCTCGGCGCAGGATATCAGCCGCCGTCTGGTGCTCAGCTATGTGTATGATTTGCCGTTCGGCCGCGGGCGGACCTTCGGCGGTTCGCTTCCTGCGTGGGCGAACCTCATCGCCGGCAACTGGCAGTTGAACGGCATCGTCACCTTTTCCACCGGCGCCCCGCTGGCCATCAGCAACCAGCAGAACAACAGCAATTCGTTCTCCGCCACGCAGCGTCCGAATGTGAATGGCGGCAATCCGGCTCTTGAGGCAAGCCGGCCCGTGGACGAGCGGCTCCAGCGCTGGTTCGACACTTCGGTCTTCAGCCAGCCCGCGCCGTATACCTTCGGCAACGCCGGCCGCGTGCTGGCCAGCCTTCGCCGCGACGGCGTGAACAACTGGGACTTCTCTGTGTTTAAGAGCTTCCCGTTCGGCGAGCAGCGCCGGGTGGAGTTCCGCGCGGAGTTCTTCAACTTCACCAATACCCCGGAATGGGCGGTGCCCGGGCAGGTCTTCGGTAATGCGCAGTTCGGCGTGGTCAACGGGCAGGCGAACTCGCCGCGGCAGGCCCAACTGGCCTTGAAGGTTTATTTCTAACGGCCACGGCGGCCAGCCTTTGTCATACCCATTTGGGGGCGGTTGGTAGACTAAGAGTACATGCCCCTTCGCGATTCGTTTTTCGCACAGAAGTTCGCCATCACCGAGCGCGACCTGGAACGCTACCTCAGTGAAGCAATGTCGGCCGGCGGCGAGTACGCCGACCTCTACTTCGAATACCTGGAAACAACGTCGGTGGGCCTGGAAGAGTCCATCGTGAAGAGCGCCACGCAGGGCGTCACCCTGGGCGTCGGCGTGCGCGTGATCTCGGGCGAGAAGACCGGCTATGCCTTCTCCGACGACCTCTCGCCGGAGAAGATTCTGAAGGCGGCCAACGTCGCGGCACATATCGCCGCCGGTCCTTCCAGCGTTGTGAAGACCGGCTTCGAAGAGGCCCGCCGGCGCAATTTGTACAACTTACCCGCCCTCGCCAGCGATGCCAGCCTGCAGGAGCGAGTTGCCCTGGTCAAGCGCGCCGATGAGGCCGCCCGCGCCCACGATCCGCGCGTCTTCCAGGTATCGGCTTCCTACGCCGATTCGGTCAAGCATGTGCTGGTCGCCACCAGCGAAGGGGTGCTCAGCGTCGACATGCAACCCATGGCCCGTATGGGCGTCATGGTGCTGGCCCGCAACGACGGCGGCACGCCCGAACAGGGCTACTCCGGCGGCGGCGGCCGCGTCGGTCTCAGCTTCTTCCTCAACGACAAGACCCCGGAGCACTTCGCCAAAGAAGCCGCGCGCCAGGCGCTGATCCAACTGTCTGCCGTCGAGACGCCGGCCGGCGAATCGGTAGTCGTGCTCGGCCCCGGCTGGCCCGGCATCCTGCTGCACGAAGCGGTCGGCCACGGGCTGGAAGCCGACTTCAACCGCAAGGGTGTCTCGGCCTTCAGTAACCGCATTGGCCAGCAGGTGGCGAGCCCGCTCTGCACCGTTGTCGACGACGGTACCATCGCCAATCGCCGCGGCTCGCTCAACGTCGATGACGAAGGCGCCGTCACCCAGCAGAACGTGCTCATCGAAAAGGGCATCCTGCGCGGGTATCTGAAAGACAAGCTCTCCACGCGCATCCTCGGCGGCGACAGCACCGGCAGCGGACGGCGGGAAAGCTACAAGAGCATCCCCATGCCGCGCATGACCAACACCTTCATGCTCGCCGGCGAGAGCGATCCGGCCGAGATCATCCGCTCGGTGCAGAAGGGCATCTACTGTGCCATGTTCGGCGGCGGTCAGGTGGATATTACGAGCGGCAACTTCGTCTTCTCAGCCACCGAGAGCTACCTGATTGAAGATGGCAAGCTGACGCGGCCCATCAAGGGCGCCACGCTGATCGGCAACGGCCCGGAAGCGCTGAAGTACGTCAGCATGGTGGGCAACGACCTCAAGCTGGATGAAGGCATGGGGGTCTGCGGCAAGGAAGGCCAGAGCGTCCCGGTGGGCGTCGGGATTCCCACCATCAAGATCGATAAGATGACGGTGGGCGGGACAGCGTAACGGCGGCCCAGCCTTCCTTTGTCGTCACCGTGCCCAACGTGCATTGCGCCGGCAGTTCGTCGGAACGGAAGCCGGAGAGGATGATCGTGGCGCCAGGCTTGGCTACGCGCTGCAGGTCGTCCCACAGCAATTCGGCGACTTCAGAACTGATGTTCGCCACGACGATATCGAAAGCTTCACTGCGCGCCGCGTTCGTCGACCCGACATACACCGGCAACCCGGCTTCGGCTGCGATCGCCATGTTATCGGCCTCGATATCACAGCCGGCGATGCGTGAAACACCCACTGCGCGGCACGCCAGCAACAGAATCCCCGATCCCGCGCCGACGTCGAGCACCGCCTTCTCCGGCGCCAGATGCGGCTCCAGCAGTTCGAGACAAAGCTGCGTACACGGATGCGCTCCGGTGCCGCACGCCATGCCCACCTGGTAGTCGATGCGGACGCGGCCCGCGGGCGTTTCGCCGGCATCCCAAGGCGCCGCCAGCCACCAGCGTTCCCCGATCGCCAGCGGCTCCCAGAACTCCTGGAACTGCGCCACGTAGTCCTGGTTGCCGTGCTCGATCAGCAGCGGTTGGCGCGCGGCGAACTGCTCCATTACAGGCTGCGCCTGCTCGGCGGTATCAAAGAAGACTTCGATGATGCAGTCGCCGCCAAGCTCTTCCTTCTCCTGGATGCCGCCGGTGCCGGAATCGAGCAACTCTGCCAGCAGTTCGTCCTTCTCGTCGATATGGCAGGGAATCGCGACCGAAACCATCAGCCCTGCACCCGCTTCGCCTTGCCCGCCCAGAAGGGCTCCTTGAGGATGAGCTTGCGGATCTTGCCGGTGCCGGTTTTGGGCAGCGGGTCTTCCCGGAACTCCACGATCTTCGGCAGCTTGAACTTGCCCAGCCGTTCCTGGAGAAAGCTCATCATCTCTTCTTCGGTGGCCGTCTCACCCTGCTTGAGAACGATGATGGCCGCCGGCACTTCGCCCCAGCGCTCATCAGGAGCCGCTACCACCGCGCACTCCAGCACCTTCGGATGCGCGAAGATCGCCTTCTCCACCTCGATGGACGAGATGTTCTCGCCGCCCGAGATGATGATCTCCTTCTTGCGGTCGACAATCTGGATGTAGCCTTCCTCGTCCCACACGGCCATATCGCCGGTGTGGATCCAGCCCTTCTCGATGGCCGCGGCGGTGGCTTCCGGCTCGCGGTAGTAGCCGAGCATGATATGGTCGCCGCGGGCCACCACTTCGCCGATCGTCTGGCCGTCGCGCGGCACCGGCTGCATTTCGAGATCCACCACGCGCACCTCAACGCCGGTCACGCTCCAGCCCGCCATGGCATGCCGCCGGTGGCGTTCTGTGTCGTCCGATTCGTCGATGGTGCCCTTGGGGCGGGCGGTGGTCAGCACGGGCGCGGTCTCCGTCATGCCGTAGCCGGAAGTGACTTCGCAGGGAAAGGCAGCCTCCATGCGGGCGATCAGTTCGGGAGAAGCGGCCGCGCCGCCAATGCCGATCTTGCGCAGGCTGCTGAGGTCGTACTGGCCGATGTCGGGCGCGTTCAGCAGTGCGTTCGCCATGGTGGGGACGACCGCCATCTCCGTGGCGCGGTGTTCCTGGATGAGGCGGAAGACGCCGGTGGGCTCAAAGCGGCGCACCATCACCTGCTTGGTGCCGAGCATCGTGGAGGCCTGCGGGCGGCCCCAGCCGTTGGCGTGGAAGAGCGGAATGGTGTGGAGGTCGACGATTGTTTTGGGGTCGTCGGCCAGCACAGCCACATGCAGTGCGTGGAGGTAGAGCGCGCGATGCGTCAGCATGACGCCCTTCGGCGTGCCGGTGCTGCCGCTGGTGTAGAACAGCTCGGCGACGGCGTTCTCATCGAAGTCCATGAAGTCGATGTAGTCGGGTGTGCCGGTGGCCAGCAAGTCTTCGTAGGTGAGGTCGGCTGGGCCGGTCTTGTCGTTGATGGTGACGAAGCGTTCGATGGCGCCGCAGCCTGCTTTGATCTGTTCCACCAAGGGCAGGAAGTCATTCTCGTAGAGGAGCATCCGCGCGCCGGAGTGGTTGAGGATGGGCACCAGTTCCTGCACGGTCAGCCGCACGTTCAGCGGCATCACAATGGAGCGGGCGAGCGGCACGCCGTAGTAGCCTTCGAGCAGTTGATTGTTGTTGAAGCTGAGGTAGGCGACACGGTCGCCGGGTTGGATGCCGGCTCGTTTGAAGGCGCTGGCAAGCTTGAGACACCGCTCCCCGAACTGCTGGTAGGTGAAGGTGTCGGCACCCGACACAATGCCCACTTTGCGGGCGAATAGGTCCATGGCCCGATAGAGAAACCGGACGGGGGTTAGCGGAACGTTCATAGCCACACCAGTGTACTTCGGGTAAGGGTGGTTCTGTGCTGGTTGGTGGATCGGTAATGAGTGACTACCCGCCGCACCGTGCGAATTCACGAGGGGAGAACTAACGACGGAGCGACGGGATGGCTGCTATCGGGTAGATGCGTGTTATCCTGCGGTGTCTTGAGTTACTAAGTAAGGTCTAACTTGCGTGAGAGTCCCGATCGGGGGGGCTTGGCGGGTGTGGGAAACTGGATGCAAGCTCCTGGGCTGCGATCAGACCTGCCGTATGGTCTTTCGCCCGCAATCATCCGAAAGCTGTGTGCGGAAGATGAGACTAAGCGTTACGTGCCCGAGGTGTTTGTTGGTCGAAATCCGATTGACTAAGTGCACCGGGTCTAATCCGAACCGCTAGAGAGGGCGGGTCATGAAGCTGGGAACGGAAGATCTTGAACGGGCGGATCCACTGCTCGAAATGCGCGGCTGCGGCAAAGCTATGTGGGAGGCCGAGCCGGTGGACGAGTTCATCAAGCGGATGCGCAGCGACGACGAAGATGACGCCTCACGCTGAACTTGAGCAAGGCCGCGCCACCCCCAATCTGACGAAGCCACCGCCATTTGTGGAACAACATCAATCAGGTGCCATCGGACGATGTCATCGCTGTCCTGAAATCGCATTTGGATGCCTTCGATGCCTGCGGCCGGTGCCGTCACCGAAGGCCACTTGCTCCATCGTTACGAAGCCGGCAAGTGCAGCATCCGCGAAGCCCTGAATCCCATCACCGACACCGAGCGCGTCGTCACCTTCCGTGCCTGGTGGTTCGCCCGGGGACCGGAAGGCCCCTCCCCGGCTTCGACCAAGGACATGATCGACGACACCCACTACCACCGCCGGTGTATCTGCCACCAGGGCCGCCGTCGACGTCTTCGGCGCGCTGGAGAAATTGACCACCTCTGCTCGCTTAAAGTTGCCACCACCAGAAACAGCACATGGAACGGCGACACGCCGCTGAGCACGGCTCATCATCCGCGCCTGTAGGCGCGCTGTCGTAAGCGATGTTGG
>JAEUQF010000431.1 GCA_016789745.1 Bryobacterales bacterium
TGCAATCCAGGCCCGGAGGTTTTCCGTAAGATACGGACAACCTCCGGGCTTTTCGTCTGTTACCCCACTTTCCACCCCTCACCACTTCGACAAATGCGCAATGGTTCTTAACCGCTCGGGACGCAGTCAAAAAATCCTTCCCGGCCGGGGGTGGGCACCGCCGCGCGGCACGGCGCATGGGATTCGCCGTACGGCTACGGCGAATCGCCGCACAGCACGACAGGTAATCCCCTCCAAGCCCTCTTGCTCTCTCCCTATATCCCCCGTCCGTCACGTCCGTCACGGACCGTGACACTCCCTGCTCTGTGGAGGGGATATATAGGAGAGAGCATCCCAGCGCCGCCTATCGCCTATTCATCCGTCACGTCTGTCACGTCCGTCACGGACTGCTGTTCAACCTCCGGCGGAGCATCCAGCGCCGCGCCCAGAGCGTCCACAGGGCCTGCCCATAGGTCCATCTGGACTCGCTTGCCCTGATGGTGAACGTCGAACTGGCGCCTGTACTGGAACCCCATCATTTCCAGGTCCCTGGCCACCTCTCCGCGCTTGAGGAAGGTATTCGTCACCCGCGGCAAGCTGGCCCACAGGCGTAGCTTGTGAGCATTCACGAAGCAATGCCCTTGGTAGACGAACACGAAGGGCCCCGGGAACGGCCCGCGGCCGTCTATGGCGTGAGGATCGCGTTCCCACGCCTGAATACGCAGCAGAAGGCCGTAGAGCTCGCCCGCGTCGCTGGCCTGAGGACGGCCGGCACGTTCGAAGCACAGAGGCAGCAGTTCCTGCAGGTCGTTTCCTTGGTCGTCGGAGGACACCTGAACGGCAAGCTTCATAATCAGTGCCACCGCCGGCTCCCACACGGCCCTCACCTTCTTGGGCGGAGGCGAGAAGAGCATGATCCGCGTATAGCGTGCGATGGCCTGCTGTGCCCTGCTAAACGTCAACAGGTCGGCCATGGTGGGGAAGGTGACGCGCTGGCCCTCGGTCGTGTAGCCGAAGATCTGTTCGGAGCCGATCTCGAACCGCGCCCACACCAGGCCGTGGTCCGCAAAGATAGGCATTGCGTTCAAGGCCTGCAGCGTAGTGTCTGTCGGCTTGCTGGCCCGCTCCCTGGCCTCATCCTTAGCCCGCTGCCCTTCCGCCCACCTGACGGCCTCTGCCACCGTCGCCTGGCCATAGGTGCGGCCGTCGGCGAAGTGCTTAGTGTCCCACTTCGGACGCATCCTCTCGCTCTCGCGAAATAAGGCGTCGATCTCGCCGGCCGCCATTTCGATCATGGCCAGCTTGTTGCAGACGGACATGTCGCCGCCGCTGGGATTATCCTTGCCATCGCTACCTTTGAAGGTTCCGCCTATCCACAGGCGGTTGAAGGAGGGATCGGTCTCACGTAGCAGTTCGAGCTTCGTCCGCGCCATGCGCAATTGCTCCTCTGGTAGAGGAGCGGGGGTCGCAGCCGCGGTATTTACGGTTTCAGACTTCGCCGCCGGCGGTGGCGTGGTGTCGGCTCCGATCGCCTTCAAGATGAAATCCAGGCCGTTCGGGTCATGGTCTACCTGCAGAGGGGCGCCGCGGTAGACACGGCCCGTGAAAGTGAAGAACCGGCCGGAGGTGTATACCTCGACCTGGCCATCACCCAAAGGGCGCCGCCGGCCAGTGAAGCCCTCCGGCGGGTCACAGAAGAACCAGATCTTAACGCCGCGCCCGCTGGGTGACACCTCCCAATAGGTGTCAGGGAAACGTTCCAGGAAGCGACGAAGCCATTCCTTAGGCGACCCATCTGGGTTGAGGCAGTTGTCGAAGTCGACGCCTACCAGACCCTCACCGGCGGGAAACACCGTCCCGATGCCGTACTCCGGGAACCGCTCCCGCGCCTCCAACACTTCCGCCAGCGTCGCCCACGTCGACGGGTCAACGGTGCTGGCGTTCTGGCCGGAGAGAGTCTTCGGGCATTTCGTCCACTTGCCGTTACGGCAATCGTAGGCCCACAGGACCCAGATCTCCCGCTCTGCCAGTTCCGGGGGCACCTGATCGGCCGATGACGGGAACACGGCCCGCGGCCTGGCCGGCATGGGAACCACGCGCTGGGTGCTCATCGCGCACCCCCGAGATACCTAGCCAGCCTCGCTACTGCTACCAGTGCCTTGTCCGGGTCTCTGTCGCCCTCCAGGGTGTACTCACGAAGCACGCTGTCGATGGGACGATCCCCGACAAGCAACTCGAGCACACCACGCAGTACATGCCGCGAGAATGCACGGGTATCCCGCTCCCAGCGCGGCATGTCGGGTGGAAGCGGTGCGAACAAGCGCTGATGCAACCGCTGGTACAAGAGTTGATCGCGGGTAACTTCGCGATCCTCAATTGCCGCAGGAGGCCTATTTGCGAAGGCGGCCGTTTCGGATACACTTATAGTGTTCGTATTCAAGTTTCGACCTCAAGCGCCCTGGCTGCTGACCAGGGCCTTTTATTTTGCGAGAGGTCTCGCCTTGTTTCCGGGATACGGTCGGTACGACAGTACGACAGATTGACCGGCCGCCTCAGTCTTTCCTATGGAATGGCTACTGCTCTCTGACGTTGCTTGAGAACGGATGCTGTTATTTACCAACGACTTAGCGGTGAATAACCATTTCCCAAGCTGGACGTCGCGGGTTCGAGTCCCGTCTCCCGCTCCATCTTTTCAATAACTTAGGAAGACCACCGAGTTTCAAGTTTACTCCGATTACTACGTTTAGCTCCCGATCACCTCGCGGAGCCGGCTGGAGGGCGCTGCAACGCCCTCTGGCCAAACACCTCCAAATACCTCGCTAGCCTCTGGTTTGAAGAGCCTCTCACTTCGAGGACTCCCCGTTGTCTTTCACTTTGACTGTCAGCGCGGCCTCCAACTTCCGGACCGCCTCCCGGCGCGTCTTGAAATCGCTGACCGCATATTCATTTTCGTTCACATCGACGGTATTGCCCATCTGAGCCGACCGGGTGTGGGCGTCCACCCCGGCTTCCTTCGACCGGCTTGCGTGTGTCCGCCTCATGACCTGAAACGTCGCCCAATCCAGGCCGATCGGTTTCAGGTACGGGAGCATCCTCTTCGTCCAGATGAAGTCCCGCGTTAAGGGCCGTCTCGAGTTCTCGGTTGAGAACACCCAGGCCAGTTCGTCCGTACGGATCATCCAGTCAAACCACTTCTTCAGCAGTTCGACCGTTCCTTCCGAAAGCGCAACCTGTCTTGTTGAACGGTCGCTCTTCGGCGAATCGACGTCCGTTTTGTAAACGCGACGCCGAACCCAGAGGCATTCTTCCGCGAAGTCCACATCACCCCGTTGGAGACCGAGAACCTCCCCAGGCCGCATTCCTTCGAATGTTGCCAAGCGGAGAATGATCTGTTCCCGGAAATCGAGTGCTTTGGTCATCGCATCCAGGTCCTCAGGCGTGAGCACCCGCTTTGTACGACCGGCCTTGCAGAACTTCGGCGTATAGAGAGTGCTGGCGGGGTTCCGCTGCACCGCTCCCTCGCTGACCGCCAAATCGAAGACTGACCGAAGCCGAAACCGGAGATGCGTCACGACGCTCTCCGATAGCGCCTTGGCCTTCCTGTCGAGCAACTTCTGTAGCTCGTCCCGCGTAATCGCCGACATCACACGTTCCCCGAGTGACCCGACGAGATGATGATTGAGCCGGTCGAGCTCCGTCATCGCCGTGGACACCTTCCACTTGCCTTTGTAGACGGGGATGTAGACGCGTTCCACAAACTGCCCGAACGTGTGGTTCACGAACGGGCTCTCCTTCATCCCGACCGATTGGTTTATCGGCTGAAGGATCTCCGCGAGGATCGCATTCGCCTGGCCTCTGGTCATCATTGAGCAGAGACCAAGTTCCTTGGACCTCTTGATACCGTCTTCCCTCCACTGTGCGTACCAGTAGAGTTTTCCACTTCGTTTGCGAGGCGTGATACCACCTCGTTGAAATCGCCTTCGACGCAATTCGATTCTCCATTTCCGCGTCAATGGCGTACATCCAGACCATGGGCCGATGCTACCACTGTTGCTTGTTTTGCTCCATCCAGGTATCGAGCCATTCGCGTCGGACAAGCTTGCGACGGCCTAGCGAAAAGTGAGTCAGCTTCGGTAAGCCTTCGACGCGCCCGCGCAGCACGTTGCTGACGTGCGCCTTCGAGCATCGAAGGACCTCAGCGACTTCACGAATGGTCAGAATCTCGGACTTGATCATTGCTTCTTGCACGTTTTGACCTCACTTGTTTTCAGCTATTAAAAGGGGCAGCGCGAATAGTCGAGACCAGGCCATCAGAGAGGCCCTTTGCGCTGCAGGAATGCTTGTTTCGCGAACCCAGTACTGGTTCGCCATGCCGACGATCAGGGTTGGGTGGTCGATTGCCGATAGCAGGACGGGCAAGACCAGCAACTGCTCGTAGCAGATCAGGAACGCGACCCGCTGGCCGGCGACCTCGACCGTGCCCGGGCCTTGGAGGCGAAGCGGGACGCTGGGGCCGTTTCCGATTGGTCGCCACATGCCGGCCGGGACGGGAACGCGCTGGAAGAACATTTGCGGTTTATCGCCGCCAAGAATGAGGGCGGCATTCCTGTAAGCCGGCGAGTTGGGGATCGGCACGCCTGCCCCGACTACGGCTAGGCGGTGTTGCCGGTGCAATTCCTCGAGAGTGGGTTCCCAGAACGCTTCGGTTGCTTCTGTCCAACGGCTGATGACCGTCTCCGGCAGAACGGTGACCGCTGCCCTCGAGTCGGAGACGATTCTCTGTACGGTGTCGGAAGCGATCAACTCGTCGGTTCCCTCGAACCTGCGTCCTGGAGCAAGATTTGTTTTGACCGCCGCCCACGGTGATGGCGGTGGAACCGGCTTTGAAAACCAAAAGGAGACAACGGATGTTGCAACGATAGCGATCCAGATCCGTGGCCTTCCCAAAAGAATAAGGCCCGGCGCGATGATCACAGCGGCGAAGCCGAGCCAAGCCGTTCCGGGGAAAAGCACTCCTGCAGAGGTGACAGGAGACGCCCAGCCGACTAGCCCAAGCGGTGGTAGGACGCCCGCGGCCAATGCCGTCGGTATTCTCCACGCGGCAGCGGTGCGGTTCTGACTCCAGGCCACAGTCAGCGGCAGCGAAAGAAGAACAACTGCGATCATCCACGCTAACCCACCCGAGGTGATGCTGGCTTCCGCGAACGCTGCGTATGCGTGGGCCAGGGGCCAGGACACCGCCCCGAAGTAAGCCATTGCGACAGCGAGCGCCCACGCTCTTCGCGATTGAATCCCTACGATGATCGGTATCGCGAAGACGAATCCGATGGACCACCAGGTCCGCCAGCAAAATGCGCCGACCAGACCTGAGGCCAACGTGCTTATGAGTGCAGTAGCCACAGCGGCCTGAGCCTCCCTCGGATCGACTTCTCTTCAACCGGACCGATGTACCGCGAGTCGTAGCTGCCGCGGCTGTAGGTCGATGCAACCCAGACAGTTCCCGGACGGACTCGATAGATCCCGCTCGGCCAGGCCTGAAGCGGGCGGTTTGCAGCGTCACGCCGTAGCGGCGCGGTGTTCGGCAGGAGGCGACCATTAACCGCGATGCCAACGGGAGAAACCTTCACGACGTCGCCGGCACGGGCAACCACTGGCTTCAAAAGCGGAACGGCGCGATCAGGACAGGAGAACCCGCGAACGCGGTAGCCGCGGTCTCGCGATATCGATGCGTACGGTTCGGACGGGCAGAACTCGATCAGGCTCGCGCTCGCTCGGCTGGTCCGGGCGTAGAGGCCAAGCGGGAGACTTGAACTCGTATTGACCCGCACTCCAGCGAAGCCAGCGACGAAAGCTGACGCCGTGATCAACGCGGCGGCGATCGCAACGTTACGAAGGCCAGATTTCGCCGTCATCCGGATTCTCCACATGTTCCTCAGGTGCGGGGACAGTCTGGTCCTTGGCTTCGGGCGAGTTGTCGGACGCGGCCTCTTTGCCATTCCGTCGAGCGATCTGATGTGCAGACCGTGCGACAACTTCGTAAACCGTCCGCTGGCTGCCGTCACGTGGTGTGAATTTCCTGGTCTGCAGGGTGCCTTCGACGAACACGTTGTCGCCCTTGTCGAAGCCGACCGCAATTTCAGATAACTCGCCGTAGAAGACAATGCTGTGCCAGTTCGTGTGCTCTTGGATCTGCTCATTCCGGTCCTTGTAGCGGTAACCTTCTGCAAGCCGCGCGTTCGCGACCGGCGTCCCTGAGGGCAGGTACCTGACTTCAGGCTTCGCGGCGAGGTATCCAGCGAGCTCGATTCTGTTCTTCTGCATTGGTTACTCCTCCCTGCCGTCGACGCTGAGTTGTTCAAGGAATCCGTGCTTCGGCGCTCGACCGGTGTGCGTATCGTTCCTCGCCGCAGCCCGACCGGAAAGAGCGTCCACGAAGGCTCGCTCCATCGTCGAGACCGGCTCGGGGACGACCTCCGGCCTGCTAATTACGTTCGATGTTCTATCCGCTGCTCTCTGTGGATTCGCGCGGCCATCCTCAATGGCTGCGAATTCTGTCGGAGGCGGGATTGCGGCGCGCTTCGCCAAGACTGGATCGGAGAAATAGAGAATTTGAGTTCCGTGGATGGGGTGATGACCGCTGACGAAGATCAGCATGTCGCCGGGGGCGGTTATCCGCTCCGAGGTCCCGCTTCCGCTCTTCTTCGATGGCTTCAAGCGCATCACCTCATCCGGCGTCATCAGCGGACGCTCGATCTGTTCGACACTCGCGCTCATGTGGTTGGCGATCGGGGCGAGTCGCGATCCCGAGAAATTGAAACTGGCCTTTTGCACCGTCTTGGTCCCGGTCATTTTCGAGAGCAGTTCCGCGGTGTCGTACTGGTTCGGGGCGTATGCCACTCGAACATGGCAGTTCGAAACGATGCTTTCGTTAGGGCCATACTCATCGACAATCTGGCGGATGTCCTGGGTGATCAGGTAGGCCTTGAGGCCGTAACCCGCCATGTAGGAAAGCGCGTCGGCAAAGATCTCCATCCTCTTCAGCGAGGGAAATTCATCCACCATGAAAAGCAGCCGATGCCGATTCCGCTTCTGCGCGGAGCCTTCGAAGTCCATCCGCTCGGTGAGCCGGTTGACGATCATCGTGAAGATCAGCCGGATCAGCGGACGCAACCGGATCTTGTCGGACGGTGGAACCACGAGATACAGGGAGATGGGCTTGGCATGGTTTACCAGGTCGTCGATAGTGAAGTCGCTGGCTGAGGTGTTCCGCGACACTAGCGGGTCGCTGTAGAGCGTCAGTGCGGTCTTTGCGGTGGAAAGAACACCGGAGAAATCCTTGTCTTCCTTGTCGAGCATCTCGCGGACTTTCTCTCGCACCACAGGGTGTGTTGCGGTTCGTTCGCCCTCCGTCATGCGCCAACGGTGTGAGCGGGTCGGATCGTGCGGGAAGTTCTCCAGTTCAGCAAGCGTGTCGCGGAAACTCTGCCCCGGCTTCGTGAATACCGAAGCCAGATCTGACAGACAGGCGACCTTGCCCTCGGCGGCGGCTGCGTAGCAAACGTGGAGGATCATGCCGGTTGTGATCGAAGCGGCGGCATCTTGCCAGTAGCGCTCTTGAGGGCTGTCCTCGCCGGTTCGCACGATCATGTCGGCTACGTTCTGCGCGTCGGAAACGTCGCGCTGTGTTCCGATCCGAACTTCCGAAAGCGGATTGAACCGGGAGCCGTTTCCAATTTCGACGGGAGAGAACTTGAAGCAGATGTGGCCTTGCGCCCGGCGGAAGCCCGCGGTCTTGGCCCAATTCTCACCTTTGATGTCGTAAACCACGGCCGATTCTGACCAGGCGAGCAGTGTCGGTATTACAAGGCCAACGCCCTTACCGCTGCGGGTCGGCGCGAACGCGAGAATGTGCTCCGGACCGTTGTGGCGAAGGTAGTGGAGCCGGTTTCCGTGTGGGTTGCACCAGCCGCCCACGTAGGCGCCCTGCCTTGCGGCAAGCAAACCCGTGGCTAGCACATCGTCAGGCGAAGCCCATCGTGCCGAACCGTGAAGGTCCTCGGCATTCTCGGACAGACGCTTCGCCCGCCGGATGTTCAGACCGTATACAAGGGCGACCGCAAGCGCTGAACCCACGACAACGATTAACGCGCCGCCTAATAGCGGGAGACGGACCTTGGGGTTCGGTGATGCGCCGTGTTTGAGCAGCCAACTCGCCCACGCGAACGGCTGGTATACGCTGGTGCCCCGGACCTGCAGGAGGGGCCCACCAAGAGCAGTTTGATAGGCAAACCGGTACGCGATGAATTGAGTTGCGGCGATGTTGACCGCGATCAACAAGGCAACCCCGGCGATGACTCCTGCCCAGTTGTAGCCACCGACAAAGCCGGGGTCCGGAGGCGTTCGATATAAGTTCGCAGTTCGTGCCATCGTTACCTCGCAAGGGACTGCGCTCGTTCTCGGGCCTTGAACGGCTTCGTATCGGCGAGGCCGTTCTTGTAGTTGATGGCGACACCCTGGCCGGGGGACAGCACGTCTGAAATGAGAGACTTCGGGTGAGCGATGACAGATTTTGGGCTTATCTTCTGGAGGAGATGGTGCTCGGTCTCGGCGCAGATCTCGCCCCGATAGCGCCCGGAGTCGGTGTCCGCCGGGTAAAGCCGTGCTGTGTTCCCGAACTGAGCTTTAGCCTGCTTCTCCGCTTCGGCTAGGGATCGCTGCAACTCCGTTTCGCTGGGTGGTCGCCGACCGTCCACTTCGCCGTCCAAAATCTTCTCGGTTTGCACCTTTACCGGTGCCTGGCGGTCCGGCATCCCGGCTTTGCCAGTCCGCGCTGGATTCCTGGTCTCCGTGGCGGTTTCCTTCTCGACGATATTCACGGTGCCAGTTCCACGCTCGTATGCCGCAACGTGCTCGGAGGTTTCGGTGCGAATCTGCGGCACCGCGTTGGATTCCACCGCCTTGCTACGCTCCAGGCCCAGCAAGTAATCGGCTGCGTTGTGAGCGTCTTTCGCTGCTCGGAAGATCTCGTGCTTGTCGTTCTTCAGGGCGCTGATCCAGGAGGCTACATATGCTGCGTGTTGCTCCGGGTTGTGTGGAATTCCCCGCTCAGCGGCCAGGAATACGGAGGTGAGTTCGGCCCGGAGTTCCTCCTTGGCGTAGTTCGGATCGCCGAATCGGTAGCTCTCGTTCAGCGTTTGGCGATTCAGTCGGGACGGATGTCCGGTCCAGTGGGCCAGTTCATGAAGTGCAGTCCCGTAGTAGTCTGGTGCGCTGCGGAACGCCTCTCTGGCCGGCAGATGAATGGAGTCTTGCGCGCGGCTGTAGAATGCACGATCCTGCTGATCGTGGGCAATCGCCGCCCCGGAGTTCTGGAGGATCTCTTCGCCGGTTTTAACGACCTCCCAGTCCTGTAGGCGCTTCGGTTCTTGCGGGGGGATACCGTCGATCTGCTGCGCGTTGAAGACGGTGTAGACCCTGTGCAATGGCGATTGCCGGGCTGGTGATTCTTCGCCTTTAGTGGAAGGCGCGTCTGGTGCAGTTTCGCCGGCTACGGTACGAGCGGCGCGGTCACTGAACTGCCAATACTCGATCTGCGTGCCCTTCTCGCCCTGGCGAACCTGCCAGCCGTTCTCGTGAGCCTGGCGGTATGTGAGCCATCGCGGGTCGGTGAAGCCTCTTCGTGCGGCTGTAGCCATAAGGTGGAGTGCATTGCCGCCCCGATAGCCGCGGTCCGACGTTGGATTGAACGGAAGCGCGGTGGTCCCGGCCTCCCACGGCTTCTGCCAAGGCGCGGTGCCTTTCTCAAGCATCTCGATGATCTGGTTCGTCACCTCTTGGCGGTAATCCCGTTTGGGTTTTGCCGGCTCTTGCGCCTGGACGTCTTTGTCTTCTGTTGTGTTCATCGCTCCTCCTTGAAGTCCGGTTCGGGTTCTTCCAACTCGAAGCCAGAGCCTTCCAGCGGTTCGCCACTTGCGGCGGGCGAATCCTCGGGTGCGGGAGCAATCTCTTCAAGTCTCGATGGTCGTTTTGTGTCCACTGTGCGCCTCGATCTAGCTTGTACAAGCTAGCTAGACACAGTATTCGCCGGTGGCCGCCACGTTGTCAACATGGGCCTCGGCTTCACCAACCATCGGAAACGCGATGACTGACACGCTAAACCCGGATTTCTCGGCATCAGCTGGCGTGGTCTCTGGAGTCGAGAGCGGGGTTTCTCATCAGAAGAAGTCGTCAATCTCCCAGCCGGATCTATGTCGGTTGCAATGTTGCAGAAACCTTTCTTGACATTCTAGAACTGTTGCTGCATGATTGAGGCGGAGGGCAAAATGAGTCGCCATAGTGAGATCGGCAGGTACTTGGCTTCGCTCCGAGAGAAGGCAAATCTTAAACAGAATGAATTGGCTCGAAGACTTGAGTGGAGCCCAGCGGTCCTCTCCCGCGTTGAGAGTGGCGAGCGTTCGCTGTCCTCAGATGAACTTGAGATCATTCTTAACGGCATCGCCACTCCGGAAGCCGAAAGACTCAAGGAGCTGCTCGCCAGAAACTGGCAGATCCTGCCGGAGCCCTCACTCTCAGACTCGGAATCCGATCTCCTCTGGGAGGCGGAACAGACGGCTCAAAGCCTTCACAGCTTGTCTGAGAACCCTGAAGTGCGCCAGATTTTTGAGCGTCGCCTGATTAAGTACCGCGAGGAGGTAAAGCTGGCGGCCAATAACGTCGCCGAAAAGCGATACAATGCCTCATTCCTCGGCACGATCGCAGTGGGAAAATCCACTGCCATTTGCAGACTCGAAAATCTCGAACTTGCGAGCGACAAAGGTATGCCCAAACCAGTGCTCGAAACGGGCGCAGGGGGTATTACGATCTGCGAGGTGCATATTCGTCGGGGGCCGGGGTACGGCCTTATCGTCGAGCCGGCATCTGAAGAGGAGATTAGGCGATATGTAGGGGAGTTCGCCAACTTCCTGCTAAATCCTACGCAACCGGCTAGGCCGGCTGAGCCCGATGGCGATGGCGGATCACCAGGTATTTCGCGAGAAGTAGAACGCGCGTTGCGCAACATGACCGGTCTCCGGAACCGCCGCCGGGAAAAGAAGCCCGATGGCACCATCATCCCGGCCCTAGACGAAGCGCGGACGCTTGCGAGCACCATCAAAGACGCGAAAGCCTTGTCGGTCGAATTGCTCGCCCGAATGGAACTGCACAAGCGCGATCGCAGGGATATCTGGTATTCCGAATCTGTCGGCAAGCCGCCGTACGAGTGGCTTCAAGAAACGTTTGAACGCATCAACAACGGCAAGCACTCGGATTTCACTATTCCGCGCCGGATTGAACTCCTAGTGCCGACAGCCGTAATGGGTGAGGAATCGTTAAGTGTTACGATCATCGACACGCAAGGAATCGACGACATTGCGGAGAGGGCAGACCTTGAGCAGCACTTCGACGATGCCCACACAGCTGTCATTTTGTGTAGTGTTTTCAATGAAGCTCCGGCGACAGCCGTCCGTCAGCTCCTCACGCGCGCCAAAGAGGGCGGCGTCCGCACACTCGGCTCCCATGCGGCGATACTTGCATTGCCCCGGCCGGGTGAAGCGCTGGCCGTCAAAGACAACGGCGTACCAGTCGAAACCGCGACAGAAGGCTACGAAGTCAAAGAGGATGAAGTGAGACTGAAGCTCAGCCCTCTTGGACTCAGCGACCTTCCCGTCATGTTCTTCAATGCCGCTGAGGACTCGCGAGAAACGTTGCGAGCTTTTATCCGAGACAGGATCGACATCATCCGCGAAGCGCATCGCAAGAGCCTCCGGGAGATCATCGCCGGGGCCAATGCGCTAATGGCCAACTACGCGCGAGAACAGGCTCGCGAAACGATGCGGCAAGCAGCCCGGCATCTCACCGTATGGCTGGACCGCAATGCTTCGCTTCACGTTGCGCATAGATCGCACGTTCAGGATAGCCTCCTATCGGCTGTCGCATCCGCGCATCCCCGCTCGATTCACGCGGCCGTTGTGCGGGAAGGTGAGTGGCAGCAACTCAACTACGCCCACCAGTTGAGCCACGGCGCACGTAGAATAGCTACACAGATCCTCGAACCGAAGCTGAGTGAGTTCCGTGCAATTGCCGACAACTTACTGAACGACGAGCAATACCTGGATGCCCACGATTTGGTCCGGCAGGCAATCCGAATTCTGGAGGGAGGATTCGACACATTGGTGCGTAAAGCCCAGTTGGTCGGGCAAAGCATTCACGCCGACGAGCTGCGACCGGATTCAGCGTTCTGGACAGCTTTGGCGAACGAATGGGGACAAGGTGGTGGGTATCGGGACCGTATCAACGCGCATAACCGGAACTGGTTCGTCCAGGACCGCCATGGTGAAGCGGACGCCAGAGTAGTGGACCTCATATGTGAAGAATGGGGACAGACCACAAATGCGCTGAGGGGTATTCTCTCGCAAGAGTAGGGCCCTGACTCTGCCCGCCAAAGCGGGCAAGTCGGTTCGGGCCGCAGTCGTGGTGCAAGCCTGTGTCGGCTATTATCGCGATCGCTTCGCCGGCGTCTGGCTTCGCCCCAGAATGCTGGGAGTCTTCTCGCCGAGGTCCTTGACTCTCAAGCCGCCTCCATCTCTATACAAGGTGAAGACCTTTCCGCTGGCGAGCAGGCCCCTTGCGCGATGACGCTCGATCCCTTGATCGTAAGGAATGATGTGAACAAAGCCATCGGCACCTTCGAGGATCATTGCGGGCCGATCGCTGCCATCGTCGTGAGCGTGGCCGATCACGCGGCCGGTCAGCTCGGAGATTTCGTTCGGTGGCGTATAACGAATCGGGAGCATGGGATTGGAAAGCAGTGATCTATACGCGGCGATCATCCGTTGGCGATCACTCAGCTTCTGCATTTCGCGGAGAACCGCGTCGAAGTCGGCTTTCACGTCCCACGCGTCCCCGCCTGCGCGGCGCGCAAGTCCCAGTTGCTGAAGTACGAAAAGGCGGTTCCTAAGTTGGGCCCGGCTCCGGACGCTGAGATTGAACCGAAAGAACTCCTGCCCTGCTGCCGGCCGGGTTCTGGCGATCTGCCGATCTAGAGATGTGAACCGAACCTGGCCAACCTCGCGTTCTTCCGCTTCGAGTGCGTCCTGGTGGGTCCGAAACCCGAGTTGGGCTGTGCATTCGTCTTCGGCGCGCTGGAGAAATTGACCACCTCTGCTCGCTTAAAGTTGCCACCACCAGAAACAGCACATGGAACGGCGACACGCCGCTGAGCACGGCTCATCATCCGCGCCTGTAGGCGCGCTGTCGTAAGCGATGTTGG
>JAEUQF010000440.1 GCA_016789745.1 Bryobacterales bacterium
CGGAACAGGCTCTTCTTGTCTTCCTTGGGCTGGTCGCCCAGTTCGCAGAACGGCAGGAAGCCATCCAGCGTCAGTTCCAGAGCTTCCTGCCGCGTGATTTCGGTGCGCAGCGTACCGCCGATGAGCGACGAGCCGCCGCCGAGCACCGTGATCTCCGCGCTCTGGCGAGTGGGGTCATTGAGGAGCAGTTCCTTGGCCGAGGCGCACTGGCGGCGCAGGGCGCTGCGCTGCCGCACCGAGAGCGGCTTGCCTAACTTCGCCTCCACCAGCCAGGCCAGCGTGAGGTCCAGATTGTCGCCACCCAGCAACAGGTGCTTGCCGACAGCCGTTCGGGTGAAGGTCACACGGTCGCCTTCGCGATTCACGCGGATGACGGTGAAGTCACTGGTGCCGCCGCCCACATCGACAATCAGCACCGTCTGCCCGTCGAACAGTGTCTTTTGCGATTGCGAAAGATGATTCGCGATCCAGGAATAGAAGGCCGCCGCCGGCTCCTCCAGCAGCGTCAGTTTCTCAATGCCGGCGTCGCGCGCGGCCGCTACCGTCAATTCCCGCGCCTCTTCATCGAACGACGCCGGCACTGTCAGGACAACATCCTGCCCGGCAACCGGCAAGTCGGGGTGGCTCTGGTTCCAGGCCTGACCCAGGTGCGCGATGATCTTCGCCGACACTTCCACCGGCGACAACACGCGCCCGCCTTCCTGCGCATCCCACGGCAGGATCTTCGCATTGCGATCAGCTTCGGAATTCGACAGCCAACTCTTGGCCGAATGCACGGAACGCGTAGGCACCAGTGCGCCCTGCTCGCGGGCCCACGTGCCCACCACCTGCGCCTGATCCGTCAGGTACAAAAACGATGGCAGCGTGCGCCGCGGCTCACTGCGCCCTTCGGCCACCACCTGCGGCACGTCCAGGACGTGGATGGCGGGATACTCGGATTCGCCTGCTTCCCGCGGGTCGACAAACGCCAACGCCGAGTTGGTCGTTCCCAGGTCAATGCCGATGTTCACTTAGCCGACGCGCTCCCTCACGTTGAACTCCAGTTTCCAACGCCGCCCATCCTTGGCGACGCAGTACAACTCCAGTACGCCCGTTTCGTTGACATGCGATTCCAGCGTCACCCGCACCACCTCGCCCGTATCGCCGGACAGGTTCACCTCAATGGGGGCGAGTTCGTCCAATTCGTCCGGCTTCCACTCTTCCAGGTACATGCCCGCATCGTCGTTCTTACGCGAAGACGACGTGAAGAAGCGGAACTCGGCGGGCTCGCCCACCCACAGGCCAAACTCACGATCGGGGAAGACGTGTGACGTGCCTTCTTCCATGCCGAACGGCACCACGGTAAGCGCCTTCATCGGCGGAGCCATGCCTGGAATGGCCGGCATGGCGGTTTCGATACCCACGTAATAAGTGCGCGGCACACCGCCGCGGATGCGCACACCGCGCCCGCGCCGCGCCAGGCCATAGTAGGCCGCCCCGCGCGACACCGCCTGCATCAGGTCTTCGCCCAGGAGCGGTTCGGCGGCGCTCATCTGCTCCTCAGCCAGCCAGGAGTTCAGCACGTCCATCAGCCGTTCGCGAATCATGCGCGCACGCAGCACACCGCCGTTGAACAGCACGTGCGTGGGGGCTGCCATGCCGGACCCGGTACGCCGCACCGACCCATGCTCCACCTGCGCCGCCTGCTGCCGCAGGAACCGCGCCAATTGCCGGGTGATGGCTGCATCGGAAGCGTACGGCAGGCCAATTTCCTGCAACGCCGCACGGCGTTGCCGGGCGGGCATGTCGTGGCTGGAAACCTGCGGCACAAAGCCATCCAGCACCGTCCGCAGGACGTCTTCGCGCTTCAACTGCGACTTGATGGTGCCGCCCACCAGCCCCGTGCCGCGGCCGAGGATTGTCACCGGGTGCTCTTCGGCGGTGCTCTCCTCATCCAGCAGTTTCTCCTTGCCGACACGCGCCTGCTGCCACAGGGCATGGAACTGCATCATGTCCAGCTTGGTGTTCTTTGCCGCCAGTTGCTGCTCGACGACGCGCGCAAGGGCCAGATCGACGTTGTCGCCGCCGAGCAGGATGTGATCGCCCACGGCGACGCGTTCCAACTGCAGTTCGCCGCCCTTTTCGGTAACGGCGATGAGCGTGAAATCCGTGGTGCCGCCGCCAATATCCACGACCAGGATCAGGTCACCGACTTTAACGCGCTCGCGCCAATCCGGGTGCTTTTCGAGCCAGGCATAGAAGGCCGCCTGCGGCTCTTCGAGCAGCGTCACCGGACCATAGCCGGCCTCCGCGGCGGCGCGTTGCGTCAATTCGCGAGCCACCGCATCGAACGACGCCGGCACCGTCACCAGAACCTGCTGCTGCTCGAACGGCGCATCGGGATGGGCCTGGTCCCAAGCCTTACGAATATGCTCCAGGTAGCGGCGGGAAGCCTCCACCGGCGATACCTTCGGCGTGCCTTCGGGCGCGTTGATGGGCAGCAGAGCCGATGTACGGTCGACGCTGCTGTGCGACAGCCAGGATTTAGCGGAACTCACCAGCCGGTTCGAACGTTCGACACCGCGCTTCTGGGCCAGCACACCGACGACGTGCGACGGGTCGCCGCCCCAGGGCAATTGCAGCGTGCCTTCCGGAAAATCCTTGCCGTCGGGCAAATATAAGGAGGAGGGCAGCAATGGCTCGTCGCGGACCTCGCCGGGATTCACCAACTGCGGAATCGCAAAGCTTTCCACGCGGGGAAGCGTGAGCGCATCGGGCGCATCCGTAGCATCGGCCCAGGCGACGGCGCAATTGGTCGTCCCCAGATCGATGCCGATCACATACCGGTTTTCTGCCATGAGGGGTAACTGCTGCGGACTACTCGATTTCGATCTCGGCGGGCGCGACAATGTTCACGTCCTGCTTGGCGGCCAAAGCCGGAAGTTCCACCCGCTGCGCTTTCCAGCCGCGGTGCCGGAGTGTGCCGCCCTTGGGGGGCGGGCCGGAGGGCACATTACCGACGAACTTCACGGCGTTCTTACCGGCGCTGGCGTCCGCCTTCGCATAGGTGCCTTCCACGCCGTCGATCACCGGGGTGAGTTTCACGTAGCGGTCCAGCGTGGCGCGGCATTGCTCATGCAGGCTGCGGACCGCGGCACCTACCTGGTCGTCGGAATAGGCGGAGATATCTTCCATCAGGAAATCCACCAGCCGGGCATCCCGCTGCAGAATGCCGAGAATCTGCAGGGCGCCGTCGGAGGTCTTGATGACCGGTGCGGGCGGTGGGGGAGGAGGCGGCGGTGTCGGTTTGGCGAACCCGAACGCCTTGGCGATATCTTCCGGCAGAGCCCCGCCGAAAAGAATGGCGAAGAAGCTACGGAAGGCGAGCGAAATGCGATTCAACGGATAACCTCGGATGTTCTTGGATCAGAAGCGGACTCCGGACAGATGACTTGGCACTGTCCGCCATTCTCTAGCATACACTGAGGCAAAGCTCGAACTGCCCGCCGGCGAACCGATGTGGCCGCCCACTGACGAAGGCAGTACGATCCCAACCATACCGGAACAGGGCACTACCTTTCTGAGAACCCACGCGTGTATCAGCCGCCACGTCGCCGCGGAATGGGACGAAGCCCCGCCGTTCTCACCGCCCCCTGCATCTGGCCACGTTGGCCCACCCGTAGCGCTGTGGGATCCCGGTCTCCAGTCAGACGAGGCGCTCCGCAGAGAGCCGGACGCCAGATCCGCAACGGCTCCGTTTCTGAGGCCCGCGAGATCGCCTGGAAGAGGAACCTGCTGATGAAGAAGGAACGGGGAGCCGCCTGAGGCAAGCCCCCCTGCCGGATACTACTTCGCTTTGCGCAGCGTAACCGTGATCTCGATCTTGGCTTCGCCCACGAGTTTGGCAACGCCCACGGTGGTGCGCGTCGGCTTGGGGTCGGAGAACGCCTTGATATAAACGCTGTTCATGCGATCAAACATCGACATGTCGGTGAGGTAAACCTGCACGGCAACGGCATCCGCCATCGACATCCCGGCCGCCTTCACCACCTGGTTGATGTTGTCGAGCGTCTGCTGCACTTCATCTTCAAACTTGGCAGGGTATTTGCCATCGGGCGCGCGGCCCACCATACCGGAGACATACAAGGTGTCACCCACCATCAAGCCGGCGCTGAAGTTAGGGCTGGGTTTAGAACCCGGGGGGGTGATGGCCTTCTTTTGAGCGTAGGCAGCCGAGCCGGCCGCCAGGAACGTCACGAGCAAAGCTAAAGTAATTCGACGAAGCATACCGCCCATGATACTTCAGGACACGCATAAGAACCCCAGTACTAGTGCCTCCTATGGCCCAGGGTACCGGGTCAGAACCCATCCAATTCACCATTGCGGGTACGCGGCCTTCGGGGCATCCTGAAAAGGCATTAGGCAAGCGTCTTTGGAGGACCATTGATCAGCGCATCGACAAAACAGACCAACGAGCGGCGTGCCGCCGACCGCTTCCCGATTGAACGGGATGTGCGCTATCGCATGTTAAGCAAGAAAAGCAC
>JAEUQF010000445.1 GCA_016789745.1 Bryobacterales bacterium
AAACCACAGCTCCAGCATCAGCAGCATCCACAGCCAATGCGAGTTGTTGCGCCGCCCGCTGTCGTGTTCTTCGAGCAGCGTGTTGACGAAGCCTTCCGACACCATGCCGCGGCGGAGGAATTCCTTGCTCCGCAGGGTATCCCACAGCAGCGGCCGCAGCGCGCCGCGGAACCACATGGGCAGCGGGACGGCAAAACCTTTCTTGGGGCGATTCCAGAGGCCGGAGGGCAGGCGATCGCCGACGGCCCGCAGCAGCACATCCTTCCCTCGCCCGCCGCGCATTTTCGATTCATGGGGGATGCGCGCGGCCAGTTCGGCCAGCTCATGATCAAGCATGGGGCAGCGCACCTCAAGCGACGCCGCCATCGACATCCGGTCTACCTTCACCAGCATGTCGCCGGTGAGCTTGGCGGTGGCTTCGAAATAGAGCGCCTGGGTGAGGACATCGGCACCGTTGGGGGCCAGGCAATGCGCGAAGGTGCGTTCGAGGAAGGCCTGGTCGGCGGGCAGCATCCACTCGCTCTGCAGCAGCCGGCGGCGCAGGTAGTACGGCGCGTAGTTCAGTTCGAAGTAGCGCAGCAGCGGCGTCGGGCGGCTCATCATGCGGAGGTAGTTCTTGCCGTAGGCCGAATAAGGGAGCTGGTCGGCCAGCCAGCCGATGGCACGGCGTGCCGGCTGCGGAATAGCATCGAAGCGGCGGGCGTTGTTCACCCAGAAAAAACTTTCATAGCCGGCAAACAGCTCGTCCCCGCCATCGCCGGTGAGGGCCACTTTGACGTGCTGGACGGCGAATTCCGAGACCAGGAAGGTGGGGATGGAGGAGGAATCGCCGAAGGGTTCATCGAAGTGGCTGACCAGGCGCTGGGCGAGGGCAACGCTGTCGGGCTTGACGATCATTTCATGGTGCGCGGTCTTGTATTGATCGGCCACCATGCGGGCGTAGGGCAGTTCGTTGTAGTCGGCCTCTTCAAAGCCGATGGAGAAGGTGCGGACGGGCTCCTTGCTTTGCCGGGCCATGGAGGCCACCACGGAGCTGGAGTCGATGCCGCCGCTTAAAAAAGCTCCCAGGGGGACGTCGGCAATCATGCGCACGCGCACCGATTCGTCGAACTTGTCGCGCAACTGACGGAGGGTTTCGGCCTCGTCCGGGCCGCCGGATTCGGCCGGTACGGGGAGCGTCCAATACTGACCCTGTTCGACACGGCCATCGGCATCAAAGCGCAACCAGCCGCCGGGGGGCAGCTTGCGGATCTCCTTGTAGGGGCTCCAGGGATCGGGGATATAGGAGAACTGGAAGTAGAGTTTGAGGGCGTCGGGGTCAAGCGTGACGGGCACGCCGGCTTCGAGCAGGCACTTCAGTTCGCTGGCGAAATACAGCCCGGTTTTATTGACGGCGTAATAGAGGGGCTTTTTGCCGAAGCGGTCGCGTACCAGCAGGATGCTGTTGCGGCGGCTGTCCCAGATGGCGCAGGCATACATGCCGCGCAGGCGGTGCAGGCCCGCGGCGCCTTCCTGTTCGTAAAGATGGACCAGCGTTTCGGTATCGGACTGCGTGCGGAAGCGATGGCCGTGGCTTTCTAAATAGGAACGCAGCGCCTGGTAGTTATAAATTTCGCCATTGAAAACCACCCACACGCTATCATCTTCGTTGGCGATGGGCTGATGCCCGCCTCCCAGATCGATGATACTGAGCCGCCGCATACCGATACCGCAACCCCGCTCCACGCGAACTCCCTCGTCGTCGGGGCCGCGGTGCACAATGCGCCGGCACATCGCCTGCACAACGGATTCTTCTGCAGGTTTTCCTGGGGTGTAATAGCCGGCGATTCCACACATGTCAGCGTTTGCCTCCATTATCCCAGAGCGGTTCCGGCGCCCGTTGGCGAGAATGCTCGAGAATCCGGCGGAATTGCGCAGCCGGCTGGAGCAGGAGGTCTATAACTACGCGCTGCTGCGTCTGCCACCGAAGCTGCCGCGGGACTTTGCGGCCGCCTGGCCGCTGCGCGCGCTTCCCCGCCCCGATGCCATTTCGCAAAGGCTGCGCGGCACGACCTTTGCACGCGAGATTCGCGATCTGGCGGCGCGCGTTCGCAGCGGCGATATCCCGCTGCTGGGCACGTCGCTGCAAGTTGGGCCGGAGATCCACTGGCGGCGCGATCCGCTGTCGGGGATCGAAACCGGCACTGGCTATTTCCGCGGGATTCCCTATCTGGACGCGGACCGGGCCGGAGATCATAAGGTCATCTGGGAGCTGAACCGGCATCAGCATCTGGTGGTTCTGGCGCAGGACTGGCTGCTGCACCAGGATCAGGCTTCGTTAGCGGAACTGCTGCTGCAGCTGGAATCGTGGATGGAGCAGAACCCGTTCCAACGAGGCATCAATTGGGCCAGCGCGCTGGAGGTGGCCTTCCGCGCGCTGTCGTGGATCTGGATTTTCCAATGTGCCGGCGAGGCGCTCCCTGAACCCTTCCGGCGCCGCTGGCTGCAGATGCTCTACTGGCACGGCTGCCACCTGGAACGGAATCTGTCGTTCTATTTTTCGCCGAACACGCATCTGTTGGGAGAGGCCGTGGCGCTGCATGCGCTGGGGGTGTTGTTCGCCTTTCCGCGGTCGGCCGAATGGGCTCGGGTGGGGGGCCGGGTGGTGGCGGCGGAGATCCGCAACCAGGTGCATGCCGACGGCAGCCACTTCGAGCATTCCAGCTACTATCACGTCTACGCGCTGGACATGTTCGTCTTCCATGGTCTGCTGAGCCAGCCCGATGCCGAATACCGCCAGGTGGTGGCAAAGATGGCCGATTATCTGGAGGCGCTGCTTGGTCCGGCGCGACGCCTGTCGTTCTTTGGCGATGACGATGGCGGGCGCTTCTTTCATCCTTACGGGCGGCATGACGAATACGGGCGTGCCAGCCTGGCGACGGCGCATTCCTGGCTGCAGGGAAAGTGGCCGGCGGCGGCAAGCGACGCGGATATCCTGCCGCAGGGGGCCTGGTGGCTGGAAACAACGAACGAAATCAAAAAGGAGCCGGCCTTGGCGGCGGCACCGGAGTCGCGGCTGTTTGCCGATATCGGCATGGCGGTGCTGGCAAGCCCAGGCGTGCATGTACTGTTCGACGGCGGCCCGTTCGGCACCGGCCGCGGCGGACACAGCCACTCCGATACGCTCAGCTTCACGGTGTGGAAGAACGGCGAGCCGCTGCTAGTGGATCCAGGCACTTACCGTTATGTGGGTGATACGGCGGCGCGGGAGGCTTTTCGCGGATCGGCCGCGCATAACACGGTGCGTGTGGATGAGTTGGATCAGGCTATCCCAGCAGGGCCCTTCGGCTGGCGGGAGCATCCGGAAGTGCAGCTGCTGGAATGGTCGCCCAGCGCAACCTCTGACCGCGTCGTAGCCGAATGCCGGTATCGCGGCTTCCGCCACCGGCGCCGGCTGATTCTGCTCAAGCGGGAAGCGCTGCTGCTGGTGTTTGATGAAATCGATGGGCCGCCAGGCGAGCACCTGGTGGAGCAGTTCTGGCATCCGGCCAACAGCCAGGCCCTGGAACGGCTGCGGCTGCCGGCTTCGGAAAAACAAGAGGGCTGGATTTCTCCAGCCCTCCATTATCGGATTCCCGCCACGGTGGTGCGGGTGTCGAAACGCGGCTCTCTGCCCTGCCGGCTTTCGGCCGCGATCCGTTTGGATTAGTAGACCCGCAACTGCTCCTCGCGCCAGCGGCCACCGGCGCAGGTGACCTTGGCCGTATAGGAGCCGGGCTGCAGCGTTCCCGGCGTAATGGACCGTTCGCGGTTGCCGCCGCTATCGTTCCACGAGTACGCCGGCGGACCGGAGATGCCGGTAATGGTTCCCGAGCACGCCTGGTCATCATACGCCGTGTAGCGAACCTCGTTCTTATCCGCGCGGCGAATCTGGAACTCCAGGAACTTGTAGTCCGGCGTGCCGGTTTCTGCTCCGCCCGAAGCATACATCACCTGCTGTGCATCCGCGCCCAGCGGACCGCCGGTGCTCGAGGCCGTCGCCCAGGGAGAAGCGCCCGTACAGGAAGCATGGGGAACCCCCGGACCCGTGCAGAGCCGGTAGTCGCCCGTTTCGGTGTTGTTGTAGTTCACGAACTTCACATCGGCAAACGTGGCCACCCGTGACTTGTTGGGCGGGCAGGCGGAATTGCCATATACCGTATTAAACGCCGCTTGCCCGCGGCCATTGGTGTCGATCAAGCCGAAGTAGTTCCAATACACAGCGCCCAACATTACCGTCCGGAACGCGGCGCAGCTCTCGTTGATGTTGTCCAGGGGCGATTGACCGATAACCCCCCAACTCAGGATGTTGTCCTGCAGGTAGACGTTGGTCGCCACCGGAGGACCCTCGGCCAATCGTATGCCGCCACCGCCGAAGGTGCGGTCATACAGGAAGGTATTGCGAGCAATCCGCAGATTCTGGTCAAAGCCGGAAACCTGCGCCTGCCAACCTCCTCCGCTCGTGTAGATCCCACCCTGTGTTGGGCTAACCCGCGCACCACCAAACGCCACAATGAGGTTGTTCTCAACGGTAACGTTGTTGTTCCGCTTATAGCTTTTGGTATCGCCTAACCAGGCTACGGTAGGCCCCTGCCCGGTGCGAACCGCCCGGTTAAACCGGATACTGATGTTCTCCGGCCGGGCGAAGTAAGCACCATCCTGCGCGTCCACATTGTTGACCAGAAATGCGAAGCCGAACTGCGACTGGTCCCCAACGGAGGGAATATCGTGAATGTAGTTGCCTTCCGCCACTGCCAACCGGCAGTTCTTGCATTCCCATGCATTCTTGGTCCAGCCGCGATTGATGCGATTTTCTGTAGTCGGCTGCCAACTGCCGCCTACGCACTTCCATTTGTTCAACGGCGCCGCCTTCTGCTCGAAGAAAGAGCCGGTGATACAGGGCTCGGCGGCATTGAGGCTGTCGGTGGTGTCCCAATCCAGCCAGTGCCACGCATAGGGGTTGCGCGAATACTCGTTGCCCCACCACCAGGATCCGGTTAGCACCAGACCCGGAATCCACGTCCATTCGCCGCCCATCAGCGATCCGATGGCCCCGTCGATGTAGTTGTTATACACGTACAGCGGACCAGGGCCGTTCGATGTGCCCAGACCCTTGGACTCACCTTGGCCGTGATCCACGCTGTCCATGTTGTTATCGCTCAGCCGCGAATTCTTGATCGTGAGATTCCGGCCGTCTGCCCGTACCCCCATCTGGTTGGCGTGCGTGCTGTTTGCCGTTATCCACGTCTCGGTTTCATTGCCGTGTGTCCAGCAGCGATCCACCGTGATGGTGTGCGGGGCCTGCCAGTGCGCCCGCGCCTTGGTGGACCCGTCCGTATTCAGACCGATGTTGATAGCACCGCCGGCATTGCGCCCTTCGGCGGCATAGTGCAGTTCCAGTCCCTGCAGCATATAATGCGAAGCCACATTCGTCCCCAATACGCCCGTTACCTCCGGTGGAACGATCACCACACCCGGAGATTGGGCGCAGGAAGTGACGATTTTGGCCAGTTTTGGCGCATCCGCCTGCGTCACGCGCACCCCATCCGGCAGTTCGCTCAAACGGCTGGACCGGATCACGATGAGCTTGGTCGCCGCGGTCTGCGCGTTTAAGACCAGATTACAGGCAGGCCCGGTAATCACCGCGCCCGCTTCCACTTCCACCACGCAGGGATCGGTAGCGTTTAGCGTGCGGCAGTAATCCACCGCGCCCTGCAATCCGGCTAAAGTCGCCGGGTAGTCTCCACCGGAACTCCTCACCGTACGCACGGTCACCGCCGCCGGTAGTTGGAAGGCCAGTGCAAAAAGAAGCACAAAGATCATGACACCCTCACGATTCTTATCATTGTCGCATTCCGTACCCTTAGTTGGACCGCTGCACCAGCGTGGCCCCTTGCATATGGTAGTCGCCGGAGGAATTCCCGCTCACCGCCACATCGCGCATCAACCGCAGAATCAGTCCATGGCCGCTACAACCGGCCGGCACCGTGAGCCCCGTCAACGTCTGCGTTGTTGTCGTGGTCGCCGCCGAAGTCCACTGCAGCGTCTGCGAATCGCTGAACGCGTAGCTGAGATCGGAGGCCGTGCCGGTCGTCGCGCAGGCTTTGTCGACCGTGATCTTGAACGTGCCGCTGCCGGCCGTGTCGAACCCATGCAGGCTCAGATCAATGTTCCCGGTCCGGTTCTGCGCCAGCGGCATCGCCAGCAGCAGAGCATCGGCCGCGCTGCCGCGGAAGATCCGGCTCATCGTCTTCACCGGCCCGCTCGCTGATGCCGAACAGGAACTCGCCGCTCCCGACAATCCATTCTTCGGCTCCCACCAGCGCCCCGTGTCCGGCTTCGCCGCATCATCGGCGTTGGCGCATGACCCGGTGGGAATCCACTCGGTGTGCACCGCGATCGCCGGCGCACCCAGCACGGTCCAGACGTTGCTGCCCGTACAACCGTACAGATTCTGCCCGGCCGTGGCATTCGTCTTGAAAAACTGCTCGCCTACCGTACAGGTTCCCGGCAGCGCGGTACCCGTCCGCACCGGACGCGTCAGAGTCGCTGCCGCTGCATCAAACTGCGACAGCGGCGTATAGGGATCCGTTTTCGTCTGGACCACCGCGCTATCCACCTGGTGTACACAGGTGCCGCCCGCACAGGCGACATTCATCCCCGTCCCATTGGTGTGCCGCACCCGCATGCTGAAATCCCGCAAATCCGTCACCGCCGACCACTGCCCGCTGGCAATCGTCCCGGTGGCAATCGCATACATCCCCTCCGGAATGCTCGGCATGGTTACCTGCAGCGGCACGCAGTTGGTGCACGCCAGGGTCAGCCCTGCCGACGTACTGTGTTCCACGACTATCGTTTGCGAGTCCGTGCAGTAAACCGCAAAACTGCCGTTCCCACTGCCGCCGGTAATGGTTGCCGTCACCGCCGGCTTTTGTGTCCCCCAACACCGGCCTGGCGCCACCCCCAGTACCGTGGCCGTGATACTGGCCTTCAGATCCAAAATCGTGTGGAATTCCACCTCTACCCCGCCGGAACCTATCACCGCCCAACTCCCGGCCACACACGCATACAAGCCCTGCCCGGCCGGCGCGTCCGTCTTGAAATACATCTCCCCGGTTGCGCAGCTTCCCGGCAGCGACGTGCCCGTGCGCATCGGCTTCGTCGACGGAAAGCCGGTAAAGTCCATTCCTTTGGACTGCGTGGAGAGATGAACCTGGCTCTGGCACCAAGCCGAAGCCGTTAGTAATAGCATCAGTGAAGCGAATCGTCGTGTTTGCATTCTGTGCACCCGCCACCATGCTAGGACTCACCCCCCGCCCGTCCACCCTTTCGGGAAGCCGGAACTAAGCCGGGAATAACCAGCATCTCTCTACCGATCAATCATTTATCTAACCCCACAACTTTTCTTCCAACTCTTGTGAACGGCTTTTTCGCTCCCCCACAAACCGACCCCCGCCCGGGTCCCTGGAACCACCCGCCCAGTCCGCCGCGCCACTCTCCTTATCCCCCTGCTGGTACAGAGGTTATCTCGTTTCCGCAGCCCCACCGTGCTACTCTGGCCATAGAGTGATCGCGATCGCGAGGAATTTTTCCGCCTCATGAGCCGGTTTAAACCCCCTTCTTCCCCATTGGCTCAATCGCCCATGGCTCAGTCCTCTGTGATGGAGGTCTCCGGCCGGGTTGTTGCCCGTAAGTCACCCCCATTCCGCACTTCCGCCACCACACCACCCCCGCCGACCACCACCGCGCCGCCCACCGACACTCCTGCGCCCAAGCCCACGCGCCCACACGATTCGGCCTGGTACGCCGACGTCAACAATCCCTTCCGCGAGTTCGGTTTCCTGTTCGCGCTCGCCTTCCTGTTCACCCGTTTCAGCATGGTGAACCAACTCATCGAGTTCAAGGTCGGCGTGAGCACGTACATGACTTACCTGTTCGGTGTCCCCGCACTGCTGGTGATGCTGTCCACCGGCGGCATCCAGCGCGCGCTCCGCACCAAGGCTTCCATCATCTTCCTCGGCTTCATGCTATGGATGGTGTTCGTCACCCCGTTCAGCCTCTGGAAGGGCGGCTCCTTCAAGCTGCTCAAGGATACCTACCTCGTCGAGTTCCCGCTGTTGTTCCTGATTGCCGGCCTCGCCGTCACCCGTATCAACATCCAACGCATGTTCCGCGCCATCGCCTACAGCGTCAGCATCATGGTCGTGGCTTCGTTTCTGTTCAGCGCCAGTTGGGGCGATCGCCTGGCCTTGGCCTATGGTACGGTGGCTAATCCCAACGACCTTGCGACGCACATCCTCACCACGCTCCCCTTTGTCGGCTGGGCCTATGCTTCGGAACGTTCGCAGTTCTCCTTCATGAAGGCAGTCTGGATCGCCACCGCGCTCGGCGCCATTATGGTTGTGATCAAAACCGGCTCCCGCGGGGGCCTGCTGGCCTTCGGCGTCATGATGTTGATCGCCCTGTTTAAAATGTCCGCCGTGCAACGCGTTCTCGTCGTCTGCTCCACCATCCTCGTGGTTATGGTGACGTTTGCTCTCGCCCCCGGCGTCCTGGTCCAGCGCTACCTCACCATCTTCAGCAAGAACCCTTCAGTGGAGTACCTCGACGATGGACAGCTCGTAGAAGCCAGAGGTTCTTCCGAAGCTCGTAAGAATCTCCTCCGAGCCAGCATCAAGATCACGCTCGCCAACCCTATCTTCGGAGTCGGCCCCGGCCAGTTCTCCGTCGCCGAAGACAACGAACAGAAGCGGCTCGGCCGTAGCCGCGGCGCCTGGCAGGTGACCCATAACTCCTATACCGAAGTCTCCTCGGAAATGGGCTTTCCGGGCCTGCTGTTCTTCCTCGGTGCGATCCTGACTTGCATCTTCTCGCTGCAGAGACTCAGTTCCGCCTGGCTGTCGGGCCCCGACGTCCGGCTGCTTGCCAACACGCTGCTGCTGTCTATCTCGGCCTGCATGGTGTGCCTGTTCTTTGCATCACTCGCTTACCGCTTCTATGTCCCGACGCTGATCGGCCTGACCTCCGCCGTGATCTGCTGGGCCAAGTCTCCGGAAGCAGTTGGAAGGGGCGGCCGTACCGCCTGAGAATCGCCGCCCCGGCGGCAGAATGCCCTTACCCGATGCCTGCCGCTGCTGTCGCCATTGTCCTTTTCGTTGGCGCCAGCCTCCTGCTTGCCTATGTGCTGGTGGGCTATCCCGTCCTGTTGCGCCTTATGGCTGCCCGCCGGCCGAAATCCGTCTGTAAACAACACTTCCAGCCGGCAGTGTCCTTCATCATCCCGGCACACAACGGCGAGAAGTACCTGGCTTCCAAGATCCAATCCATCCACACCCTGGACTACCCCAGCCACCTCATCGAAATCATTCTCATCGCGGACGGCTGCACCGATGCCACCGAAGCCATCGCCAGCGCCTTTGCCGACGTCCGCCTTCTGTCCATCCCCCGCGGCGGCAAGTGCGCCGGACTCAACGCCGGTATCGCCGCCGCCCGTCATGAAATCCTCATTCTCACCGACATCCGCCAGCGCCTCAATCCCGACAGCCTCCAGCACCTCATGAACTGCCTGGCCGACCCCACCGTCGGCGTCGTCAGTGCCGACCTCCACCTCACCGACACCGCCGATTCGGCCGCCGCCCAGATGGCCAACTACCGGCGCCTGGAAACCGCCCTCCGCGACTCGCTCAGCGCGCTTGACTCCATGTTCGGTGCCACCGGCGCCTACTACGCCATGCGCCGCTCGCTCGCCCTCCGCGCCCTCCCCCTGCCCCACGACCTGCTGCTCGACGATATGTACCTGCCGCTCACCGCCTTCTTCTCCGGCTACCGCCTGATCATCGAGCCGCGCGCCATCGCCATCGACATCGCCGTACCGCTCGAAGTGGAAATCGGCCGCAAGTCGCGTACCCTGGCCGGCAACTACCAACTGCTCCGCTACATGCCGCAGTTGCTCTCCTTCCGCAACCGCATGCTCGGCCATTTCCTGTCCTACAAGGTGGGGCGACTGCTGATGCCTTACCTGCTGCTCGTCATCGCGGTTTCCAGCGTCTTCCTGCCTTATCCGCTGAACGTGATCGCCGTCGCCGGACAGGCAGCCGGCTATGGTCTGGCTCTGTTCGATCCCTGGATCCCGCGCGGCTTCCCGCTAAAGAAACTCTCGGCCGCCGCCCGCGCCTTCGTCGCCATGATGATCGCCACCGTCCGCGCCCTGGCCATCTTCTTTGTCCCGGCCGGCGAACTCTGGAAGACCCCTACCGGCATCGACAAACGGCGGCCCGCGTAAAGGGCCGGAATTGGTCGAAATGCTACGATAGGTTCAGCTTTGCTTCATGTGCGGAATCGCCGGATTCGTTAGTATTGGCGCCCATTCTTATCCCGCTTCCGTCCTGGAGCGGATGACCTCCTCCATCGCCCATCGCGGCCCCGACGGCTTCGGCTATTTCCGTGACGACCTCGCCGCGCTCGGCCATCGCCGCCTTAGCATTGTCGACCTCTCCGGCGGCGGCCAGCCCATGTACAACGAAGACGAATCCCTCGTCATCGTCTACAACGGTGAAATCTTCAACCACGCCGGGCTCCGCGAACCGCTCGAACAGGCCGGCCACCGCTACCGCAGCCGCTGCGATACCGAAATGCTTATCCATGCCTACGAGCAGTGGGGCCCCGAGAGCCTCTCGCGCTACCGCGGCATGTTCTCCTACGTCCTCTGGGACCGCCAGCGCCGCCAACTGTTCGGCGCCCGCGACCGGCTCGGCATCAAGCCTTTCTACTACTACTGGGACGGCCGCCTGTTTGTCTTCGGCTCGGAGATCAAGGTGCTGCTGGAGCACCCCGCCGTCGCCGCCAGGCTCAACCCCGATGCCCTGTCCGAATACCTCGCCTTCGGCTACCTCAGCGACGACACCACGTTGTTTGCCAACATCCGCCACCTGCCGCCCGGCTGCTGGCTGCGTCTCTCGCAGGACGGCAAACTCGAAATCCAGCGCTATTGGGATGCCCCCAAGTCCACCCCCGCCACCGACATCCCCGAACAGGAGTGGATCGCCGACTGCCGCCGCCGCATGGAAGAAACCGTCCGCATGCGCCTGATGGCCGACGTGCCCCTCGGCGTCTTCTTAAGCGGTGGTGTCGATTCCAGTGCCATTGCCGCGCTCATGAAGCGCGTCTCGCCCGATAGCACCGTCAAGACCTTCTCCGTCGGCTATGCCGAAACCGAGTTCAGCGAACTCGGCTATGCCCGCCAAGCCGCCGCCGCGCTCGGCACCGATCACCACGAAGTCTCCATCAGCCGCGACGACTTCTTCACTGCCCTGCCCCGCCTGGTCTGGCATGAAGACGAGCCCATCACCTGGCCCTCCAGCGTCTCGCTCTATTACGTCTCGCAACTGGCCGCCCGCGACGTCAAAGTCGTCCTCACCGGCGAAGGCAGCGACGAGTTGTTCGCCGGCTACGGCCGCTACCGCCGCTTCCTCACCGACAGCCAGTGGATGCAGACCTACGGCATGGTCCCCGGCCCGCTGCGCGGCGCTGTCCGCGGATTCATCGGATCATCGTCGCTGCTTCCCGCCGACCTCCGCCGCAAGCTGGGCCATACCATCTTCGGCCGCCAGCCCGGCCTGGAATCCCTTTACCTCGAAAACTACCTCTGCGCCTTCTCCCAGGATTCCCTCACCGGCCTGCTGCGCCCGAACCTCCGCCCGCGCAACGCCTACGAAGCCTACCGCCACTGGTGGGCCGAAGCCGGCAAGGAATCCAGCGCTTCCGGCTCCCAACTGCAGCGGCTGCTCTATACCGACCAGAAAACCTACCTCGTCGAATTGCTGCGCAAGCAGGACCGCATGAGCATGGCCTGCTCCATCGAAAGCCGCGTCCCGTTCCTCGACCATACGTTCGTTGAGTTTGCCTCCCGCGTCCCGGAGTCGCTGAAGCTGCACCCCTCCAACGCTAAATACCTGCTGAAGAAAGCAGTCGAGGATCTGCTGCCGCACGACATCGTCTATCGCCGCAAGATGGGCTTCCCTACCCCGCTCACCCGCTGGCTCTCCGGCGCCGCCCTCGATGACGTGGCCCAACTGCTGCAGGACCCCAAAGGCCTGCTCGCCGAAATTACCGAACTGCCCGCCGTCTCCAGCCTGCTCGCCCGCCATCGCAGCGGTTTTGAGGATGCCACCGACCGTATCTGGCGCCTGCTCAACCTCCAACTCTGGGGCGACATGTACCTCACCGGCCGCCGCGACCTGCGCTGGGAAGGGGCACTGCCGGTATCGAAGGCAGTCCGCTAACCTGGAACCGTGCAGGTCGATATTCAGGAAGCCGCGTCTCAACTTTCGCGCCTTCTCGAACTTGTGGCGCAAGGAGAGCAGATCGTCCTTACCCGCAACGGCATGCCCGTTGCCGAACTGCTTCCCGCGTGCACAACCGCTGGCTTTCCATTCGATGTCTCCAGCCCAAAGCCGCTCGTGCCCGCCGGAGACCAGTGGTGGCAGCCCATGACCGAACAGGAAGCCAACGACTGGACCGAGGGCCGTTGAAGCTCCTCACCGATCCGCACACGCTAGCTCTCGGGCGCTTTCCAACTCCGCCGCGCTCGGCCCCGAGGACCGCGAAGCCATCGCCACGCAACCAGTTACGGTCAGCGTTGTGAACCTGGCCCTGCTGACAGATCCGGTCCGGTCTCCTGGTGGGATCACTTCGTCTCCGGAATCGGTCTTGATTTCGTAGTTTCGACCCTCTCCTCTTTCCCTACGTTATTGCGCATCTGAGCAAAATACGTAGTTTTCCGCTACCGAACCTTTACATATCATAAAGGACGTTATCATATTTGAGACTGCCCGTCTTGAACACTGAGTAGAGCATTATAATGAATATGGGTATATGCTCGTAATGACCACCCTTAAACTCACCGCGGTAGGCACCTCCACCGGTGCCGTGATTCCCAAAGAAATGCTGACCCGCTTGAAGGTAGCGAAAGGCGATACCCTGTACGCCATCGAAACGCCCGATGGCTATCTGCTGACACCCTACGACCCCAGCATCAGCGAACAACTCAAGGCTGGTGAGGAGTTTATGAAAGAGTATCGAGATACCTTCAAAGCCCTTGCCGAATGACGACCGGCCCAAAGTGGATCAGCAAGAAGGCGCTTCTTCTGCTTCATGAGGAAAGTCTGGCCCGGTTTGGCGGCGCTTGCGGCATGCGCGACGAAGGGCTGCTGGATTCCGCACTCGCGCGGCCCGAGAACCTGCAGGCCTATCAACCCGAGTGCACGTTGGCGGATCTGGCAGCCGCTTACGCCTTCGGGCTTGCAAAGAACCATGCGTTCCTGGACGGCAACAAAAGGGTTGCTTTCCTTGCCATCGGCGTATTTCTCGCCATTAATGGTTTTCGCCTTATAGCGGGCCAGGTAGACGCGATTCGTGTCATGCTGGCCGTGGCTGCCGGCGAGATGGACGAAGCCTCGCTGGCGGCTTGGATTTCTGAGAACATGCAACCCCGGTAGAGAATCTCGAATGCTTCCCATCCCCACCCCCGACTCGCTTCCCGCCCCCATCCGCCACGCCGGCCCACAGGCCTCCTGGCGTTTCCTCGACTTCTTCACCGCCAACATCCGCAACCCGCACACCCGCGCCGCCTACCTCCGCGTCGTCCGCGACTTCTTCGCCTGGGCCGAAGCCCGTCAGATCACCACCCTCGAAGATATCCGTCCCATCGTGGTCGCCGCCTATATCGAAGACGCCGGCCGCCGCCTCTCAAAACCTACCGTCAAACAGCACCTGGCCGCCATCCGCATGCTCTTCGACTGGCTGGTCACCGGCCAGATCCTCGCCATCAACCCCGCCGCCGCCGTACGCGGCCCGCGCTACTCGGTCCGCCGCGGCAAGACTGCAGTCCTGTCTTCCGAAGAAGTTCGCACGCTGCTCGATTCCATCGAAACCACCACCCTCATCGGCCTCCGCGACCGTGCGCTCATCGCCCTGATGGCCTACACGTTCGCACGTGTCGGCGCTGCTATCTCGTTGAAAGTGGAAGACTACTATATCCAGCAGCGACGCGGCTGGGTGCGCCTGTCGGAGAAGAACGGCAAACTCAACCAGGTGCCCTGCCACCACAACCTCGAGCAGTTTCTCGAAGAATGGCTCGCCGCGGCAGACCTCAAAAGCCAGCCCCGCGCCCCCCTCTTCCCTGCCCTGCGCTATGGCCGCGTCGGCACCCAGCCGCTCGCCCAACCCAACGTCTATCTCATGATCCAGCGCCGCGCCAGCGCCGCCGGCATCGCCACCCGTATCTGCTGCCACAGCTTCCGCGCTACCGGCATCACCACGTACCTCAAAAACGGCGGCAAACTCGAGATCGCCCAGCAGATGGCGGCCCACGAATCGCCCCGCACCACCAGCCTCTATGACCGCCGCAACGACGACCTCACGCTCGACGAAATCGAGCGCGTTCTCTACTGACGCGGCTTGATCGGCCCCGAATCCCGGAACGCATACGACAGGATCTCGGCCAGCATCTGATCGAACTCCGCCAGCGCCACCGCCTCGGCATTCGATGGCCGCTTGATCGGGGGCTGCCGCTCAGCCCGCCGCATGATCTCGTACTCGGCCCGCAGCAGCAGGTTCAGGCACGCCCGGATGATCTGGCTCGGCTTCACGCTGGTCCCCAGAGCGCCCGAAAGGTGCGCCGCCAGCCGGTCCAACTCCAGCTTCTCGCGCGGCGTCGTCAGGAACTTGTTCTGCGCCGTCAGTTTTTCGAGCGCGATTGCCGGCTTGCCCATCCTCTGCGGCACCGATGCCGGCGGGGGAACGGCCGTGGCCGCCGGCGCCGGGGGGAGCGCTACCGGACCCATTTCGCGCGGAGGTTCGGACGCCGCCGACGGCATCGGCGTCACCATATGCGGCGCCGCGGCCGCGATCGGCACCACGACACTGGCCGCGGCGGCAGGCTCGGGTTCCACCGCCGGCACCGGCTCGGCAACCGGCCGCTCGGCCACTACATCCCGGATCAGATCCTCTTCAATCGGTAGCCGCCCGCGTGCATCATCGAGCGGATTGTATTCTTTCTGTCCCGGCTCTTTCCGCCTAGCCATTGGCTACCCCCTTGGACGCCCGCAGCGCCTCGCCCCGCAGATCCTGCACCCGCCGGTCCATCTCGGACGCCAGCGACAGATACTGCTTGGCAACCTTATGAGTAGGATCCGTCTGGAACAGGCTCTTTCCCAGTTTCTGCACCCGCGGAATCACCGCCGCCCGGCTGATCGTCGTATCGAACATCCGCGACGGGCTCCCTTCCACCTTGAACGACTCATGAATCTCCGCCGTATACTGCCGCGCCAGCGTGATCCTCTGGTCCAGGCCCGACACGATGATCCCTAAAAGCGCCAGATTAGGGTTCAACTCCGGCTGCCGAGCCCGCCGGATATCCTTTAGGCACTCGCGCATCCCATTCAGTGCGAAGCTCTCTGGGATAACAGAGATCACGAACCAATCCGCGCCCACGTACGAAGCAATCGTAGGGGCAGTCGCATTGGGTGCCGTGTCCAGGAAAATGTAATCGTACTGCCCGCGCAGACGCCGCAGCGGATTAATCAGGATCCGCCGGGCATCATAGAAACGGTCCTTGGCCGCCAGTACCGCCTCCAGCCGCTCCAGCTCCCGCGACGACGGAATCAGGTGGACGTTCTCGGGCAGTTCCAGATCCTGCTCATGCTCGGTGATAATCACTTCCTCGGGCGTCCGTTCCTCGGTCAGTACCAAGAACGTTCCGTCGAAGGCTTCCGGCGGCACCCCCAGGTGCAACGTCGCCCCGTGGTTCATGTCCAGGTCCCAGACCAGGCACTTTTTGCCCATCTGCCCTAGCGCGGCGGCCAGGTGAACGGTGTTGGTAGTCTTCCCTACCCCGCCTTTTTGATTGCCGACGGCGATGACGTGGGTAATACGATCGTGGTCTTGCATGGGTATTCCGTACATAAGGACGTGCGGTCGTTAAGGACCAGTCTACCCGAAGGTACCGAATGTACGCAATGGTATGTACTTAGGTACCCTAAGGGCTTAACGACCTTATGGCCCTTGTGGGCGCCAGGGACTTATGGCCGCACAATCCCCAGGGGGTGAACTTTGAGGTACGAGCGTACAACTCCCAACCTTTCCGACACATACCTTCGCCTCTCTCCGTCACCACTCCAGCCGCCATCCTGTTCACAAGGTGTTTAAGGACGTAAGGTGTTTAAGTATGTTAGGTCCGCTATGGCCTCCCTGTCCTCCTTCACCCCAGCCCCGCTTCCCCCTCCTGCGCCTCCCCTTCGCCCCGTTGCCCTTCCCCCCGCTTCCATCCCCCAGGGGGTGAACTTTGAAGTACGAGGGGTGAACTTTCAGGTACGCGGGGGTGAACTTTGAAGTACGCCAAGGTGAACTTTGAGGTACGCAGGGGTGAACTTTGAGGTACGAAATTTCCCCCCATCTTGTTGACACATTTGGCTTTCCTCACCCCTATACTTTGTTTAGACTGTGTATAGACAGAAACTACAACAACAAAGCTGACCTGCTGTTGTTGCCGACCAGCCCGAAACCGAAAGGCTACCCGCACCATGACGGAGCCCGATTCTCCCGGCCTCTTCGACGAACCCGCCCAACCGGGTGCCATGGCGCCGCTCCATGTCATCCGCACCGAAACCGTTCTTTCCAAACTCCCCATCCACAACCTCGCCAAAAAAGGCAAAGTCGACATCCGCCTGTTCCGAAAAGGGCAGGGAGGCGACGTCCAGCTCAAATGGGAGGTCTCCCACAACGAACGCTACGGCCAGCCGCGCCAACTCGCCTATAAGCTGGACACCCTCATCGTCAACCGCCGCCTGGATGAGGCATCCCGCCCGCTACCCACCATCATCCGTATCGGCAGCCTCAAGGAGATCTGCCGCGACCTCGGCCTCGCCGAGAGCGGCAAGACGAATAAAGACCTCCGTATTGCCCTTCTACAGAACGCCAGTGCGTTCATCAACGCCCAGTTCACCTATCGGGCCGCCGACGGCTCGGAACGCCGCCTGGAGGCCGCATTCACCCGCTACGGCGTCGTCTTCACCGGCGAACGCCTCCCGGACGGCCGCCTGGCCGATTGCGTCTACATCGTCCTCAACCAGCCCTACTGGGAAGTCGTCAACCACGCCCCGGTTCGCCCGCTCGACTACGACTACCTCAAAGCCCTCACCCCCGGCGCCCAGCGCTTCTACGAGATCGTCAGCTTCCGCATCTTCGCCGCCCTCAAGTACAACCGCCCCACCGCCCGCATCCTCTACAGCGACTACTGCGCCTACTCCGCCCAGCAACGCTACTACGACCAGGAGCACTTCCGCGTCCAGATGTACAAACTCCATAAACCCCACCTCGACTCCGGCTACCTCCGATCGGTCTCGGTCGTCGCCGCCCAGGACGGGGAAGGGAAGTCGGACTGGTGGCTGGTCTACACCCCCGGTCCGAAGGCCCGCGCCGAGTTCGACGCCTTCGCCGGCCGCCAGCGCCCCACCGGTGCGCCTTTCGATGACGCCCGGGACGAAGACGACTCGGCAGCGCCCGGCGTTGCCGCCCTTCCAGCCTTCGGCTCCACCGCCCCGAGCGCCCCCACAGTGCTTGACGAACTCACCCGCCGCGGGATCGCCCCCCGCGCCGCCCAGCGCCTGCTCGGCTCCCACCCCACCCCCGACGACATCTTCGATCAGCTCGAATGGGGCGACCATTTGGTCCGCTCCGCCTCTCCACCCCTCCGCAATCCCCCCGGCTTCTACGTCGCCCTCATCCGCGATCGCGTGCCACCCCCGCCCGGCTTTGCCACCTCGCGGCGCCTCCACGCCGAACAGCAGTCGCTGAACTTCGCCGAAGAGGAGTCGCTGCGCCGCCAGCAGCAGACCGAAGCCTACGAACAGTTCGTCCAAACCGAGATTGACTGTGCCGTCGCCGCCCTGCCGGCCGAAGAACACGCGGCGCGGCTGGCCGCCAAGCGCCGCCACTACAGCCGCCAGTTCCCAAACCTGTTCGCCGAAACGCTCGATCACCTGGCTCTGCAGGGAGTGCGCACTGACCTGCGGGAGAGCTTACCGATACCATCGCTGGAGGCCTTTCTGGATACTTCTGGCCGTTAAGTGCCAAATGGCCACAAAGGTCTTAAAGACGCCATGGACGCCAAAGACCTTAAGTCATTATGGCCGTTGGGGACATTATGACCGTTATGGTATTAAATCCATTCCGTAACTGCTGTCTTTAATTACCCTATGGGCTTAAGTACATTAAGCTCTGCTGCGTCCTGACGATACCTGATGTACGTCATGGACCATAGAGGCTTATGTACCTTATGGCTATTATGTCCACTCTGTCACTTCAGTCCCTTAAGGCCCTTCCGTACCCACACCTCCGCGCGCCCCCCATACTCCCCCCGCCGCTCCCATTCCTCTCCCGCCCTCTCCACATACGCCCGCACAAATCCCACATACGCCCGATCCCCCGCACGGTCCACTACCACTCCGTCCACCTCATGCTCCCGCAGCACCCGGCCCGCCTCGCCGGCATCCCGCACCAGCAACCGCTCCCGCCAGCCCAAAAAGTCCGATTCCATCAGTACCTTCGTCCCGCGCTCCACCACCCGCAACGGCCGGAGACCGCCATCCCCCAACGCCACCGCGCAAATCAAAGCTCCCTCGGCCGGTACCGTACCGGCAATCAGTATTCGCCCCGCACCCGACAGCGCCGCCGCTGCTTCGGTAAACCCAGCCGTCCCGGCCCGCACCGGCCACCGGCTTCCCACATGCCAGAGCGTCGCCGCCCCCACGACTACCAGCAGCACCCGGCCCGTCCAGCCGCGCCCGTGCGCCTGCTGCAGAGCATAGGCCGCCAGCAGCAGCAGCGCCGGAAACACCATCACCAGATGCCGCGCCTCCCAGGCTCCCACGGCCATACGCAAACCCAGATGGGCCGGCAGAAAAGCCAGCAGCACCAGCAACAAACGGTTCTCCCGCCTCTTGCGCCAAGCCGCCACCATCCCGGCCGCCGCCGCCAACCCCAGCCCGGGCCCGAGGTTTGCCCCTACCGCCCGAAACGTCTCCGGCCCCCGCCGTGGCAGAAACCGCAACCCGCCATACGGCGCCACCCGTTCATGCCGCGCCCCGGGAGCCTTGGCATACCAGGCCGCCGCCAACAGCAACACCAGCAGCGCCGACCCCCAGATCCAGCGCTTCCGTAACAGCCCCCAATCGCCGCCAAACAGCGCCGCCATCACCGGCAACGGCGCCAGCGCAATGGCCGTTCCCTTGGTCAGCAGCGCCAACCCCGCCCACCATCCGAACGCCACGCTCCCGCGCGCAAACGCCAGCACCGCCGCCGTCACACACAACGTCAGCAGCATCTCGGCCATGAACACCACACTGTATTGCCGCACCAGCGGCAACAGCAGCCACACCAGGCCCGCGGCCCCTGCCAACCACGCCGGCATTCCCAAACCGCGCCATCCCATCCACCAGATCAGCGCCGCCACCCCGGCCGCCAACAGATTCACCAACACGAGCGCCGAGGCATAGCTCACCGGCACCACCATAAACCAGGCCGCCTCCACCACCGCAAACAACGGCGGCCAATGCCCTAAACCGATCTTCGGATAATGCTCGTAGTATTTCTCGGCATAGCGCAGCGGATGCCCGGGGAACCCTGCCCCGGCATAGTCAAATACCATCACCCCATTAAGGAAGTGCGACGCCTCGTCGGGGTCCGCCCCCCAGGTGCCGTCAAATGCCCCGGCCCGCCACGCCAGCCCCAGCGCCAACAGCCAGTACAGACACACCACCGCCGCCACGCGCGCCAACGCCCGCCCGCCTCCGGTCATCTGCATTCCCTCGCGTCTGCCTTCTAGTAGGCGCCGCGCGTCAATAACATGGTCTTGATCGTGTGAAACATGATCAGCAAGTCCAGCTGCGGCGACAGGTTCTTAATATAGAACAAGTCGAACTCCAGCTTGATCGCCGTATCTTCAATCGTGTTTCCGTAACGGTAATTGATCTGCGCCCACCCGGTGATGCCCGGCTTCACCGACAGCCGCTGCATGAAGAACGGCACCTGCTCGGACAGCATCTTGATGAACTCCGGCCGCTCCGGCCGAGGACCCACAATCGACATCTCCCCGCGCAGTACGTTGAACAGCTGCGGCAGCTCATCCAGCCGGTACTGCCGCAGATACTTGCCGATCGGCGTCACCCGAGGGTCATTCGCCTGCGCCCACACCGCCCCGGTATGCTTCTCCGCATCCACGTACATCGACCGGAACTTGTAGAGCAGGAACGGGACGTTATTCCGCCCGGCGCGCACCTGCCGGAACAGCACCGGTCCGGGCGAGGTCAGCCGCACGGCAATCGCCACCATCAACAACACCGGCGCCAGCAGCACCACGCCAATCAACGCCACCAGCCACGCATAGACGTTCTGCGCCGTCATGGCAAAGTTCGCCCCTGCCTGATCCAGCGGGAAAATCTGGTCGGCCCGCACGCGCTGCAGCGGTACACGGCCCAATAGCACCTCATACACCCGCTCCACCGTATCCACGTGCCGGCCGCTTGTCACCAATTCGTACATCTTCGCCATCACCTGCGGATCGGCCTGGTCCGCTATCCCCACAATGATCCGGTCCACCACCTGTGAGCGCAGAATCTCATCCAGGTTGGCGATCGTACCCAACACCTTATAGGAACCGCAGCGGCTGGCCACGCTCTCGCTTTCCACCGCGAATCCGCACGGCCGCATGGCATACTCCGGCCGGTCGTCCAGATACTCGGCCAGCTTGAACTGTAAAGGATGCGTCCCGGCAAACAACACGCGCTCGGCACCTAGCACCTGCAACGACAGCCTGCCGTAAAACTGCCGCCACAACGGCAGCACAATCAGGCAGAGCAGGCTTCCCAGCAACATCGCCTGGCGCGGCATCCGGATCGGCAACCGCGCATACGACACCACTGCCTGCACCAGAAACGCCACCCCGATGATCAGGCAGAACTGCTGCAGCAGCAGAATCTGCGAAGGCATCCGCACCCGTTCATAACAATCGCTCAGGTACAGACCCACGATAATCGTCGTGGTCGCCACCGCCGCCTGTAGCCAGCCATCGTCCAGCTGCAGGTAGATCACCTCGAACTGCCACGCAATCGCGCCGGCGAAAATGGCAAACGTAAACAGAATCTCGCTCACCAGCAACAGCAGCACGCTGGTGGGAATGTACACGCGGAACAGTCGAATCATGCGGCCGCGCCGGCACCCCCCTGTTCTCCCGACCCGGTCTTACTCCCCATCCGCATCACCCTGCCGCCGGAACCGCTTCCGGCATCATCTTTCCGTGTGCAAAGAACGAACGCAGCCCCTCGGCGATCCGCTCGCACGCATGGCCGTCCCCATAGGGATTGTGCAGCGCCGCCCGCCGCCGGTATTCCTTCTCGTCGTCCAATAAGAGAGACACCTCGCCGGCAATCCGAGTCACATCGGTTCCCACCAGGCGCGTCGTGCCGGCCTCCACCGCCTCCGGCCGTTCTGTCTTTTCCCGCATCACCAGCACCGGCTTGCCCAACGAAGGCGCCTCTTCCTGTACCCCACCGGAATCGGTCAACAATATCTCCGCCCGGCTCATCAGGTCGACAAACGGCACATAGTCGAGCGGTTCAATCAGATGCACGTTCGGCAACGCGCCCAGCCGTTCGTTCACCGGACCCCGCACGTTCGGATTCGGATGCACCGGGTACACAATTTGCACATCGGCACGTTTGGCCAACTGTCCCAGCGCGTCGCAAATCCGCAGAAAGCCGTCGCCAAAGCTCTCACGCCGGTGACCGGTAATCAATAACAGCTTCCGCCCCGGATCAAGAAACGGCCACTCCGGCCGCGCCAGGCGCCCCGATTCCAACTGCCGCAGTATGTAAAACAGCGCGTCAATCCCCGTGTTGCCGGTAATGAGAATGTCCTCGGCCCGTACTCCCTCATTGCGCAGATTAGCCGCCGATTGCGCCGTCGGCGGAAAGTGCAGCCGCGCGAGGCGCCCCGTCACCACCCGGTTCATCTCTTCCGGAAACGGCTGCTCGAGATCCCAGGTCCGCAGCCCAGCTTCCACGTGCGCCACCGGAATCCGCTGGTAAAACGCCGCCAGAGCGCCGCACAGCGTCGTCGTCGTGTCACCCTGGACAATCACCAGGTCCGGCTGCTCGGCCCGCATCACTTTCTCGAGAGCCGCCAGCATCCGGCTCGACACTTCCCCAAGCGTCTGGCCCGGCATCATCACGTCCAGGTCGTGATCCGGAGTTACATCAAAGGTGGCCAGTACCTGGTCCAGTAATCCCCGGTGCTGCGCCGTGACACAGGTGCGTACAACAAACTCTTTACTCGCCTGGCCGCGTAAGAAAAGCACCAGCGGAGACAATTTAATGGCCTCCGGCCGGGTGCCGAACACGATAAGCAATCGCCGCATGAAGCCTTTCCATTTTCACATGGCCACCTTGCGGCTTCCACTCTAACCGCACCCTGGCGCGATTCCAGCCCCACAGTACCCGCCCGTGTCCGCCCTCATCGTACAATAGCGGAGTTCCTGACAAATTGCTTTTGCTGCAAGGATCTTTTACGTGCGCCGTGTCCTTATTCTCACCGGCCTGATACTTGTCCTGGTCGGTGCTCAACTGCAATCCAATACCTACCAGGCCGAATTTGGCGCCTATCCCGATGAACCCGGCCACTATATTACCGGCCTCATGTTTACCGAGTATCTCCGCCAGGGACTACCCGGTTCCCCCACCAGCTTCGTCCAGGACTTCTATCTCCATTACCCCAAAGTCGCCATCGGCAACTGGCCGCCGCTCTTCTATATCCTGATCGCTCTGTGGTCGCTCGTCTTCGGATCCTCGAAAGTTTCAGTCTTCGTCCTGCTTGCTATCCTCAATGCCACCACGGCCTGGCTGATCTGGTGGTGCGCCCGCTCCCTGTTCTCACCCCAAACCTCGCTCTGGCTCGCCCTCTGGTATACGCTGCTGCCCCTCACGCACTACTCCAACAACGTGCTTCTGTCGGACGGCGTCGTCGCCCTGCTATCCTTTATCTCCATCCTCGCCTTTGCCCGCTATTGGAGTTCCAACCGCTACCTTGACGGCATCTGGTTTGGCCTGGCCGTCAGCGCCACCATTCTCACCAAGGGGTCCGGTGTGGCCCTTATTCTCCTGCCGCCGCTCGCCATCCTGGCCACCCGTCAGTGGCACCGCCTGTTCCATGGCCCGCTGCTCGTTGCCGGCCTCCTCGTCCTGGCGCTCGGCGGTTCCTGGACCTATCTCACGCTCGGCGTCGCCCAGGACGGCTGGAATCACGATATCCCGCTATCCCACTATCTGGCCGACGGCCTCCAGTCCAGCCCGCGCTTCTATCTCATCTCGCTCACCCCCGTTCTCGCCCTTGCCGTTGCCGGCGGCCTCCTGCAACTGGCTCTCCGCCCGGCCGCCCGCAAACCGCTCTACCTCCACCTGCTGCTCAGCATCGCCGCCATCGTTCTGTTCCATGTCTTTGTCCCGGTCGGCATCGAGCCGCGCCGCTATCTCATGGCCGTACCATCCAGTCTCATCCTGGCCGGCTGCTTTCTTACCTTTGTTACCGAACGGCTCCCCCGCTACTGGAACTGGGCCCCCGGCCTCGCCATCACCGCCGCACTCGCTTTTGTCTCCCTTCCTCCCGCCCCCAAACAGCATTACGGCTTTGACCGCGTTGCCGAAACGCTCCTCAGCCGCCCGGAATGGAGCAACTGCGCCGCGCTCATCTCTTCCTCCATCGACGCGGAAGGTATGCTCATCTCCGAAGTCGCCCTCCGCCAGAGCCGCCCGCAACGCTACCTGCTGCGTGCCACCAAGCTGCTTGCCTCCATGAAATGGTCCGGCTCGGACTACCATTCGCGCTTCCAGACCGCCGCCGAGATGCAAACCGCGCTCGATGCCATGGGCGCCCGGCTGCTGGTCGTCGGCCCCTATCCCACCCACCGCCAGAAACGCCAACATCATCTTCTACTCGATGACGTCCTCAGCCAGCACCAGCTTTGGGGCGACCCCATCCCCGTCGCCAGTACGGGAGTAAGTATCTATCGCCGCCGCGATCTCGCCTGTCCCGCTAAACCCTCCTTTGTCATCGACTTCGGCACCAGGTCCAACATCACCCTCAAACCCTGATCCGGGAAATTACCTGAGACGGCCCAAATTGGTTCACAGTCCCAAATCGGCACACCGATAAGCGCTCTCAGAGAGACACACAGTCTGACATTCCGGATACCAACCTCCGGAAGCCAGAACTCGGGAAGGATTCCCGGGCGGTCCAACACGTTTCTAGGAGAGAAACAATGGGTTTTCAAATCAACACCAATATCCCGTCGCTGATGGCGCAGGACAACCTTCGGCTTTCATCCGACTTCCAGACCAAAACCATTCAGCGCGTAACGTCCGGGTTGCGCATCGTATCGAGCGGTGACGACGCTGCCGGCCTCGCCATCGCCAATGGCTTCCGCAGCGATATCGCTGTCCTCGGCCAGGGCATCCGCAACGCCAACGACGGTTTGTCGACGCTGCAGATCATCGACGGTGGTATCAACAATATTTCGAAGCTGCTTGATCGCGCCCGTACGCTCGCCACGCAATCGGCTTCCGGTACCTTCACCGGCTCGCGCTCGGTGCTGAACAGCGAATTCAACAGCGTGTTGACGGAAATCAACCGCCAGGCGCAGTCGATTGGTCTCGACCGCGGCGGCCAGTTCAACAAGAGCTTGAGCGTGTTCATCGGCGGCGGCCGCGCCAATGCCGGTGTCACCGAAATCAGCAACGGCTCCATCGGCGTGGACTTGAGCTCGTCCACGGTTGACTCGCAGAGCCTTGGCCTGAGCGGCGTGCAGGCGGCCACCAAATCCGGCACCGACCTGTCTACCAGTTCGGCCACCACCAGCGTGCAGTCCATCGTCAATGACACGACGAATACCAATTCGGTAGCCGTGGCTGGTTATACCTCGTTCTCGTTCCGCGGCGCCGGCTTCTCCGATGCCGACAAGGTCAACGTCTCGGTGAACCTGTCCGGCGTTACCGACACAGCCACGCTCGTCACCGCCTTGAACGATGCCATCGAAACGGCAGGCAACGGCACCTCGGCGGCCTCCACGGCGTTTAAGAACACTAATATACGCGCCGTCGTTGTATCCGATACGCAGGCCGATGGCACGGTGAAACAGCGCCTCGGCTTCCAGGCTTCGACCGGCGCCTTCCAGGTGGAAGCCGGCGACCGTCTTTCCAATGCCCTGTTGGGCAACTTCTCCTCCGGCGCCACCGGCAAGAGCCTGTCCACCGCATTCCTCGGCGCAGGCAACGTATCGACGGCAGCCACCACCGGTTCCGGCTCGGCCAACATCATTGTGCGTGTGCAAGGCAGCGGCCTGGCTTCGCCGGTCGATATCACGCTCGGCATCACGCAGGGCACCACCACCGGCGCGCAGATCCTGTCAGCCTTGAAGACCGCCGTGGACAACAACTCCACGTTGCAGTCGGCGGGTATCTCGCTCGATACACCAGTCTCCGGTGAAACGCTGGTATTCCGTTCGCGCACCGGCGAACGGCTGGATGTGCAGGCCGCCGGTGACAACGATAACGTGCTCGGCCTGGGCACCTACCGCCTGGCTTCGGACACGGCAACCTCGTTCGACTATACATCGGTCACCGGTGGCGCGGCGTCGCTTTCCACCACCTCGGCGCAGACCTTCGAGTTTTCCATCGGCGGCGGCGCCAAACAGTCGGTTGCGGTCAGTGGTCTGACGGCGGGTACGGCCACCGCGGCAGCCGCTGCTATCAATGCCGGCATTGCGGCGAACTCCACGCTGGCGGCGGCCGGTCTGCAGGCCACCGTGAATGGCGGCGGCACCATCGACATTGCCTCCACCAACGGTACGGCCTTCCGCCTGAATGCGCTCGCCCCAGGCCAGGACAACTTTGGCTTTGGCACCAACGCCACCACCGGCACTGGTACGGCGTATACCGCCAATTACAACGACGCCATCTACAACACCATTGATGGCACCTACGCCATCACGGCCAGCACCAACGACACGTTCACCTTCTCGGTCGACGGCGGCTCGTCTACTTCGATCACTCTCACCGCTGGCGCGGCCCGTACGGCTACGTCAATTGCTGCTGACCTGAACGGCAATGGCACCTTCGCCGCCGCTGCTACGGCCTCGGTTGTGAACGGCGGTCTTGTCATCACGTCCGATAACGCCAATTCCAAGATCAAGATCGAATCAAGCACCTCGCTTGCCACACTTGGGTTTGAAGCCGGCCAAAGCAACTACGCCGACAAGAACACGGTGAACGCCGGCGGCGCCTACACCACCGAACTTGGCACCAATGACGATGTGTTCAGCTTCAGTGCCATCCGAAACGGCGCCTCCGACCAGACCGTCACGCTCACCGCCGTCGACAACAACGGCGTCGAGCACTCGCTGGCCGTTACCCTGCGCAATGACGCCACCGCGCGCAATGCCCGCAACGTCGACGAAGCCATTAAGACCATCAATACCGCCCTACAGCAGTCGGCCGATTCCACCTTAAAGCAATTGGTGGCGGTCAAGGAACAAAACACCACCGGCAACGAAGAGGGCATCCGTTTCCTGTCCACGCTCAAGAACTTCAAGGTCTCGGTCGGGGTCAGCTCCGGTTCCACCGCGGCCAGCGAAGTCGGCATCTATGACGGAACCAGCGGCTCCAGCGTGCTCGGCCAGGGTGCCATCACGTCGGCCACCCAATCCACCGGCGGCTCGCAGCTCGATATCAACACCATCGCCGGCGCCACCGCGGCCGTTACCGCCCTGGCCAGCGCCGTCAGCAAACTAGGCGATGCCCAGGCCGTCGTCGGCCGCGGCCAGAACCAGTTCAACTACGCCGTCAACCTGGCACAATCCCAGATGACCAACATCGCCGCCGCCGAGTCGCGCATCCGCGATGCCGATCTGGCGCAGGAAGCGGCCAACCTCAGTAAGGCCCAGATCGTCCTCCAGGCCGGTATCGCCGCCCTGGCACAAGCCAACTCCGCCCCGCAGGCCGTCCTCGCCCTGCTCCGCGGTTAATAACAACGAAGTAGTAAACCGCGCGGCTCTGTAACCCGGAGCCGCGCCCCTTTGTAGGGCAGACGTCTACGTCTGCGCCCGACGTCCACGTCGGGCGTCCGTCCCAATATCGCCCAGCGCCCCGACTCATACCGGGCGCGCGTCGCCCATAAAAGCAGTACCCACCAAACTTCGCAAACCCCACCGCCTCGGCCAGAGGTAGCCCTCTCCCGAGAGGTGGCAATATTCCGTCGCACCGTCATACCCCGTCTATTCCCCATCGATAAGCCCAGTAACCCGGTCAGAGTCCGGGGTCATGAATCCGGGAAGGATTTCCGGAAACGCATTCGAACGTTTCTAGGAGAGAAACTATATGGGCTTTCAGATCAACACGAATATCCCCTCGCTGGTCGCGCAGGATAACCTGCGAGTGACCTCGGACTTCCAGCAGAAAACCATCCAACGCGTTACCTCGGGCCTCCGCATTGTCGCCAGCGGCGACGACGCAGCCGGTCTCGCCATTGCCAACAGCTTCCGCTCCGATATCGCCGTGTTGAGCCAAGGCATCCGCAACGCCAACGACGGCATCTCCACTCTGCAGATCATCGACGGCGGCATCAACAACATCTCCAAACTGCTGGACCGTGCCCGTACGCTTGCCACCCAGTCGGCCTCCGGCACCTTCACCGGCTCCCGTTCGGTGCTGAACAGCGAGTTCCAAAGCGTGTTGCGCGAAGTCGACCGCCAGGCCCAGACCATCGGTCTTGACCGCGGCGGCCAGTTCGCCAAAAGCCTCAGTATCTTTATTGGTGGCGGCAAAGCCAATGCCGGCATCACCGAGATCTCCAACGGCAGCGTCGGCGTCGATTTGAGCGCCTCCACCGTCGATACCCAAAGTCTTGGCATCAGCGGCGTCCAGGCCGCCAGCAAGTCCGGCACCGACCTGTCCACCAGCTCGGCCACCACCAGCGTCCAGTCCATCGTCAACGACACCACCAATAAGAACTCGGCGGCCAACGGCGGCTATACGGACTTCTATATTCGCGGCGCCGGCTTCTCCGATGCCGACCAGGTAAAGGTTTCCGTGAACCTGGCCGGTGTCACCAATACCTCCACCCTGGTCAGCGCCGTCAATGCCGCTATCGAAGCAGCCGGCAACGGCACCTCGGCTGCCGCTACGGCCTTCAAGAACACCAACGTCCGCGCCGTGGTCATCTCCGACAAACAGGCCGACGGCACCGTCAAGGAGCGGCTCGGTTTCCAGGCCTCCACCGGCGCCTTCCAGGTCGTCGCGGGCGACCGCATGTCGAATGCGCTGCTCGGCAACTTTACCTCCGGCGCCACAGGCAAGAGTCTCTCGACAGCCTTTGTCGGCCGCGGAACCGTTACCGGCACCTCCACCGGCGCCGGCTCAGCCAACGTCATCGTGCGCGTACAGGGCAGCGGCCTCGCCGCCCCGGTCGATATCACGCTCGGCATCACGCAGGGCACCACCACGGCCGCCCAACTGGCCACGGCATTGAAGCTGGCCGTCGATAACAACGCCACCTTGCAGGCGGCCGGTGTCACGCTCGACAATCCAGTCTCGGGCGAGGCGATGGTCTTCCGTTCCACGCACGGAGAGCGGTTTGAGGTGCTCGCCGCCGGCGATAACGACAACCTGCTCGGCCTCGGCACCTTCCGTCTGTCTTCGGATACCGCCACTTCGTTCGACTACACCACAGTCACCGGCGGCGCGGCGACCCTGTCCACCACCTCGGCCCAGACCTTTGAATTCTCCATCGGCGGCGGCGCCGTCCAGCAGGTGGTTGTCAACGGCCTTACGGCGGGTACGGCCACTGCGGCAGCGGCAGCCATCAACGCCGGCATCGCGGCCAACTCCACCCTGGCCGCAGCGGGCCTGCAGGCCACCGTGAACGGCGGCGGCACCATCGATATCGCCTCCACTAACGGTACGGCCTTCCGCCTCAACGCGCTCGCTCCGGGTCAGGACAACTTCGGTTTCGGCACCAACGCCACTACCGGTACCGGCACCACCTATTCGGCCAACTACAACGACGCCATCTACAACACCATCGACGGTCCGTATGCCATCACGGCATCCACCAACGACACCTTCACCTTCTCGGTGGACGGCGGCAGCGCCGTCAGCGTCACCTTGACGGCCGGCGGCGCCCGCACGGCAACCTCGATTGCTGCTGATCTCAACGGCAACGCCACCTTTGCCGCCGCCGCTACGGCTACGGTCGTCAATGGTCAGCTGGTCATCACCTCCGACAACGCCAATTCGAAGGTCAAGATCGAGTCGGGCACCTCGCTCGCCACGCTCGGCTTTGAAGCCGGCCAGAGCAACTACGCCGACAAGAACACGGTCAATTCCGGCGGTGCCTACACCACCGAACTCGGCACCAACAAAGACGTCTTCAGCTTCAACTCCATCCGCAACGGCGCCTCCGACCAGACCGTCACCTTAACCGCGGTCGATGACAACGGCGCCGAGCATTCGCTCGCCATCACCCTGCGCAACGACGACACATCGCGCAACGCCCGGTCGATCGACGAGGCCATCAAGACCATTAACGAGCAGCTCCAGCAGTCGGCCGATCCCACCATGAAGAAACTGGTGGCGGTCAAGGAACAGAACACCACCGGCAACGAAGAGGGCATCCGCTTCCTGTCCACGCTGCGCAACTTCCGCGTGTCACTGGGCGTCAGTTCCGGTTCCACGGCCGCCAGCGAAGTCGGTGTCTATGATGGCACCAGCGGCAACAGCGTCCTCGGCCAGGGGGCCATCAGCAAAGCGGTGCAATCCACCGGCGGCGCCCAGCTTGACATCGCCACCATGGACGGCGCCACCGCAGCCGTTACCGCCCTCGCCACCGCCGTCTCCATCCTTGGCGACGCCCAAGCCGTCGTCGGCCGCGGCCAGAACCAGTTCAACTATGCCGTCAACCTGGCCCAGTCCCAGATGACGAACATCGCCGCCGCCGAGTCGCGCATCCGCGACGCCGATCTCGCCATGGAAGCTGCCAACCTCAGCAAAGCGCAGATCATCCTGCAGGCCGGCGTGGCCGCCTTGGCGCAGGCCAACTCGGCGCCGCAGGCGGTACTGTCGCTCCTCCAGGGCCGGTAAACCCTGATCGCGCCCGGAATAATCTGATGGGCGAATCCTCTAGAGCGGCGGTGAAACGTGGACGATAAACGCACAGGCATGCAGGCTACGTCCTCGGCCTGGGCTCGCTCCACCTTCACTGCCGCCGCGCATTTTGCCCAACAGAGAGCGTTTCCCGAAGCCAGACAACTTCTCATCGCTTTGCTCGAACGCGAGCCCACCCATACCGACTCCATGTATCTGCTGGCGTCGGTGGTATCGCAGGAGGGCGAACTGGAACTGGGGGAGCATCTATTGCGCCAGGCTCTCTCCATCGCCCCGAAAAAGGCTCTCTACTGGGTACTGCTTGGCAATCTGCTGCAGCGCCAGAACCGGCTTGCGGAATCGGAGATCTGCTACCAGGAAGCGCTCAACCTCGAAGGGCCCGGCTATACCGACGCCATGTATAACTGGGCCAACACGTGTGAACGCATGGGCCGCCACCGCGATGCCCTCACGCTGCTCGAAGAGGTCATCGAGCGGGCCCCGAAGCACATGGAGGCCCGCACCAATCTGGCAAACCTGCTGCGCTCGGCCGGCTACCATGACCTCGCGCTGGCTCATCTCGAAGAGGCCTACCGCAGCCACCCTACGGCCCTGCCGGTGCTGGTGAACCTGAGCAACACGCTGCTCGCGCTCGGCCGGCCCGTCGACGCCCTGCCAATTCTCGAAAAGGCCATCACGCAGTCGCCGAACACGGCTGCGCTCTACAACAATCGCGGCAATGTCCTGCGAGCCTTGAGACGCAATACCGAAGCCCTTGCCAGCTTCAGCGACGCCATCGGCCGCGAGCCCATGCGCGCCGAGTTCTGGACCAATCGCGGGACCATGCTGCAGATCCTCGGCCGCATGGAAGAGGCGGTGGCTTCGTTTAGTCAAGCCATCGAGTTCAACCCCGCCAATCCCATCGCCCACGGCGCCGCCCTGTTCTCGATTCACTATGACCCGAAGCGTTCGACGGCCGACCTTCTGGCCGAACACCGCGCCTGGGGCGAACGCCACGGCCGCGCGCTAGCCCGTACGGGTCCGTGGCGAAACGAAGCCAACCCCGATCGCCAATTGCGCGTCGGTTTTGTCTCGGCCGACTTCCGCCAGCACCCGGTCAGCTTCTTCACCGAGCCCCTGTTTGCGCACCATAACCGCGACGCCTTCCACATCACGGCCTATTCGTCCTGCTTTGGAGGCGATACGTGGTCTGCGCGCCTCAAACCCTTAACCGACGCTTGGGTGGATGTCCCGGCGCTCACCGATGTCGAACTCGCCCAGCGCATCGAAGGCGATGGCATCGACGTTCTCATTGACTTAGCCGGACACACCGCCGGCAACCGCCTGCTCGCCTTCGCCCGCAAACCGGCACCGGTGCAGATCTCCTGGCTCGGCTACTTCAACACCACGGGTCTCCAAGCCGTCGATTATCTTCTGGTTGACCCGGTCGTCGCGCCCGAATCGGAACCCGCGCCCTTCGTCGAACAGCCGCTGCGGCTGCCGGGCTGCTATCTCACCTACCAGGGGCCGGATTACGCTCCAGAGCCGGCCCGCACCCCCGGTCAGCCGCTCACCTACGGCTGCTTTAATACCTCTTCGAAGATCACTGCCAACGTCGTCGCCCTGTGGGCCCGCATCCTGACCGCCGATCCGGAAGCCCGGCTGCTGCTGCGCAACGCCACCTTCGACGATCCACTGGCCCGCGAGCAGTTCCGCCAGGCCTTTGAAGCCGTCGGCCTGGCCCCCGAGCGCCTCAACCTGCAAGGCGCCGCTACACACCCGGAACTGCTTGCCACCTATGCGGAAATCGACATCGCGCTCGATCCGTTCCCCTACAACGGCGGCACCACCACCTGCGAAGCCCTCTGGATGGGTGTTCCGGTCGTCACTCTCGCTGGCGACCGCTTCGTCAGCCGCGTCGGCGCCACCATCCTCACCGCCGCCGGACACCCGGACTGGATCGCCCACACGCCCGAGCAGTACATCGATTGCGCCCTAGCCCTCGGCCGCGACCGCACCCGCCTGGCGGAACTCCGTCAGAGCCTGCGTTCCCAGGTCCGCACCTCTACCCTTGGCGATACCGAAGCCTATACCAGGAACTTTGAACATGCTCTCCGAACTGTTTGGCGACAATGGTGCCAGTCCCGCTAATCCCGTCCTGTCCGACACGGCCGTCACCACCTGTCCGGCCTGTGGCTTCCACGTGGCCGTGCTGTTCTACAATGGCGGCGCGCAGCCGCTCGCTACTCTGGGCTGGCCCGATTCGGCCGACATGGCGCGCGCCATGCCCCGCCTGCCGCTGCGCTTTGTGCGCTGTGTCGACTGCGGCCACGTCTTCAACGCCGCCTTCGACTACACCTCGGTCCCCTACACGGACCAGCCCAACCGCATGTTCAACCGCGGCGCCCGCTGGAGCGTGTTCCTCGAATCCATCCGCTGGCAGATGCTTTCGCGCCTGAGCGACGCCCCCACCATTGTCGAAATCGGCCACGGCGACGGTACCTTCCTCGAAGCCCTCGCCACGGCGCGCCCGGAAGGCCGCTTTGTCGGCTTTGACCCGCATGGCGCCGCCGAAAGCCCGCTCCCCAATGTCGAGTTCCGCCGTGTGTTATTTGACCCGAGCGTGCATCTGGCCGAACTGTCTCCGAACCTGCTTGCCAGCCGCCACGTGCTCGAACACCTTACCGACCCGCTTGGCTTTGTCCAGAGCATCTCGTTCGGGGCGGCGATGCTCGGCCTGCAGCCGCTGCTTTATCTCGAAGTCCCCTGCATTGACCGCGCGCTCGACTACCAGCGCAGCGAAGACTTCTACTACGAGCACAACTCGCACTTCACCACCGAAAGCTTCTCGCGCATGCTGGCGCGCAGCTCCGGCTCCATCGAAGCGCTCGACCACGGCTATGACGGCGAAGTGGTCTACGCCTTCCTGCGCCTGAAAGGGCGCCTCGAACACATCGCCCGCGCCCGCGCCGCCCGCGCCTTTGCCGTCATGGCCGAGGAATCGCGCCGCGTCATCATGTTGGAGCTGGCGAACCTCTACCTGGCTGGCAAGCGAGTCGCCATCTGGGGCGGTACCGGCAAGTGCGCCGCGTTTCTCCACGCCCACCGCGTCGACGCCCAACGCTTCCCGCTGGTGGTGGATTCCGATCCCGATAAAGTGGGCACCTATGTTCCGGGCACCGGGCAGCGCATCCAGTCCCGCGATGCGCTCTCCGGCACGCGCGTGGATGTCTTAATCGTCCCCACCCAGTGGCGCGCCCGCGACATCGTCGAAGAGTCACAGCGCCACGGGCTCGACATTGGCCAGGTGCTCATTCCCCACAACGGCCATCTGGTCGACTTCCGGACCGGCGCCCACCCCTACCGCCGCGCCGGCCAGGATCAGCCGGCCAACTCCCACGACCTGCGGTCCGGACACAACGAATTGCTGATACGCTCGTGAAGCTGCTGCTCGCTGTTGAGCCGTCCGTACTCGGCGGCCAGCAGACTGCGTTGCACCGTCATCTCCGCCCGGCAGCGTTCCATGGTTTGCCAGCTGACGCGCAGCCGCTCCAGATGACCCTGATCAAAGGAGCCGGGTTCGGCCGCCAGCCGCGCGCCGATCTCCCCCAGCAGATGCCCGCGTGCGGCTAGCGCCGCAAGCATCGACTCGGAGCCCGGGCGCAGCCCGTCATCCAACTGCTCCAGCTGTTCGAAAAGCCGGTCAATCCGTGCGTGCGCCATTTAGCTCTGCTTTCCGTACAGCATCGTATTCAAGGCGGTAATCTGGGCGTCCAGCACGTTCTGCTGCGATTCCAGGCTGGCCAGCAGCGAATCGGCCATCTGCAGCCGCGACGCCATGCTGATCTGCATCGCGCTGATGCGCGTGGTCTGCTCGGCAATCTGCGCTGTCAGACGCTTGTCGGTCTCATCGTATTTATCCAGCTGGATGCGCGCCATCCCGATCACCGAATCGCTGATATCGGTGAGCGACTGTGATAAGCCCCCAAAGCCGCTGTCCGGCGTGCCCAAAAAGTCGAACGCCTCTTCCAGATCACTGGCCGACAGATTCGTCAGCGCCGTGCTGTCAAACGAGGCCTCGCCGGTGGTCGAAAACTCCACCCCCAGATCCGCCAAGCCCTTAATGGCGCCCGTACCGGCGAAGCTGGTCAGGCCGCGCAGCCGCGTCTGCACTTCGCGCACCAGGAAGTCGCCGCTCAACAGGCCGGCGCTCTGCCCGATCTGGTCATTCACCTGTTGGCGCACGTTGTTATAGGCCGACACGAACGCATCCAGATCCGACGCCAGCGCCGAGCGGTCACTATTCACCGCCACCGTCACGGTCTCGGTCCCGGTGGTGGTCGCCTTGATGTCCAGCGTCAGGCCTGGTACCACGTCGTTGATGAACGTGGTCTTCTTGCTCACCGGCACCCCGTTCAACTCAAATACCGAGTTGGCCCCCTGGTTGTTCGCCGTCAGCAGATTTGTGTTGGCGCCCGACGGGTCATCGCGCAGCTCCAGCGTCGTCGCCCCGGTCTCATTCGCTGTGAGCGAAAGGTAGTAAGGCGTCGCCCCATTGCCGGTCGTAAGGACACTCGCCGTCACCGGCGCCCCGCTGGCATTGATGGCATCGCGCAGCGCCGTCAGATTATTCGAACTCGAAATGTCGATCGAATATTCCTGGCTGCCCACCACCAGTTTCACAGAGCCGGTCGACGACACTGCCGCCGCATTGGTATTGGCATAACCGGACACCGAAGTCTCGGCCGCCGCCTTTGCCACCGAAGTGATATTGCTGATGGTGAAGGTGGCCGGCGCCGCCAGACTCACGTTGGTCGCCGTCACTTTGCTGGTATTGCTGCTCGAAGCGGCCAGCGCCCGGCCTTTGGCTGTCTGGCCCAGGTTCTCCACCGCTGTCGCCAACCCCGCCACGCCGCCGCTCAGGTTCGATACCAGCAGTTTCTGCTGCAGCAGGTCTTTCTGCTGATTCTGCAGCAATTGCACCGGCTGGCTGGCAATCGCCACGGTGCGGTTCAGAATGGTTTGAAAGTCGGAGGAGAACTTACTGACTCCCGTAAAGGTAAGCGGCGAGAGACTCATGGATACACCATCCTCCGTCTAGCCTCATCGGCCGGAAACCGCGAAACTTGCAAGGGAAAATAGAGTCCGCCACCCACCCCAAATAAAAACGGCCTGACCAGTTGCCCGGTCAGGCCGCGGATCTTTGATGGTCGAGAAGTGTTAAACTTATTTCACTCCTATCCTAGGCTCCTGTCAAGCCCCATTTTTGTGGGGCTCGTCGTGGTGCCGTGGTGCGGAAGTACTACACCGCGAGCGTAGTGGGTGCGTGGTGCTTTGTTCTGTCGCTCCTGCTGGCAAACATGCCCGAACCGCCCGTCCCTCTCGCCCTCTCGCTGCTCCCCCCTTCGCGTCCCGCGCCGGCTCCCGATTGGGTCAAAATCGAGAAAAACCTCGCTGCCCTCGGCTTCTTTACCCCGTCTAGCAAACGCATCAAAGGCGCCGCCCACAAGACTGTGGTGTTCGGGCGCCGCTCCGATGGCCACCCCGGCGAGGCTTCCACCGAGATTCTGCCGGATGCCTCCTTCGGACTTCCGATCACCGCCGACCAGGATAAGTACCTTGCTTTGCAGAAGATTATCGCCGACACCCGGCGCCAGCAGGGCGCGCTCCGCAACCCCATCGGCTTCACCTCCGCCGAACTGCTGCGCCTGCTCGGCCGCCGTGTCACCGCCGGCAAGAACTACGACGACATCGCCCAGTGGCTGCAGCGCATGACCAAAACCCGCATCCACTCGGAAGGCACCGTCTATTTAGCCGGCCGGCGCTCCTGGCTTCAGGGTGAGGTACGCGTCTTTGAACGTGCCGTCAGCTTCGGCACGCCGTTGCCCGACGGCCGCCCTGCCGACCGCAACTACGTCTGGCTTTCGGCCTGGCAACTGGAAAATATCCAGCACAATCACCTCATGGCCGTCGACCTGGCCGCCTATCGCAGCCTCCGCAATCACATCGCGAAAACCCTGGTGCCGCTGCTGCAAACCTGGCTCGCCGCCACCCACGACGAAGGTGTGCTCATCAAGTCCTACGCCCAGCTTTGCCAGACACTCCACATCACCCGCTACCAGCAGCCTTCCAAAATCCTCGAAAAGCTCGCCCCGTCGCTCGACGAACTACAGGCCGCCCGCTATTTCTCTTCCTGGAGTCTGGATAAAGGGAGCCCGTCGGACCCCCGGCTGGTCATCTATCACCGCCACGCCGTCCGCCTCACCCCTGGCGCACTGGCCGCCGTGGCCCGTTAACTACGCCTGTACGGCCGATTCCCCGGCGTAGGCGTAAGCCTCCACCACCTCGCGCGTCTTGCCGTCCATCACCAGCTTGCCGTGATCCAGCCATAGCGCCCGCTCGCACAGCTGCTCAATGGTGCGCCCGGCATGCGATACGATCAGCAGCCCTTTGCCCGCCCGCCGGAACTGCTGGATCTTGTCGTGGCACTTGGCCTGGAACGCCGCGTCGCCCACCGCCAGCACCTCGTCGATGATCAGAAACGCCGGGTCCACGTGGATCGCCACCGAAAACGCCAGCCGCATCATCATGCCGGAGGAGTAGGTCCGCAGCGGCTCGTTGATGAAATCGCCGACGCCGGAAAAATCGATGATCTCCTCCAGCTTTTCCATTGTGCGGCTGCGCGACAGGCCCAGCAGAGAAGCGTTCAGAATCACGTTCTCTCTACCGGTGAGATCGCCGTGAAAGCCCGATCCCAGCTCCAGCAGCGCCGCCACCCGGCCTTCCACCGTCACCGTACCTTCGTCGGGAAACGAAATGCCCGCCACCAGGCTCAGCAGCGTGCTTTTGCCCGCTCCGTTGCGCCCGATCACGCCCACCGTCTCGCCCTCGCCAATCGTGAACGAAACGTTCTTCAGCGCATAGAAAGGCTTCACCGCCTCTCCACGCAGCTTCTCCATCAGCAGGCTGCGGATCAGCACCCGCCCCGAACTGCGGACAAACGACTTCGATACCCCCTCAAACCGGATGAGTGACATCAGCTCTTCTCCATCTTACAGCGGTGCGCCACAATAGAAGGCATCGTTCCGGAAACCCTCAAAGAGCTCGTCCGCCCTTACTACCTGCGCTGGCTGTACTTCCGGCTCCGTCCCCAGGCCCGCCCGCCGGAATGGACCGCCTGCTGGCAATACCCGCCCCCCCGATTCCCTGTTCCACCGCCCACCGGTAAGGCCGATCTCCTCTTCCTGCCCATGAACGACTGGCACTTCCGCACCCAGCGGCCGCAGCAACTGGCGCTCGCCCTGGCCCGCCGCGGCCACCGCTGCTTCTACGTCAACCCGCACCTCGGCCGTCAGTTCCCACACCCAGTACGCTTCAGCCGCACCCCGGTTTACGGTACGCTCGCCCCCAACATCTGGGAAATCCATGCCGGCCTGAACGCCGAGCCCGTCTTCCACCACCGCCGCCTGACCCTGGGCGAAAGCCGCAACCTGGCCTCCCAACTCACACAGGCCGCCCGCGACTTCCACTTCCAAAACCTCCGCATTGTCAGCCAGTTCCCTTTATGGAACGACTGCGCCTGGCAGCTGCGACGCCAGCTGCAAGCCCCCGTGCTGTACGACTGCCACGATCTCCTCTCCGGTTTCTCCAATATTTCGCCTGAGATTATCGACGATGAAGTGATACTCTTTCAGCAGGCAGATTCGGTCGTGTTCTCCGCGAAATCCCTGCTAGAAAAGAAAATTGCCGAAATGCCCTGGTTGGGCGAAAAGGCGCGCCTGGTGCCGAACGGTGTAGATGTGTCCCGTTTTGCCATGGCAGCCGGCGGCGGTACCGCTACGGCCGCGCCCCGGCCCATCGCCGGTTATGCCGGAGCCATCGACGAGTGGTTCGACTGGCGGGCAGTCGAGGCTGCCGCCCGCGCCAATCCCGGCTGCGATTTCGTGCTGCTGGGCCGCATCGATAATAAAGACGCGCTGCGGCTGGGCGAGCTGCCCAACGTGCGCCTCTACGGCGAGATCCCCTACTCCGCCGTCCCGGAATACATGGCCCAGTTCCGCATCGGCCTCATTCCCTTCCACGTCAACGAATTGACGCTCGCCACCAACCCCATCAAACTGTTCGAATACTTCAGCTGCGG
>JAEUQF010000447.1 GCA_016789745.1 Bryobacterales bacterium
AACCGAGGCGCCGGATGCCTTCGACATCGCCAAGGAACCGGAAGCCATGCGCGCGCGCTACGGCGATTCGGACATAGGACGCAGTTGCCTGCTGGCCCGCCGCCTGGTGGAGCGCGGCGTGCGCATGGTGCAGATCTACTATGGCAACTCGCAGCCCTGGGATAACCACGAAGACATCCTGGTGCATCGGCGCCTGGCTGAGAAGACCGATCCGGCCGTAGCGGCGCTGGTGGCCGATCTGCGCGAACGCGGCATGCTGCAGGACACACTGGTGGTGTTCGGTACCGAGTTCGGCCGCACGCCGGCAGTCGAGAACGGATCCAGCACCAAGCTGCACTTCGGACGAGACCACAATTCCTATGGCTATAGCATCGCCGTGGCGGGTGGAGGGATCAAAGGCGGCACCACGTACGGCGCTACAGATGACTTCGGCTATAAGGCTCAGGACAAGCCCGTGCACCCGCATGACCTGAACGCCACCCTGCTGCACCTGCTGGGCCTGGATCACACGCGCCTCACCTATCAATACAGCGGGCGCGACTTCCGGCTGACCGACGTGCACGGCACCGTGATCCGCGATATTCTGGCGTGAACAGCACTCCGAAGTGCCTCATACTATTCGCGGCTGCTGCTCTGCTCTGTGCGACGATACTGGGCCAGAGCGTTTCCATCTCACAAGTACAGCGGTTTCCACTAGCCGATTGCGACGATGTTGCCTTTGGTCCCGACGGCGATCTCTACTTTGCTTGCCACTCCCCTCATGATCGCCTTCCTGTCAAGGTCCAGGGATCGAAGGCAACGCCCGACGAAATGGATGCCTACGTCCTTCGATTGAACCCTCGCACTGGACAACTCGTCTTCGCCTCACGGATTGGCGGCAAATCCTACGATGGAGCCTGGCGAGTTCGCGTTGATCGGCGGGGACATGCTTATGCAACCGGGTTGACCCGGTCAGCAGACTTCCCGACTACATCAAACGCTTTACAACGGGACCTGCATGGCAAGAGCGACGCGTTCCTGGTCGAAGTTGGTCCGGACGGAAAGCTTCTGTATTCCACCCTGATCGGCGGGAGCGGTGATGAGTTGGGCAATGGATTAGACCTGGATAATGCGAGCGGGGTTTACCTGGGTGGCGTGACTTCATCGAGCGACTTCAACGGAAGGAAACATGCGAACGCATCCGCTGATGAGGATGCGTTCTTATGCCGGATCCGGTCGGCTGCGCGTACGGCTTCGTGCGTTGTGTTTGGAGGGGGCAAGGCGGAAAAGTTGACCGGAGTGGCACTGGACGGCCATCGGGGGATCTACATGACGGGTGTCACCAACTCAGCAGACTTCCCGACCGTCGACCCGCTTCAGAAATCGCTCCGTGGATCTTCCGACGTGTTTCTGACGAGGCTGGCGCTACCGGCGATGAAAATGACCTTCTCAACCACTTTCGGCGGTAGCGGGGAGGATTCTGGATGGGGCATCGCTGTCGACCGGAGAGGCAACCCCGTGGTTGCAGGCATCACCGACTCCCTTGACCTGCCTGGAACGGTGCAATCGTACCAGCCAGCCAATCGTGGCAAGAAAGATGCCTTCGTCGCCAGTTTTCAGCTCCGAAATGGCCGAAGCATTCGGGCGACCTATATGGGAGGCGCATCCGACGACGAGAGCGGCTACGACGGAAGCAACATCAAGGTAGATCGCGACGGAACTATTTGGTTTGTCGGAACGACGTACTCAGACGATTTCCCAACCCGAAAGGGCAGCCAATCCCGCTACGGGGGTGGCAGCGGCGATGGGTTTGTCGCGGCCTTCGATCCTCTGCTGAAACGCTTGTGCTTCGCAACCTACTTTGGGGACGGGGAGCGGAATCTGCTTGAGGGGATTGCGGTGTCGCCGAAAGGCCTGATCGCAGCAACAGGAGTGTCTCTTGCCGGCATACCGGCCCCTTCCCTCGTGCAAATTGGAAATCTGAATCTGTTTGCAGGCCACCATGTGGTTCTGCTTCCAGGATCTCGCGTCTGTGACCCGTGACCGAAACGTAATGCCGGCCTGCAAGACGCGCCAAACTCTGTCACTATATCTGCATGACAGGACGGCTACTTCCTGCCCTGGGCCTCGTGTGCCTTGCGGCGTGGAGCGCAACCTCAGGTGACGAAAAAACACGCTGGCCACTGCAAAAGCCAGTGAAGCAGAACCCGCCCGAAGTGAAGAACACCGCGTGGGTGCGCAGCCCTATCGACGCCTTCGTACTCGCAAAGCTGGAAGCTGCCGGCGTTGCGCCCGCACCCGCCGCAGACAAGCGCGTGCTCGCCCGCCGCCTGTACTTCGACCTCATCGGTCTGCCGCCCACCATCGACGAGATGAATGCCTTCCTCAACGACACCTCGCCGAAGGCCTACGAAACCCTCATCGATAAACTCCTGGCCGACAAGCGCTACGGCGAGCGTTGGGGCCGCCACTGGCTGGATCTGGCGCGTTATGGCGAAACCTCCGGCCTGGAAGGCGACGGCGCCATCGGCAACGTCTGGCGCTATCGCGACTGGGTCATCGACGCCTTCAACAACAACATGCCGTATGACCGCTTCGTGCTGCTACAGATCGCCGGCGGCGACGAACACAGCAAAACGCGCAACAACTACGCCCCCGATGTGCAGGGCCTCATTCCTACCGGCTTCCTCCGCGTGGCGCCCTGGGACCGCTCGAACCTGGTGGCCGCCGAGGTTCGCAACAACTACCTGAGCGAAGTCACCACGTCCGTATCCAGCGTGTTTCTCGGCCTCACCGTAGGCTGCGCGCGCTGTCATGACCACAAGTACGACCCCATTCCCCAGAAGGATTTCTATCGCCTCCAGGCCTTCTTCAATGCCACCCAGGCCGCCGGCAGCGTGCCCGTGCCGTTCAAGGATCCCGCCCAGGCCGAACATGCCGAAGCCCAGGTGAAGAAGTATCAGGAACAACTGAAGTCGGGTCCGGAGAAGAAAGAACTGGACGCGATGGAGCAGGTGCTGCTGAAGAAGTTGGTCGCAGCCCGCAAGGAACGGGCGGCCAGCGGCAAGGAATACACCAAAGCCGACCTCCGCCTGGAGATGAAGCGCAAACCGCTCCGCATCTTCAGCGAAGCCGAACGCGAGCAGCATGCGCAGTTGCTCGAAGACGCCGACCGCACCGGCGACGCCGAAGAGCAGGACAAGCTGAACGCCTTCGAAAAGGGTCTGCTGGAAAAGCTGAACATCGCCTACACCAAGGGCGGCGTCGATCCCGGTCTGCGCTTTGAGGCCCTCGGCAAGGAAGACGTGCGGCGCGAAGCCATGGCGCCCTATTCCGGCAAGTCCATCTTCAGCGAAGCCGAAAAGAATCGCTATGCCGAACTGTCCGGCAAACTGGAGATTCTCCAACGCCGTGTCGGCCGTTGGAGCAACCAGGTGCTGGCCGTGACCAACGTCGCCGGTCCGCCCAGCGGTCCCTACATCGCGCCCATCCGCGTCCTGAAGCGCGGCGATTACAACCAGCCCATGGAGGCCGTGGAGCCCGGCTTCCCCACCATGCTGACCGGCAAGGAAAACGCCGCCACTCTGGAAACCGACCGTTACCGCCAGTTCCCCACCCGCGGCCATCGCATCACGCTCGCCCGTTGGATTGCCAGCAAGGAAAACCCGCTCACCGCGCGTGTGATGGCGAATCGTATCTGGCAGTTCCACTTCGGCACCGGCATTGTCGCCACCCCCAGTGACTTTGGACGCAATGGCGAAAAGCCCACCCATCCCGAACTGCTGGACTGGCTGGCCGCGGAGTTCATGGAGACCGGCTGGAACATCAAGTCGCTCCACAAGACCATCCTGCTGTCCAACACCTACCAGCAGGCGAGCGACAACCCTGATGCCAAGGCAGCGTCGGACCCCGACAACAAGCTCATCTCCCGCTACAATCGCCGCCGCCTGGAGGCCGAAGCCATCCGCGACAGCATCCTCTACGCCAGCGGGCGCCTGAACCTGGCGATGGGCGGCCCCAGCGTCTTCCCGCCCCTGCCGGCGGACCTAGCCGACTTCGCCCGCTACGGACGCACCGGCGGCCAGATGTGGGAGCCGAATGACAAGCCCGAAGACGAGCATCGCCGTTCGGTGTACATCTTTCAGCGCCGATCCCTGCCGCTACCGATGATGGCCGCCTTCGATGCCATTGTGTTCAGCGAAAGCTGCGATCGCCGTAGCCGCACCACCACGCCGCTGCAGGCCCTGCAATTGATGAATGGCGAGTTGCTGCATGAAGAAGCGGCGCACCTGGCCAAACGTGCGGCGCAGGAGGCCGGTGAAGCGTCCCGCAAGGCGCAGATCGAGCGGGCCTTCACCCTAGCCTTGAGCCGGCCGCCATCGGCCGACGAGTTGCAGCAGTTCGATGCTTCCGGGCAGCCCATGGAGGCCATTGCCCGCATTCTTCTCAGTTCGAATGAGTTCGCGTACGTGGAGTAAAGCAAGATGAACAGACGAAATTTCCTATTCGATTCCTATCTCGGGCTGGGCGGTTTGGCTTTACTCGACATGCTTGCCAACGACGCGCAGGCAGCTACCAAATCGGCTGACCCGCTGCTGGTGAAACCGCAGCATCACTTCGCCAAAGCCAAGCGCTGCATCTTCGTCTTCATGGAAGGCGGCGTCAGCCAGATGGATACCTTCGAACACAAGCCGCTGCTGACGAAACTAGCTGGGCAGCAGATGCCGAAGGCGGATCGCACCGTGGGCGAGATCGCCACGTTCTCCGCCGCACCCAACCGCATCATCCCACCCGTAGCAGCCTTCAAACAGCACGGGCAGTGCGGCAAGTGGGTCTCGGGCCTGCTCCCCGAACTCGCCACCTGCGTCGACGACATGGCCTTCCTGCATGGCGTAAAGGTGGACAACAACAATCACGGCCCCGCGGTGTATCACACGCTCACCGGCAATCAGTTCCCGGGCAGCGCGTCCATCGGTGCCTGGGTCACCTACGGACTGGGCAGTGAGAATCGCGATCTGCCGGGCTTTATCGTCATGGGCGACCGACGCGGCGCGACCATCGGCGGCGCAGGCGTGTGGGGCAACGGTTTCCTCCCCGCCGCCTATCAGGGCACGCTGTTCCGCAACGGCTCCACGCCCATCGTCGATCTGCACCCGCGCCCCGGTACCACCGGCGAGGCGCAGCGTAAGGAACTCGATCTGCTGAACTGGCTAAACGCGAAGCATCGCGACCAGCGGACAAATACCAGCGAACTCGACGCCCGTATCGCGTCGTTCGAACTCGCCTTTCGCATGCAAGCCAAGGCGCCGGAGTTGGTCGACCTCAGCGGCGAAAGCGAAGCGACCAAGAAGATGTACGGCCTGGATGACGCCGTCAGCGAACCGTTTGGGCGCCAGTGCCTGCTGGCCCGCCGCATGGTGGAGCGCGGCGTGCGTTTCGTGAAGGTGCTGCATGGCGCCGGTGGCGACCGCTGGGATGACCATGGCAACATCGGCGAACGCATTCCCGTGCACTGCAAGGAAGTCGATAAGCCGGTTGCCGGCCTGTTGAAGGATCTGAAATCCCGCGGCATGCTGGACGACACGCTGGTGGTGTGGGCTTCCGAAATGGGCCGCACACCGTTCGACAACAACCTCACCACCGACAAGCCGGGCCGCGATCACAACCAGTACGGACTGGTAGTTTGGATGGCCGGTGGCGGCATCAAGAAGGGTGTCACGTTCGGCGATACTGATGAGCTTTCCGTGCGTGCCGCTGGCGAAGAGGTTCCGGTTCGCGACGTGCATGCTACACTGCTTCACTTGCTCGGTCTCAACCAGAATCGCCTCACGTTCCTTCATGCCGGCCGTTACAAGAAACTGACGGATATCGGCGGCCGCGTCATTTCCGAGGTGCTCGCATAGTCTCTCGCGACGAGCAGGACCTCCGTCGGTTCGGCTACGCCCAGGAACTCTTCCGCCAGATGGGCGGGTTCTCGAATTTCGCCATCTCGTTCTCCATCATCTCGATCCTGACCGGCGCGGTCACGCTCTACGGCTATGGCCTGGAAATGGGCGGGCCGTTGCAGATGACTCTCGGCTGGCCCATCGCCACGTTCTTCACACTGCTGATGGCGTCCAGCATGGCCGAGTTGTGTTCCGCCTACCCCACCAGCGGCGCCATGTATCACTGGGCGGCGGCCCTCGGCGGCCCGGGATGGGGATGGTTCGTGGCCTGGCTCAACATCATTGGACTGGTGGCATGCCAGGCCGGAATCAACTATAGCTGCGCGCAGTTCGTGCTGCCGTTTCTGAACTTGCCCGCCAGCCACTTCAATGTGTTCCTGATGTTCGCCTTCACGCTGGTGGTGCAGGGCGCGTTGAACCATTGGGGCGTGAAACTGGTGGCCATGCTGAATGACCTCAGCGTGACGGTACACATCATCGGGGTATTGCTCATCGTCGGCTGCGTCTTCGCCCTGGCGCCCACGCAGCCATCGTCCTTCCTGCTGACGGCGGTGAACAGCAACGGCCGGCAACCCTATGCCTGGGCCTTCCTCCTGGGACTGCTGCAGGCGCACTTCACCTACACCGGCTTCGATGCGTCGGCCCACATGGCGGAGGAGACCTCCGATGCGCGCCGCACCGCGCCTTGGGGTGTCGTGCTGTCGGTGGCCGTATCGGGCGTGGCGGGCTTTCTGCTGCTGCTTACGCTGACCCTGGCCATTCGCTCGTTGCCAGAAGTGTTGCAGGCCAAGGATGCGCAGGGCAATGCCATCCCCGCCGCCATCGCCATCCTGCAGACGGCGCTCGGTGCCAAGTTGGGCAACGCGCTCTCCGCCCTGGTGTCGATGGCGATGTGGTTTTGCGGGCTGTCGTGCGTCACCAGCGCCTCCCGCGCGGTCTTCTCGCTGGCGCGTGACGAAGGTATTCCGTTCGCTTCCGTCTTCAAACAGGTAAGCGCAAAGCACGGCACGCCGGCATGGTCCATCTGGGGCATCGTTGCCGCCACCATGGCGGCCATGGCCTGGACCGGAGCCGTTGCGGTCGTCACTTCCTTGAGTACGGTGTCGTTGTATCTGGCCTATATCATTCCAATCGCCCTCGGTTACCGCGCCCGCCGCAACGCCGATCCCTGGACCAAGGAAGCCGTTTGGACCCTCGGGCGCTGGGGCGGGATAGTGAATGTCGTCGCGGTTGTCTATGCGACGTTCATCGCCGTGGTGCTGGTCATGCCGCCGAATCAGCTCGCCGGGCAAACGCTTGCTGCCGTCGTGTTCGGCCTTGGCGTGATCTACTTCGCGGTGGTGAAGGGACGGTTCGCGGGACCGGCTTGGGCCGACAAGAACCGCGCCGGTTGATCGTCGTGGTCAGCGGGCATAAACGGCTCGCTAAAATGCAATCGTGAGACCACTCGCGGCTTTGCTGCTCCTGAGTGTTCCGGCGTTTAGCCAATTCTCGGAGATCGTCACCACCGACGATGGACAGCATGTCTACTTCACAACGCAGCTGATCGAGCGAAGCGCCCCTTCTGCCGCGCCGGTAGAGTCGCGTCTCTATCGAATCGAAGGTGGAGCGTTCCAGCTATTCGTGGAGCGAGGTAGCCTGGCGCCCCCGGATCGCGGCAGCAGCCAGGACGGTGCATCTTCCCTAGAACTCACCGGTGACGGCCAGAGCGTTGCGTTTGTCTCTTGACGAACGGCTGCCCTGTGGACGTCTGCGGTCCGTCGTTTCGGCGCGCCGAAATACGTCGCTTGTCCCCCCCAGATCGGAGCGAGCCCACAGAGCGTCATGGCCATCTCGCCGAAGTGCCTCTACAATCAATTTCGGAAAGTTCTCGTCGGCGAGGAGACGCATCTACGCTGGAATCGGGAGCCCCTTGTACTCGTGGCCACCATACCTGGCGACAGACATGCGAGGATGTCTTCGCGTGTCAGGCCAGGGTAGTTCTCGAGAATGTCGCTCTCGGACTGGCCGGCTGCCAGCAGTTCGAGGATAGACGCGACAGCAAGACGGGTCCCGCGCGGATCACAGGCTTGCCCGCGAGGATCGTGGGGTCGACGGTGATGCGCTCCGACACCGGCATAACCGCGATTTTACCGTGTCTTTGACCAGGTGTCTCTCCCTGCCGCCAGTTGGTGTAACCTGAGGGAACTCGCCCGCACCAACTCTCGTTTTTCCAAAGGAATCTCCGCATGGAAAGCAACCTCGGCATCTCCGAACACCGCGCCGGCTACCACGCCGCCCTTGCCGCCATCGGCAAGGCAGACGCGCAGGGCGGCACCATCGCCATCAGCTACATCACCGGCGGTGCCCTTCGTATCGTCCCCCTCGTCATCCGCCTCTTCGTCCTTCTCCTCCTCCTTCTTCTCCCCCTCTGGCAGCAGCCGTTCGCCTTTCTGCCCGATGATCCAGGCGCTCCCGCCTGGTATGTCCAACTGCGAGCCTGGGAAGCCTTCAGCATCGTGAAGTGGCTCGTCGGGCTCGTCATCTACCTCCTCTACTTCGCCTACTCGCTGGTCAAGAACGGCCTGTTCACCGGCAACCCCGGCGCTGAGATCCACTTCTCCCGCTACGGCAAAATCGTCGACACCATCCGCCCCGGTGAGATGCGCCTCATCGTCGATCCGCGCGTCCGCCCCTACGCCGTCGTCTCCACCAAGCTCATGGTCCTGCCCATGCCGGAAGTCGAGAACAACACCCGCGACAACATCACTCTCAAATTCCGTGGCACCCTCGTGCTGCGCGTCTCCGACACCCTCAAACTCCTCCAGGCCGGCGGCTTTGAAAAGTTCCTTCGCCAACTTCGCGAACTCTACACCTCCCTCATGCGCGACCACATCCAGCGCGTCGATGCCAGCACCTTCAACCGCTTCTTCATCGATCCTGTCTCCCTCTACGGCGCGCCCCAGGCTTCCCTTGGCGCCGAACGCCTCGCCCAGATCGGCAGCGGCCAGCTTTCCGTAGAGCTGCTCGAACAGGCCTCAGAAATCGACGACCTCGCCGTCAGCCAATTCGAACTCACGGATCGCCCCAGCCCCGACCGTCGTAGCATCCTACCCGCCCTCCAGCGGCTCGGCTCAGACTACGGCGTCACCATCGTCGACCACGTGCCAGACGGCAACCAGACCACCAACGACTACCTCCATACGCTTGCGCTGCCGCTGGTCTCCGCCATCATGCGCCTCTCGCAAGCCACCGACATGCTCAAGGGCATTCGCGAAAACGAGATCACCGTCGAGATCCAGAACCAAGTCTCCTCGCGCCAGATGCTCGTGCTGGAGATTCGCAAAATCATCCAGGGCATCAAGTCCATCACCAACACCTTGCGCTCCGTCGACAACCTGCAGAAACTTACTGAGGCCCGCCGCACCGCCATGGAGAACACCATGCACGCGCTGCTCACCCCACACACCACGCGCATCCAGGCCCGGCTCGACCGCATCCGTGCCAGCAGCGTCGATCTTGCCGGTGTCGAACTCGCCGTTCGTACTTCCGAAGAGTTGCTCGCCGATCTGGAACGCACCCTCGATGACGTACTGCCCAAGGTCGGCTCCGTCGTCACCTCCTCGCTCTCCGCCTCGGCCATCGTTCCCAATGCGGACATCGTCAAGGCGCTCATGGATGACACCGGACTCAACGATGCCCTCAACCGCCTCATGGCCGACGTCACGCAGTCGCAGGACATGGACAAACTGGTCGGCGAGTTCGAAGGCGGTGCCAAAGGCATCGACATCGGCAGGATCATGGCCGAAATCACCGCCGCCCTTTCCGAAGTTTCGGCGCATAGCGGCATCTCCACCGAGCAGTACCTGCCCGAACGCATCGAAGAGCAGATCAAAGCGCTCGAAGAGAAAGCCACCGCCGCCCGGCCCTTGGAACTGGGAGGTCACGCATCCGCATGAGGCAAGCCATGAAGAACAAGCTCAAGGAAACCGTCCAGAACGCCGCCACCGAACTCATCGAAACGGCGGAGGACGCTCTCGCCGAAGACCTGCAATCAGGCGGTGTCCGTCTCCAGGCCGCGATTCGTGACCGCATTGGCGGCATGGTCAGCCAGGTCAGCCGCAGCCTGGAAGAGCGGTCCGCCCGCTTCGTCGGCGTCAATGAGGACGAGATCCTCACCTACGTGGCCGACCGCCGCAGCATCAACGGTGTCGGCGCCTTGTTAATCGGACTGCTGCTGCTCGTGCTGTTGCCGTCGTCCATCAGCTGGCTCGCAGCCTTCGCCTTCCTCGGCGCTATCGTGCAGTTCCTGCTCGGCTACGTGCTGCAGGCCAAAGTCGATATCCCCGAAGGTTTCGAAGGCGTCGTCTGCCAGTTCGGCCAGCCGCTCCCCGAAAAAGCCCATCGCGGACGCAATTGGCTCTTCTCCATCCGCAAGTTCGTCCCTTACCTCGTTTCCACCCGCGACCAGGTTGTCGACGCCTTCAATGCCAACTTCACCGGCGACTACGTCATGGTCGGCTTCGGCAAGCAGATCGTCTTCCGCGTCGTCGACCACGGCAAGTTCGTCTCCAACACCACGCCCTCCGGCGTCATGAAGCTTTTGTCTCTCTATGCCAGCTATATCAGCCTGCGCATGATCACCTCCATCACCGACGCCCGCGTGAAGTTCACCGGGCGCGATCATCTGCAGAACGTCATCGACGCACTCAACGGCTATCTCTCGGAAACCTGCGGCATCCAGGTCATCCGCGTCAACATGCCGCAGGCGCAGAACTCCGTGCTGGAGGATCTGGAGAAGATCCGCACACTGCTCAAGGAAATCGACTCGCTGGTCCAGACCAAAACGGTGCGCATCGAAGCCGCCATCAAGACCGTAGAGCAGACCATCCGCCAACTGCGCCTGGAAAGCCGCAACGAAGCTCTCGAACTCCAACAGGCCGGCATAAGACTGGAGACCTCGCTCGGCGAAGCCACCAACGAACAACTGCAACAGTTGTTGATGGAAGCCCGCCGCACGCTCGATTCGAAACTCGCCGAACTGCGCCGCGCCATCGCCGATTTCCAGGCCAACGTCGAAAAGTCCCGATCGCTGAAACAGTCCCTCAGCGGCTTGCGATCCACCTGGGACCTGCGCATGGCTCGCCTCAAGCAGCGCGTCATGATCGGCCTCATGCCGCGCGAAGTCCGCGTGCTCGGTGTCGATGGCATCGGCATGGGCGTGGGCATGGGCCTCGGCGCCGACATGGTGCGCAAACTGGTCGCCTCGCCAGAAGGGAAAAAGCCGGAGTAACCCAGCCCGACAAGCCGGCCACTCAGTTACTTCACTAACTCTCTCGTTACGTCATTCATCTCAATCGACTGCATTCGCTGGATTCCCAAGCGGTGCCGTTTAGTCCGGCTATAGTTTGTTCAACCATGTACGAAAAGGCGATTTCGCGCTTCCCATTGGCTAACAGAAGCAAGACCCTCTGATATTCTGTTCTTAAGGGTCAAGTTATGTTTCGCCAGTTAGTCCTCGTATGTCTGCTGGTTTCCAGCCTTCGCGCCCAGGAGATCAATGCATCCTTATCCGGCACCGTCACCGACACCTCGGGCGCGGTTGTCCCGAATGCCACATTCAGCATCGCCAACGCCGAAACCGGCGTCGTGGCTTCCCAGGGAAAAACGAATGATTCGGGCGTCTATTCGGCTCCTGCGCTGCCAGTAGGCGCTTACCGCTTGCGCGTCGAAGCCGCTGGTTTCAAGCGCGCCGAGGTGCAAGGTATCCGGCTGCAAGTCGACCAGCGCGCCCGCGTCGATGTCACGCTGCAACCCGGTGAGGTTGCCGAGACCATCACCGTGGTCGGCGAGGGCTTGGGCCAATTGGAATCCGAGTCCTCATCGGTGGGCTCCATCATCAACACGTCGCAGGTCCGCGACCTGCCCATGCCCAACCGCAACATCTTCAACCTGCTCACCCTGGTCGGCGGTGTATCGTCGGGCGGCGCCGCCACCGGCGTGAACGCGTCGCAGCTATCCATCAACGGCTCGCGCACCTTGAATAGTGAGTTCGCCGTGGACGGCGTCAGCGTCGTGTCCGGCTCCACCGGCGGCGTGCAGCGCGTCCCGTCCACCGAAGCCATCCGCGAGTTCCGCGTGCTGACGTCCGGCTATACCGCCGAGTACGGCCGCACCTCCGGCGGCTTCATCAGCGTTATCACCGACTCCGGTACCAACCAGTTGCACGGCAGCCTCTACGAATACTTCCGTAACGAGAAGCTGAACGCCAACAACTTCTTCAACAACCTCCGCGGCCAGAACCGCCAGACCGACCGCTACAACCAGTTCGGCGGCAAACTCGGCGGCCCCGTGTTTATCCCAAAGCTCTACGATGGCCGCAACCGCACCTTCTTCTTCTTCAACTACGAAGGGCTTCGCCGCCAGGCTCCCTTCAACAACCAGTCGACGATTCCCACCGCCGCCTTCCGTACCGGCGACTTCTCCGCCAGCCCCATCATCGTATTCGACACGGTGAACAATGCCCCGTTCCCAGGCAACCGCATCCCGGCCAACCGCCTGGATCCCGCCGCGCAGAAGATCATGGCGCTGCTGCCCTCGCCCAATTCCCCCGGCTCGCCCGATAACGCCAACGGCCGCGTCATCAACAACTTCCTCAACGCAGGCTCCGTCGGCACCACCGACGACCAGTACACCCTGCGCGGCGATCACAACATCGGTACCAAGGCCCGCATCTTCGGCCGCTACAGCACGTTCAAGGTAACCTCACCTTCGGCCGCATTCATCCCCGGCCCGCTAAACAACAACGTTGGCGATTCGCTTACCACCGGCTACCAGGCATCCACCTCCTGGACGCACATCTGGTCGCCCACGCTGATCAGCGAAGCCTGGCTCGGCTTCCAGCGCAACAACCCGTCCATCGACCCGCCCACGCTGGGCATCAACGTCCGCGATGTGTTCGGCATCCAGCGCTCGTCGTTCAACGCCGCGCCGCGCTTCGCCATCAACAATTGGGCTACGCTCGGCATCAACGACAACACCTACCGCCGCCAGATCGACAACAACTACCAGGCGTCCTTCTCGCTCACCTGGACCCGCGGCAACCACACCATCAAGGGCGGCTTCCAACTACGCAAGAACCAGTTCAACGTCTTCAACCCCGGCGGCGCCTATGCCGGCGTGTACAACTTCAACGGCGAACTCAGTTCGCAGCAGCGCGTGGGCGGCAACCCCGTGCATGCCCTTGCCGACTTCCTGCAGGGCTACGTGCAGTCCTCCAACTACGACCTTCCCCAGCCCATCACCGGACGCCGCAATGCCAATACCGGCACCTTCATCCAGGACGATTGGAAGGTGTCGCGCCGCCTCACGCTGAACCTCGGCGTGCGCCACGAGTATGAAGGCCCTATGACCATGTCGAACGACATCTATTCCCGCGTCGACACTGTCACCGGACGTCTGCTGGTGGCCAACAAGAACTCCGATCGCGCGCTCGGCCTGAAGCCCGCAAGGTTCAACTTCGCCCCCCGCATTGGCTTGGCCTACAGCTTGGATGACAGGACCGTCATCCGCTCCGCCTTCGGTAGTTTCTATAGCCAGATCTTCTCCAACCTCGGCGGCATCGTTCTGTATCCCGGCTTCACCGTGGCCCAGCAGTTCCCCGACCTCGGCGTCGGCATCGCCCAGCCGTTTCGCCTGGCCGACGGCATGCCCCTCACGGCCGTCCAGGATTTCAATGACCCCTTCCTAGTGGAACGTGTCGCCACCGAAGCCAATCCCCTCAACGCCAGCGCGCAGTTCGGCGAGATTAACCCCATGCCCAAGTCGCTCCAGTGGAACTTCGGCATCCAGCGCGAACTGGCGCGCGGCACCATTGTCGACGTCAGCTACGTCGGCACCCGCGGGCTGAACCTGCCGCTCAGCCTCAGCTTCAACCCGATTCCCTTCGAGCGTGGCGACGAACTCGCCCGCCTCGGTTCGGCCATCGAAAACCAGCGCGCCCGTCGCATCCCCACGCTTGGCAACAACAATGCTTTCGTCCACGCCGGCACCTCCAGCTATCACTCCCTGCAGTTGAAGGCCGTGCGCCAGTTCACCCGTAGCTTCGGTTGGCAGGCTACCTACACTCTGTCGAAGTCGATCGACGATGGCACCGGCCTGTTCGCCTTCTCTCAGCCAAACGGTCTGGACAGCGGCTACTTCCCTACCTTCTTCCGCAACCTCGATCGTGCCGTCAGCTCGCTCGACCGCACCCATCTGTTTGCCGCGTCCGTGCAGTATAAAACCAGCGGCCCCGTCTGGCTGCGCAACTTCACCATCAGCCCCATCATCATCGCCCGCACCGGTCTGCCCGACACCATCACCCAGAACAACCTCTGGCCCGGCGCTAACCAGCAGCGCCCGCACCTCATCGGCAGCAGTATGGACGCTAAAACCGGCAGCTACACGCCCGAAGGCACCGGCGTCCGCTACCTCATGTCGCCCACCAGTTCCAACTTCCCCTTCGCGCCGTCCGGCCCCTTCTGGACCGGCCCTGCCAACAACCGCGTTCGTGTTCTGCCGGCAACCATCGGCACACTCGGCCGCAACACCGTGCGCGAGCCCGGCGAGTTCAATATCGACCTCTCCGTTGCCCGTACGTTTCCCATTCGCGAACGGCTCCGCTTTGAACTGCGTGGCGAGGCCTTCAACTTCCTCAACCGCACCAACTTCAACGCCCCGAACACCGGCCTCAGCGTGCAGGCCGATGCGCGCGGGCAGGCCGTGTTCAACTCGCCCGGCTTCGGCCTGATTACCAGCGCCAAGAGCTCGCGCTTCATCCAGATCGTCGCGCGGATCGAGTTCTAGGGCAGAGCGCTGAAAAAGCCCCGTATCGGACTTAGCCGCCGATTAGCGCCGACAAACGCCGATTCAAAACAAAGAGCTTATCTGCGTTCATCGGCGTTCATCGGCGGCCCAGAGATGTTTTTCCGCGGCCTGCTCGTCTAGGGCAGCGGCGCAAATCGCAACGTGTGCGGTCCGGCGCTAGCGTCCACCCGCACGATCAACGACTGATCGCCGCCATCCTTCGCAATCCACAACCCCGAGGGGTCTGCCAGGCGCAGGCCCTTCGGCACGATCACATAGACGTTGCCGGCGCGATTCGCCGTCCAGCGCAGTTCGCGGTTTCCCTCATCCCACGCCACGTCTGTGAGTTCCGCCTGGCCCTGCCGGATGTGGATGTCGGTAGACAGGACCCACGGATGCGGACGCGCCGGCGCGACACGCAGCAACTTCACCGATCCTGCCGGCACCGTCACGCGGTACGCGGCCTCCGCCCGCCCCACGTAGCGCTCATTCCAGAAATCCCATACCACGCCGTTTGCCGGCACCTCGCGCGTCAGCGGCTCCGTGCCGTAGTTGAATACCGCGATCAGGTCCCACTTGTCCCACCCCGTCTTCACCGCCAAACGAAAGATCTTCGGATAATCCGGATCCACCGCATCGAACAGGTCCAGCGGCTCGCCGGCTTCCGGCAGTCGCGGGAACTGCTGCCGCAGCATCGCCAGCCGCTCCTCACTCATGCGCGATACATCGTCGCCGATCATTAGCGGACTTCCGTTCAACCCGAAGATCGTCGCCGTGATCTGCGCATCGTTCCGCGGCACTGGCTTGTCGATCGTGAACACGTTCCCCGAATCCGAGAGAAACAGCTTGCGATGCGCAAAGAAATGCGTCGCCCACGCACTGGTGGCGCGCAGATGGCTGGTCCAATAGTCAGAGCGATTGATAACGAACGTCGCCGGATAGAAGCCCTTCCCCGGCCCGTCCAGTGGCCGCCCCTCCCCGTAGTCAGTCCCGGCCCGCACCGCATCCACTGTTCCCGCCGTCTGAAACGTTGGGCCCGTGCTCACCAGCAGGTACGTGTCGTCTCCCGTCGCTTTGCGAATTACCTTCATCGCCTCCCGAAACGCCTCCGGGCCTGGGATGAGCGCCTTGTTGAAATAGCCGTCGGCGCGATACGTCCCCGGCGTCGACCCCGACACCGAATAGACAAAATCCAGCATGTAGTAACGAATGCCCCAATCCCGCCACGTAGTGAATACCTTCTCAAACCACGCCTGCGCCTTCGGATGCGTCGGATCCAGAATGTACTGCGCCCCCAGTTCCCTGTGCGGCACCGTCATCGGCTTGCCGTCCTTCAATAGAAACGTCTCGCGCAACTCAGCCACCCGTTCGGTCAATCGCGAACTCATCCAGAACACACCCGCCCACAAACCCAGCTTGTAGCCCATCCCTCGCAGGTCCGCCACCAGCTTCTGCGGACCGCTCGGCAGCAACGCCGTGTTCCACTCAAACCAGTTGCCCGGTTCCCGGTCGCGCAGGTTGCCCAAGGAGATCCAGATGTAGTCGATTTCCGCTTCCGGCAGCCGCTTGCGAATTGCCGCTGCGTTGCGCCGCACCACATCTTCATAGCGCTCCACATGGAACGGGTCCACCCACGACCAACCTACCCACCCCGCCGGATTCTTCGGCCAGATCCGCGGTTTGTAGATCGCAGCCGCCGCATCGCCCCATTGCCGGAGCCCTTCCACCGGATCGTCAAAGACCGCGATTCGCAGACGCTCGCTTTCCACCGAAGCCCCGGGCGCCAGCGTGTAGCCCTCGAAATCGCAATACGCCGACACTCGCCCATTCTCAAACTCGATCTCCGTGTTCGCCCGGTCAAACGTCACAAAGCCGAACTGCACGGCCTTCCGCGTCGACCGATCCCAAAGCTGCAGCAACATCTTCGAGACCAGCCGCCCTTTGGTGGACTGCACCAGGGACGGCAATTGCCAGCCCGACATCACCAAGGCCCGGTCCCCCGGCACCCCCGTACCGTTGGCCATTCGCAGCTTGCCCAGATGCACCGGATTCCGTCCGCTATTTCGGACGGTAGCTACGATGCTGTTGCCATTCCGTCGCCACTCCACCGTCGCGCCAGTTCCCAAGCCACCATCGAGCGAAGCCTCCAGCGACAGCGTAACGCCCTGCTCTGCAATGACGTATCGATAGGGAGCCTGCGCCAACAGCGGCGCTAGGACGGCCCCAGATAATAGTGTAAAAAGCCGGAACATCGCCTCCAAGCATACACAAGGCTGGACGAAAAGCCGCAGTCCCTGTAATGAAACAGTTATACTGCTACACATCTGGAGGTGCTATGAGAAATCTCGCTTTAGCCCTAACTTGCGCATTCCTGCTCCACACACCCGTGTGGTCGCAAAACGTTACTGGTAACATTGTTGGCTCCCTTCGCGACGCTTCAGGCGCCGCCGTGCCGGGAGCCGCAATTAGCGTCGTCAACGAAGGTACCGGGATTGAGGTCAAGACCCAATCCACCACCGATGGCGATTATGTCCTGCCCGGCCTGCCCGGCGGCACCTACACGGTTCGCGTTGAGGCCCAAGGCTTCCGCACCAATGCCGTCAAAGGACTAACACTGCTGGCGGGCCGCTCGCTTCGCCAGGACTTCACCTTGGAAGTTGGCGCCGTGCAGCAGACCGTCGAGATCACTGGCGCGCCCCCCGTACTGAACACCGAAAACGCCACCATCGGCAACGTCATGCAGTCGCAGCAAATCACCACCATGCCGTTGAACGGGCGCTTCCTCGATCGCCTCATCCGCATCTCGGCGGGTGTCACCACCGATAGCGCGTCCAACCCCCGTGTCGCCGGCAGTTCCTATTGGGGCGGCATGTCGTTTAACGTGGACGGTGTCGCTTTCAACGATCCGGGCAACGGCGGCGGCGCCTACTCGTTCCGCCACGGCATGTCCACGCTGCCCAGCGTCGACGCCGTCAGCGAGTTCAAGATGGACTCCAACAGCCAGAAGGCCGAATTCGAAGGTGCCGCATCGGTGACCATTTCCACCAAATCCGGCACGAACGAATATCACGGCACGCTGTTCTACTTCAACCGCAACAAGGCCACCGCCGCGCGGAACTTCTTCGCGCTGACCAATCCTCCCTTCAACCGCAATGAGTTCGGCGGTATGATCGGCGGCCCCATCGTCAAGAACCGCACCTTCTTCTTCGGCGGTTACGAAGGCTTGACGGAGCGCTCCCCTCGTACGTTCACCATGAGCGTCGCGACGGCGGCCATGCGCTCCGGCAACTTCGCCGGGTTGAACACCATCATCGACCCGCTCACCGGCGCTCCGTTCCCGAATAACCAGATCCCCGCCAACCGCATCGACTCGCGTGCCACGGCGCTGATCAATCGCGTCGCGCTGCCCAACACGCCCGGCCAGGGCGCGGCCGGCACCCTGAACAACCACATCACCAACATCAAGAACGACTCCGATATCAAGCGCTACTTCGTGCGCCTCGATCACCGGCTGACGCAGAGCGACAGCCTTTCGTTCACCGGCAACATCTCGCTGGCGAATCCTTACTTCGTCGCGCAGGCCTATCCGGAAGGCTACGGCTCTTGGGAGAACGGCGGCAATGACACGCGCGTCGGCAACTTCACCTGGACCCGCAACATCAAACCGACCGTGCTCAACGAACTGCGTCTGGGCTACACCTATCACGGCCCGGTGCGTCAGGGCATGAACCGCGACTTCGATCCCCGCAGCCTGTTCCCCACCCTCTACCAGGTTCCCGTCGGGGGCCTGCCGACGGCCAACATTCTGGGTCACGTTTCCATCGGCGACTACGGTGGGAGCGAGCGCGGCAAGCAGTACACCCGCCAGATCATCGACAACCTGACCTGGATCCGCGGCCGCCACACCATCAAGACAGGTATCGACTTCGGCAACCATCGCATGTCCTCGCCCCCGGGCGCCTTCGGTCTCGGCACCGGCGTGGCGAACAACGCCGCGCTTGGCCGCTTCGACTTCAACGGCCGCTTCACCAACGACGGCACGGGCGCTGCTCAGCCGGCGCATGGCTTCGCCGACTTCCTGCTGGGCTATGCGAACTTCACTTACCGCTCCACCCCCACCGCGGTGAACCTGTTCTACAACACGCGCTACAGCGCCTACGTCCAGGATGACTGGCAGGTGAACAGCAAACTCACCCTCAGCTACGGCGTCCGCTACATGCTGCAGACCACCTGGAAGGAACGCGACCGCGCCCAGGCCAACTTCGACTTCGCCACCGGCCAGCTTGTGATTCCCCGTTCGCAGGTGCCGCCGCAGGCCCAGCAGCGCCTGCTGCAGGCTTACCCCATCCGCCTGGATGAGAACTACTCGATCTTGCAGGCGGACACGAACAACTTCGCTCCGCGCGTCGGCTTCGCCTTCCGTCCGTTCTCCGGCAACAAGACCGTTATCCGCGGCGGTTACGGGCTCTACTACAACTTCCTGCCGGTCTTCATCGGCTTCCGTCAGATGGGCTTCTCCAACCCGCCCTTCCAACTCGCGGAAACCTTTGAATCCACCCCCGGCCGGACGCCTTCTCTGACGTTGGCGAATCCCTTCCCGGGCGGCGGCGCCATCTCGCCGAATCCTGGCATCACCATCGTCGAGAACAATATCCGCAACAGCGCGTCGCACCAGTGGAACTTCACGTTCGAACGCGAACTGGTGGCCAACTTCGGCGTCCGCGCCTCCTACGTCGGCAACCACACCACGCACCTGCCGTTCTACAACTACAACGTCAACCTGCCCGCCCAGCAGCGTCTCGGCACCATCCAGGGCAACCGCCCCTTCCAGCCCTGGGCCGACATCCTTATGCTGAAGGGCGCCGGCGATTCCACGCTGCACCAGTTGCAGATTGAAGGTATCAAGCGTTACTCCAACGGCATGAGCGTGCAGCTCGAATACTCCTGGAACCGCTCGCTCGACAACACGCCCATCGTTGGCGGTCCGCAGAACCCCTACAACACCTCCAACGACCGCGGCAATTCTGACCAGGTCCGCCGCCACATCTTCAGCGCGGCGTACAACTATGAACTGCCCTTCGGCCCAGGCAAGCGCTTCCTGAACGCAGGCGGCGTCTCCGGCAAGATCTTCGGCGGTTGGGGCTTTGCCGGCATCACCTATCTGCGCACCGGCCAGCCCTTCTCGGTTACCTTCAACGCCACGCAGCCCGGCTGGTATGCCAACCGTGCCGACGTCAGCCGCGTGGGCAACCTCTCCCGCGGCGAGCGCTCGCTCAGCCGCTGGTTCGACGCGTCGGGCTATACCGCCCCGGCTCCGTTCACCTTCGGCAACTCCGCCCGCAACCTGCTGTTCGGCCCCGGCGACATCGTGTTCGACGTCAGCTTTATCAAGGACACAGCGATCAATGAACGGGTTCGCACGCAGTTCCGTGCCGAGTTCTTCAACTTCCCGAACCATGCCAACTTCGGTAATCCTGGTTCGAACATCTCCGTGGCTGCCAGCCTGGGCCGTATCACCAGCGCCGGCGATCCCCGTCAGATCCAGTTTGGCCTGAAAGTACTCTTCTAAAGGCCGCTAACCGCAACCGGAACCGCAAAACAGCGATCTAATAGGCCTATGGGGAAATTCCCGGCCGTTGGATCGCTGTTTTTCTTTTGCGGCATACTCGCCGCCCAGCAATCCTTTCATGTTTACGTTGGACATATCGAAACGCATGCGGTGGTATTGGCCTGGGGTCATACCGATGGTGGCGGTAATACCATCGGGCGCGGTTCCAAATCGCACGGCAGAGCGCGTGTGCAAGTGGGCGACCGGCGCGCCGAAACCAACGAGAGTTGGGCCACCATCTCCGGCCTGAGGCCCGATACTTCCTATCCTTATGAAGTCATTCTCAATGGCAGCACCATCGGCAAAGGCACCGTGCGCACCAATGCGGAGAAGGCAGACCGTGTGGCTTTCTTCGTCATTGGCGATTGGGGCACCGGCGAGAAACCACAGTATCGAATTGCCGCGGAAATGAAGAAAGAGTTGGAGCGCCGTCTCTCCAGTGACAACCCCATCCGCTTTGTCCTTACCACCGGCGACAACATCTATGCCCAGACAGCGCTGGGCCCGTTCAGCCGCAACTCCGGCGATTCCGACCGCGACTGGGGCCCCAAGTTCTTTGAGCCCTATAGGGACGTGCTACGCCGCGTGCCGTTCTACGCCTCGCTGGGCAATCACGACGGCAATGAGTCGGAACAGCGCGGTGACCTGGAAGTATATCTGGACAATCTCTTCTTTCCTGGTGGCAAGCCGGCCCGCTATTACCAGCTCTCGTACGGCGGGTTGCTTGACTGCTTCGCGCTCGACAGCAGCATGAACTCGGAGTCCGGTTCGCGAAAGGCGGCCTTTGCCCCCGGCAGTGAACAGCACCGCTGGCTGCGCCAGCAGCTACAGGCATCTCGAGCGCCCTGGAAGATCCCGTTCTTCCACCACCCCATCTATAACGCAGGTCCCCGCCACGGAGCTTCCCTAAAGGCGCTGCAGCACTTCGTGAAGCTGTTCGAAGACAACGGCGTGCGTGTGGTGTTCACGGGTCATGAACACAACTTCCAGGTCAGTGAAGCCAACGCCGCAACCAGGCAGATCCTCTACGTGATCACAGGCTCCGGCGGACAACTGCGAGAGGGAGATGTGCGGGCATCCATGAAAGACGCGCATATCGCCGCCTGGGCGCCGCAGCATCAGTTTCTGCTGGTCGAGATTTACGGGAGTACCATGAAGATCACCCCCATCTCCTACGAGCCGATGCGCATCGTCGATGCGACGGGCAAGGGCGTGAAGCCTGAATTCGATGTCGTGTTGCCCGCCAGACCGCAGGTGGTGGTTCCCAAAGGCCCTGGAAAGTAGCGTGACCGATTTCAAGCCTCTTCCGCGCTAGAGAGTGTGGAGGAGATTCTGTGAATCAAAAAATGAGCGGCTTAACGGAGAATGCCGCCTGCGCGTTGTGCTACGTGTTGTCGGTGCTGTCGCCGCTCCTGCTGCTTGCGGCGCCCGCCTATAAACGAAACTATCGTGTCCGCTACAACATCATCCAAAGCGTCTGCGCCACGGCGCTGCTGATCGGCATTACCATCCAGGCCGACTTGCTAGCCATGGCGCTGCCGTCGACATTGGCGAATCTGGTGATGATGCTGCTTTCGCTGGTGATGATCTGCGCCGTTGGCTGCTGGTTCTACGCCATCTGGATGAACGCGCACGGCCATTCGTTCGCCTTTCCGTTCATCGGCGGCTGGTCCCTGCGCGTTTCGAAACAACTGGTACGTCGTTAGTTACTTGGTTGTCCGCGGCGGGCTGATCATGATGTGCGCGCCGGCCGTGCCCGGATACATCAGCCAGGGAGCCGTCCCGGACGTGGTGGATAGGCCCGTGCTTTCCGGCGTCGCGTACGGCGTGTAAACCACCCAGCGCAGGTAAGAGTCGATGACCTCGCCTTTGGCCGAGTCGAAACCCTTGCCGTCCAACACATACAGCATGCGCGGTTCGCGCGGCATCTTCACCTTGCCTTCATCCACTTCCTTCCAGCGCTGCTCATGCCGCGCCTTGCCCTTGCTGGAAGCGTTCAGCTCACGCCCGCGCGCCATGAAGGGTTCCAGATCCTTGTGATAGCAGGCGACGCTGAACCCCTTGACCGCCGGATCGTCCGCCAGGCAGATCAGGTCGTTGTTGCCTTCGCGCAACGTCACTACTTTTCCGTCGCTGTTGTACCCCAGCACCGTCGCGCCCGCGCGGCGTTCTTTCGGGGCCGCCAGAATCGACGCGGCAATCTGATCTTCTTTCGAGGGCACTTCAATGGCAAGCAGCGTGGAGAGCGCACACACAACCAGGAACAGGCTTTTCTTTCGCATGGCGCCTTCCAGTATATGACGTGATGGAATCCGCCACGCGATTCCGCGTTCCCCTGCAGAGCCACCGATGCGCATCGTTACCCTCTACCTTGCTTTCGCTTCTGCCGCCACCGCGCAGTCTGCTGTGCTGATCAACGGAAAATCCCTCAGCCCCGCTGAACAGCAGCAGATCGCACTGTTGGAAAAACGGTACGGAAGCAAGGTAGAGGCTGGCTCCTATTGGTATGACGCGCAGACCGGACTCTGGGGACGAATGGGCGAACCGATGGCCGGCGTCATTCCTCCGGGCCTTGCGTTCCGCGCCCCACTGCCGGCGCGAGCCTCCAACGGCGACACCGGCGTGTTCGTCAATAGCCGCGAACTGCATCGCCGTGAGGTGCAGGCGGTGGGCCGTTGCACCACGGTGCAGCGCGGCCGCTATTGGATGGACGCGCAGGGCAACGGCGGCCGCGAAGGGCAACCGGCCAGTTTCAACCTCGTGGCGCTCTGCCGGCAGAACCGCAGCACTCCGCTCGGCACGCCCGGCAATCGCGGTTGGTACGGCCACACCAGCGGCGATGGCTCCATGGTGGGCTCGGTGTTCTCCGATGGCACCGGAGTCACGTGCGGGCCCGACGGCGGTTGTATCTTCTCCCGTCGCGACTAGCTACTGCTTCGGAAAGTTCCAGATCCGCAACGCGTTCTCGCCCAGCAGCAACTCGCGGTCGCGCGCTGTGTAGAATTCCAGGTACTTGTCAATGAACTCCAGTTCCTTATCCATCGGCAATTCCCAACGCGGGCGTGGATAGCCGGTTCCCCAGATCAGTTGCTTGCCGCCGAACTCCTCGTAAGTCGCCTTGAAGTACGGGATCGTGTCCTTGTAGGGATATTCCTTCGTGAGCGATAACTCGTAAGGCTCCGACGCGCTTACCCACACCTGCGGGAACTTCTTCAACGCGAACATCTTCTTGAATTCAGGCCACGGATCCGGCTGTTTCAGATCCGGCTTGCCCAGATGATCAATCACGATCTTCACGCCCGGGAAACGCCCCGCCATCTCCTCCAGCATCGGCATCTGGTGCGGCAGGATGTAATAGTTGAACACCGCACCAAGTTTCTCCGCCTCTTTCCACAGCGGATAGTGTTCCTTCGAGTTCAGCCACGTCGACTTCGGATGATAAATGGGGCTGAAGCGCATGCCCTGGAAGCCATGCTCCTTCACCCAGTACCGCAAACGCTCGGCCACCTTCGGATCTTCCGGATTCACCAGTCCGTGGGCCACGAATAACTTCGGGTACTTATGCAGGCTGTAACTGATGTAGCGGTTATCCCACCCGAAGTAGCGCGGGTTGATCAGCACCGCATACTTCAAACCGAAGTCCTTCATCTGCTGCACCTGGTTCTCAATCGGCGCCGGTTCCTTCACCGTCAGGTTGGGCCGTTCCGGGTGCGCAAAGGGGAACTTGGGGTCCAGCGTCCACACTTCCAGATGCGTGTCGATGAGCAACCGCTGCTTGGCGGGCGCCAGCCCTGCGGCCAGCAAGGGAAGAATGCTACGGCGCGTGAGCTTCATGCACTAACCTCCAAAGCTCTGTCGAGCGACTACGTACTTATCCAGCTTCGCGTCATCCACCGTGAAGCCCAGCCCCGGCGTGTCGGGCAGGTTCAGGATGCCGTCGCGAACCTCCAGGAACGGGGCGATGATGTCATCTCGGAACCAGCGCGTGCTGGCCTCCACATCCGTGGGGAACTTGCAGTTGGGCAGCGTCGCCATATGCAGGCCCTGCACGCAACCTACACCTAACTCCGGCATTGTGCCCATCCAAACGGGAATGCCCGCGGCCTGGCACATATCGTGAATCTTCAGAGCATTGCCAAAGCCACCGACGCGTTGGATCTTGATGTTGCCGATTCTGAAACTGCCCAGCCGGATAGCCTCCGCGGTATCTTCCACCGACTCCAGGCTTTCATCCAGACACACCGGCGTGCGCACCTGCGATTGCAGTACAGCCAGCTCTTTCAAGGCGCCGCCAGCGAACGGCTGTTCGAACATCATCAGGTTGAATTCGTCCAGCCGGCGGAATATTTCAAGGTCCGTCAGGTCGTAGGCGCAGTTGGCATCCACATAAAGCGGGATATCGCCGAACTCCTGGCGCACGGCTTTGACCAACTCCACATCACGCCCGCGCTCGATCTTGATCTTGAATCGCTTGTAGCCATCGGGGCGATAACGCTCGATCGCCCGCAGCAGATCCTTCACATCGTCATAGAGGCCGACCGCCAATCCCGAAGGCACGTCCACCTTGCTGCCGCCCAGCAGTTCATACAGCGGCTTGCCCTGGCGCTGCGCCTCGATGTCCCAGAAGGCCGTCTCCAATCCCGTGCGTGAGAAGTTACTTGCCGCCAGCGTGCCCACGTGCGCGGCGGCATCCAGCACGTTCGTGAAGCCGGCGCCTACCATGGCCGGCGCCAGCGATTCGCTCAGCTCCTTCCAGCAGCTTTCCGGCGTATCGGCCCCATAGAACGCGCCCGTCATCGGCGACGACTCCCCATGGCCGACACCGACGTCCGTGACCACGCGAACGACAATGCCGTCCTTCTCCGCAACCGCTCCGGAACTAATGCGGAATGGCTCCACCAGCGGCACACGGCAATGAATCAACTCAATCCGATCAATCTTCACGCGGTCACTCGCCTTCCTTTGCAGATGGTCACCTTGCTCACCACGCGCTGCTTCGCCGTCACCCGGTTGCGCTGCGAATCCACCAGTGGGAACTCGCCATCTTCGATCCCCAAGATTGCCACATCGGCGGGCGATCCGAGGTTCAACGTGCCCATTCCGTCCAGCCGGTTGATAATCTTCGCGGGGGCAATCGTCACCCGCTTCAAAACATCGTCGAACGACATGCCCAGATGCATCATCTTGCTCATCGTCGTCGGCATATCGAAGACGGGCCCGGCGGTGTTCAACGGATAGATGTCGGTGGAAACCGTATCGCAGACAAAGCCGTCGGCCAGCGCCTTGCGTGCCGCTTCGAAGTTGAAACTGCCCAACCCGTGGCCCACGTCGAACAGCACCCCGCGCTCCCGCGCCGCGCGCACGCTGGGATGCACCTTGCCGTTACCGTCCAGGATGCCCAGTGTATGGGTGTTGTAGCAATGCGTCACGATATCGCCGGGCCGCATCAGTTCCATCACCTGCTCCGTCGTGGGCGGTGCAAAGCTGATGTGCGCCATCAGCGGGAACTTGTAGGTGTCGCACAGTTCGCGGGCGATCTTCAGAAAGTCCAGGCTGTAGCGGCCGTTCATGTTGCTGCCCACCTGCAGCTTCACGCCCAGCAGAATGTCTCTGTTGCCCGTAACCGTTTCGCCCGTCTGCCGCATCATGGAACGCACGTATTTGACGGGGTCCATATCGGGATTGCGATTGTCCGGATACAGGTACACGAAGCCGTAGATGCGCACCTGCGCGGGTTCACTGATAAAGCGCCGGAAGCCGCGGGCCTGGTTCCAGCCGAAGCTGCCGGCATCCACCCAGGTGGTAACACCGGAGCGGGCGGCGATGGGGTCGGCCTCGGTGCCCAAGCCCGTCGCATCGTGATAGCAGTGCGTGTGCAGATCCACCAGGCCGGGCGTGACATACAGCCCCTTCGCATCGATGGTCTCCCGACTGTCGGCCCGCTGCAGATCGTCGGCGATGGCCACCACCCGCCCACCGGAAATCCCCACGTCGGCTTTCCGTTTGAAGCCGCGTGCGGGATCGCACACCGTCCCGTTGCGGATGAGTATCTCCAGGCGCGTTCCTTGTCCTTGCGCCCATGCCGCTCCCGCGGCAGCCATTGTTCCAAAGAAACTGCGTCGATTCACTGGTGCCTCCAGCCAATAGGGTGTAGGGGTATATGATATCGAATCATGACCGTTCGACTGCTCTTCTTGCTTTTCACGGCCTGGCTCACCTGTGGCCTGGCAGCCGACCCTGCCGTCACGATCGACACCCCCATGGCGCCGCCCGAATGGGCTCTGCTGGAGCGCCAACTGATTAAGGCCAATTCCAAGGCCGCCGATCTGTTCGCGGATCGCTACCTGGATGACCGCGGCTTCCTGCTGCACACACCGCGCTGGGGCACGCTCGATGGACCCGACGACGCCATCGAAGTCTTCTACAACTGGACGCTGTTCCACACCATCGGCGGTTCCGATTCCGTCCTCACCAATTACAAGAAGGCTCTGGAAGGGCATTACCGTCAGTACGGGCAAATGCGCACCAAGCTCACCAAGCTGGCCGAAAACGGAGCCCACTACAAGGAATTCATCACCCAATCCGATTGGTTCCACACCGGCGAAGGCATCCGCGCCTTCATGTTCATGGGCCTGTCCGATCCGAAGGATCATGTCCTCCGGGCCCGCATGACGCGCTTCGCCGGCATGTACATGAATGAAGATCCCGAGGCGCTTAACTACGATCCCGACAAGAAGCTGATCAAGAGCATCTGGACCGGGAGCAAAGGGCCGATGCTGCATAAGGCCACTACCTATGACTGGGTAGGCGACCCTGTTCCCGGCAGCTTCCACCTGCTGCACAACAAGGCCGGCCGCGGCAAACTGCTCAACCTCAACGAGTACTATCCGAAGATGCTGGCGCACTGCAAGGACTACCTCGACAGCGTCGGCGATCATCCGTTGAACATGGGCACCACTGGGCTCGGCGTGCAGTCGTTCGCCCTCACCGGCGATGCCAAGTACAAGAACTGGGTTGTGGAATATGTGAACGCCTGGAAGCAGCGCACCGAGGAGTGCGGCGGCAACATTCCCACCAACGTTGGCTTGAACGGCAAGCCCGGTGGCGAGTACAACGGCCAGTGGTGGAAGGGTACCTATGGCTGGAACTTCACCATCTTTGATGGCGAGTTGGATGAGATCGCGCATCGCAACACGGTGATGGCCGGCTCCTGGCCGGGCTTCGCGAACGCGCTGCTGCTGACGGGCGACCAGAGCTACGTCGGCGTGCTTCGTAAGCAGATGGATAACATCTATGCGAACAAGAAGGTGGAGAACGGCCGCACGCTGCTGCCGCAGATGTACGGTGATCCGAACGGCTACTTCAAGAACGGCGCGCCCAGCTGGTATCACTACACGCCGAATCTGCACACCGACAAGTTGACCGAGATCTACTTCTGGTCGATGGATCGCAAGGACCTGGACCGCGTGCCCGTCAAGGGCTTCGTCGGCTATCTGGAGGGCAAGGAGCCGGAGTTCCCTGTGCAGGCGCTGCGCGGCGATCTGGCACGCGTTCGCAAGCTCGTGCAGGATATCGAAACCGACGTGACCACGGCCGACACCCGCCTGGCAGACTATTTGCAAGCCTTCAACCCGGTGCAGCACAATGCGCTCACGAACCTGACCATGGGCGCCTATCTCGCGGGCAATGTCTGGAGCCTCCACAGCCGCTTCCGCTACTTCGATGCCGAACGCCGCCGGCCGGGTTTGCCGGAAGATGTCGCGGCGCTGGTGGAGAAGATGGATGCCACAGGCGCGACGCTGAGCCTGGTCAATGTGGATCCGGTACAGACGCGGACCATGTATATCCAGGCGGGTGGCTACGGCGAGCATCGCTTCGATACCGCCGTTGTGGGTGGCAAGACCGTCACGGTGAATGGGCCGCTGCTGAAGGTGACCTTGAAACCTGGCACGGGAACCAAGGTGCAGTTCAAGATGGCTCGCTACGTCAATCCGCCCACGCTGGTGCAGCCGTGGGATCGGGCGCAATAGGGTAACAGCATGCGGCACCTCCTTCTCGTGGGACTTTTGTCCGCCGCCGGGGCGCAGGCTCAGGTGACAGCGGAGTACTTCGAGAAGGAGGTGCGGCCCTTGTTGGTGGCCGAATGTGGGGCCTGTCATGGGTCCCAGGCGAAGGTGAAGTTCGCGGGGCTCACGCTGGACACGCCAGAAGGCTTGCGCCAGGCAGGTCCCGCGAAGGTGCTGGCCGCGGTGACAGGCAAGTTGCAGCAGCCGATGCCCCCATCCGGACGGCTGCCCGATGCGAAGATAGCCGTGCTGGCGCGATGGGTGGAAGCCGGTGCGCCCATGCCGGTTGGGACAGCCGTGGCGGCCTCTGCCTCGGTGTTCGATCTGGAGGGGCGGAAGCGATCACATTGGGCGTGGCGCGCGCCGAAGGCAGCGGTACCGCCTGCCAGCATCGACCATCACGTGCATGCGAAGCTAGCCGCGGAACGCTTGCAGCCGGCGCCTCAGGCGGACAAGGCCACGCTGCTGCGGCGCCTCTCGTATGACCTGACAGGTCTGCCTCCAAGTGCCGACGAGTTGGCTGGGTTTCTGAACGACACGGCTGCCAATGCCTGGGAAAAGCAGGTAGACCGGCTCCTCGCATCGCCGCGGTTTGGAGAGCATTGGGCGCGGCACTGGATGGATTGGCTTCGCTTCGCCGAATCCCATGGCAGTGAGGGTGACCCGGACGTCCCGCTGGCGTGGCGCTACCGCGACTATCTCATCCGCGCCTTCAACGCCGACGTTCCCTATGACCAGTTGGTACGGGAACATATCGCCGGTGATTTGTTGCCGTCGCCGCGGCAGAATCCAGAGTTGAAACTCAACGAGTCCCTGCTGGCGGTGGCTCACTGGCGCATGGTGGAGCATGGCTTTCAGCCGGTGGATCCCTGGGAAGACCGCATCAAGTTCACCGATAACCAGATCGATGTGGTGATGAAGGCATTCCAGGGGCTTACCGTCTCCTGCGCGCGCTGCCATGACCACAAGTTCGACGCCATCAGCCAGCGGGACTACTACGCGCTGTTCGGCATTGTGGGCAGCATGCGGCCCACGCAGGCGCCCGTGGACGTCTCCGAAGTGCGTGGCTGGCACACCGAGGCCCTGTCTGGCATCAAAAAACAGATCGACGTCCCGATGTTTCGGCGTACGGAGCCGGTCCTGCCTGCCGGTCACCGCTTGTTATGGGATCTGGGGAAGAGCACGGAAGGCTGGCTGGCGCGCGGCTCAGGCTTGCCTCCGGCCGCGTCGCCGCAAGGGGAGTTGCTCATCGGCGCCACGGGTCCGCCGCGCTTGTATCCGCCCGGCATCTATTCCAATCGTCTGTCGGCGAAGCATGACGCCGTGTGGCAGTCGCCGCGATTTAAGGTGGATTCGGACTTCATCTCGGTCCGGCTGGCGGGCGCGAACTACGGCCAGGCGCAGTTGATCATTGAGAACTACGCGGTGCCTCGCGGCGGAATCTACAACCTTCGGGCGCGTGCCAAAAGCGACAAGCTTGACTGGTACACGATTCCCACCGCCTTCTGGAAAGGCTTCACGGCGTACCTCGAGTTCACCACCATCGACACCGCTACCATCTTCCAGGCCGAATCCGCGGGCAAGGGGAAGACGCTGCAGCCTGCCGAAGACGGACGGTCCTGGTTTGGCGCCGACCTCGTGATCGCGCACGATACGAAAGAAAAGCCAACCATCCCGGCGGATGCCCCCATCGATTTAGAAGAGCGCGCCGAGTGGAAGCCGCTGCTCGATCGCTACCGTGCACTGGAGAACCAACTGCCGAAGCTGACATTCGCGCCGTCAGTCCTACAGGAGCCGGCCGCGCCGCAGCCCTTGCTGGTTCGCGGCAATCCGAAGAGCCCGGGGCCTGCCGTGCCGGTGCGGTATATCGAGGCGATCGCCGGGCCGGCCGCGGTACCCGTCGACGAAGCCCGGCTGCGCTTGGCCGATGCGCTTGCGGCGAACTCCAATCCCCTAACGGCGCGCGTGATGGTGAATCGCTTGTGGCGCGCGATGTTCGGTGCCGGCCTGGTGCGCAGTGTCGACAACTTCGGCAAGCTCGGCGATACGCCCTCGCATCCGGAGTTGCTGGATGAGTTGGCCGTTCGCTTCATGGAGCAGGGCTGGTCCATCAAGAAGATGCTGCGCACGATGGCGCTATCCGAAGCGTACCGGCGCAGCAGCACGCCATCGGCGGAAGCAAAGGTCAAGGACCCAGCCAATCGCTGGTTGCAGCATAGGAACCTGCGGCGCCTGGAAGCGGAAGCCATTCGAGACTCCATTCTGCTGGCCTCCGGTGAGTTGAAGCCCGATATGTTCGGGCCTTCCATCGCCACCTATTACGATCACGACACGGGCAAGACCAAGGGGGACAAGCCAAAGGGTCCGCTCGATGGCGCCGGCCGCCGCAGCGTTTATCTGGAAGTCCGACGCAACGTCACGAATCCCATGCTGGAGGTGTTCGACGTGCCCAAGGTGTCGACCGCACGCGGCGAGCGTGACCTCACCAATGTTCCGGCGCAGAGCTTGGCCATGCTCAACAATCCCTTCGTGCTGGAGCAGGCCGGCAAATGGGCCAAACGCGCGCTGCTCACTCCGGAGCCGGATCGCGTCGCGGCGATGTTCCAGACTGCCTTCCAACGTCCGCCAACGGCCGAAGAGCAGCAGCGAAGCCGGGCGTACCTCAACGAACTGAAGGATCAGCACGCAGCGGCTCCCGATCGCGAAACGGCCGTCTGGCGCGACTTCGCGCATGCTCTGTTTAACCTCAAGGAGTTTCTCTATGTGCGGTAAGCTGACGCGGCGGCAGATGCTTCGCGATGCCTCCATGGGCTTCGGCACGCTCGCATTATCGGCGATGCTGAAAGCCGAAGAGCCGAAGCCGCACTTCACCCCGCGCGCGAAGAACGTCATCTTCTGCTACATGTCGGGCGGCGTTTCGCACATTGACTCCTTCGACCCCAAGCCGCGCCTGGCGAAAGAAGCAGGCAAGCCCATGCCCTTCGCCGTGGAACGCACCATGTTCAACGACAACGGGAACATTATGCCCAGCCCGTGGGAGTTCCATCGCTACGGGCAATGTGGACTCGAAGTGAGCGATCTGTTCCCGCACATGGGCGGCATTGCCGATGACATCGCGGTGATCCGCTCCATGACCGTGAAGTTCATGGAACATGCGCAGGCGAACTTCTACTTTCATTCCGGCCAGCCTTTCACGGGCTTCCCAAGCGTCGGCGCCTGGACCACCTATGGGCTCGGCAGCGAATCGAAGAACCTGCCGTCCTTCGTCGTCCTGGGCACCGGCGAGATCCCGCTGGGCGGCATCAACATCTGGGGCAACGGCTTTCTGCCCAATATCCACCAGCCTTCCATCATCTACCCCGAACGCAGGGAACCGCTCCAGGACATCACGCCGAAGGAGCCGGACCAAGGGCAGCGGCGCAAACTCAACTTCCTGCAATCGATGGATCGAGGGTTCCTGGCGGGCACCGGGAATGACTCGCGGATAGAAGCCGCCATCGCCAACTATGAGACGGCGTACCGCATGCAATCGACCGTGCCGGAGTTGGTGGACA
>JAEUQF010000470.1 GCA_016789745.1 Bryobacterales bacterium
CCCGCTCCACAATCCGCGGGTGCACCGCCGGGCGCGACCGCGCATACCCTACCGCCATCTCCGCGCTGTCAAAAGGATTCTTCATACGATAGTTGCCTCTTCTCCGGCACTAGCGCCAACAGCACCCGCCCGCTCAGAATCAACGCGAAAATCACCGCCAGCGGCACCGTATAACTTCCCGTCGCCTGCCACAGCAACGACACCACGTACGGAAACCAAGTCTGGCTGATCGTGTTGATCGGAACCAGGATCCCCATCACCCCCGCCATCCCCACCGCGCCAAAGTTCTCCGCCGCCAGCAGCGTCACCAGCAGCGAATCAGACGACATCCCCAGCCCAAACAAAATCGCGAACAGATACGGCAGCCGGCCCGCATGCAGCGTCGCCAGCAGCGGCATCGCTCCCAACATGAATAGAAACGCCGCCGTAATCACATGCCGCTTGGGAAACCGGTCCGCCCCCCACGCAAACAGAAACCGCCCACTCGCGCTCGCCGCCAGCATCAACATCACGCTGAACCCGAATACCTCGTCTAACCGCGCCTGGTCCGTATAGCCGCGCTCCCGCAGAATCAGTTTGAAATGCTGCGCAATGCCCGCGATCCCCGCCGCCGCCGAACTGCTCCCCACCGTCAGCAACCAGAACGTCCGATTCCGGAGGACCCCCGCTCGTGAATGCTTGGCCGTCGCCATCTGCTGCGCCGGCGGCAACTCCGGATAGCCCAACCATGCCAGCGGGCCCACCAGCAGCAGCAGCGCCCCCATCCCCACCAGCGCGTAAGCAAAGCCAACCGCATGGGTCAGCGGCCGCGCCACCAGCGCCACCGAAAGCGCCCCGAACAGGCTCACCCCAAAGAACGCAATCGCCAGCCCCGCAGCGCGGTTCCGCTCCAACAGCCGCGGCAGCAACACCTGGTGCGCCATCGGACCCGCGAAACTCCACCCCGCCATGTACAGCACCCACAACAGGTAGTACACCCACAAGTTCCCATTCGTCAGCCCCAGCCCCGAGATCGCCACCGCGCACCCCACGCCACCCGCCATCACCCCCATCCGCGGCGCCACCCGCCGCAGCAGCAGCGGCCCCGTAAACAGCGTCACCAGCGTTCCCAGCGGCAGCCCGAGCAAAATCGCCGGCCGCGGCCACCCGTAGCTCTGCTCGAAATAGTCATAAAAATACGGCAGCCCGTAGTACGGTATCCCCACGATTAGCCCCAGAATCAGCGACGCAACCACTGGAACCGGCACCGGAACCCGGCTAAGAGCAGGCGGCAAACATCGCCCCCTTCGCCACCACCAGATCCGCCTCCGGCAGCACCTCCACCCGGCATTGCCCTCGCAGCAGCGGATGCCCCCGCCGCTCATACGCTGCCAGTGCGCCCTCCAGATATCCCGGCCACTTCAGCGTCCCCCCATACAGCCCAATCACTTCCGGATGCATCAGGTGGAGAACCGTCACCAGCGCCGCCCCGAACGCCTCCGCTGCCTCCGCCACCTTGCCCGGATCCGCCGCCACCGTCGCCCCACTCGCCGCCTCGTCAAACGTCATCGACGCCCCATAGGGCGCAAACCCCAACTCCGCCGCATACGGCCGATATCGCCGCAACCGCCTACCCGCCACCTGAAACGCCGCCGCGATCCCCGTTCCTATCCCTATCGCCGCGACCGTCGCGTCCGCACCCGCACCGGCCGCCACCACCTCCAGAGCCGCTTCCCCATCATTCACAACAGCCTTGACGTTCGGCAGCCACCGCGCCGGCTCCCACCCCACCAGCCCCGGCAGCACATCGCAATCCCGCACACGCCCCGCCGCATCCACCATCCCCGGAATCGCTACGCCAATCACCGGGCTCTCCAACCCCTCCAGCAGCGGCAGCACATGCCCCAGCAGCGTCTCCGGCCCCGCGCCCTTCCCAGTCGAGAACCGGTACACCTGCTGCCCCTCATCGCCATAAACCACCATCAGTAATTTGGTCCCACCAATGTCGATGCCAACAGGCGTATGCCCGGGCGGCTGTATGTGATCCGGCATTTGTTCCCCCTATTGTTCCGCGATCCCACCCCTACCGTCCAATTCATCACAACCTCTCTTCCGATAACCTCAGGTTATGACTCTCGATGAGATGCACACCCTCGTCACCCTCACAGAAGAACGCCACTTCGGCAAGGCCGCCGCCACCCTCGGCATCTCCCAACCCGCCCTCACCAAACGCGTCCGCCACCTCGAGTTCCGCCTCGGCGGCCCACTGTTCGCCCGTCACGCCCGCGGCGCCGAACCCACTCCCGCCGGCCTTGCCCTCTACCAGCGCGCCCGCCGCCTCCTCGAAGAAGCGGCCGGCCTGGAACACATCGCCCGCGGCATCCTCACCGGCGACCTCGGCACACTCCGCATCGGCGTCGGCCTAACCGTCATGCTCTCCGGCCTGCCGCGGATCTTCGAGCAGTTCCGCGCACAATACCCCGGCGTGCGCCTCACCGTCCACGATCTCAGCACCGCCGAGCAGATCCGCGCCCTCACCGCCGGCGATCTCGACGTCGGCTTCCTCCGCCTGGGCCAGCAGACGCCGGACCTCACCCTTGCCCCCCTGCTCCGCGACGAACTGCGCATCGCCTGCGCCGAGTCCCTTGCCCCCTCCGGCCGTCCCTACAATTCCCTCTTCCAACACCCCCTCGTCATCACCTCCCGTGCCGCCTCCCCCACCTACCACGAGCACGTCCTCACCACCTGCAAGGCCATCGGCTACACTCCGCCCGGCATCCAGGAAGCCAACCAACTACTTACCGTCCTCCTGCTCGTGCAGGCCGGCCTCGGCATCGGCCTCGTCCCAGCCTCCTCCCACACCCTGGCGGTTCCCCGGGTCCGCCTCCTCCCCACCAAACTCCCCGGCGCCGCCTGGCAAATCGGCCTCGCCTGGAACACCAACGCTCCACCCTCCCGCGCCGCCGAACGCTTTCGAGAAATGGCGCAGCGTCACTTCAGCAAGTGAACCAACAGCGCTGCTCGCTTCGCCTGCCGCGGAATACTCGTCAAATCCACCGTTTCCCCAATCGCATGCGCCCCCGTCCCAATCGCCCCCAACCCCGACAGCGAATCGACATACGGCGCAATCACCGAGATGTCCCCCGCCCCCCGCTCCATCGGGTCCAACTCTCCCAACTCCGGCAATCCCGCCAGCTTGCTCGCCTCGTTCAACACCGCCAGCAGCTTCTTGTTCCCACCCGTCGGCGACATCGGCGGAAACCCATCGTCGAACTTGATCTCCGCCGAAGTCCCCGGCAGATTCTTCGACGCCACAATCCCATGCATCTTGTCCTTGATCCGCGCCACCTGCTCCAGCGACAACGCCCGAATCTCCCCCCGCGCCATCGCCTCCGCTGGCACAATGTTCACCTTCCCCGTCACGGACCCTGACCCCGCCTCCTTCGGCTGCACCGAGTTGCCCCCCAACACCATCCCCACGTTGAACGTCATGTTCGGCTCCCGCACGTTCTCATGCATCTCGTTCAAAATCCGGCTCAGTTCGAAAATCGCTCCATGCCCCAGTTTCTCGCTGAAGATCCCGCCCGAATGCCCGGCCACTCCCTTCACGCGCAGTTCCCAATCGACATACCCCCGCCGCGCGGTCGTGGCGTAATCCAGGTTTCCGCGCCGCACGCCCGTCTCAAAACACAGCGCCGCCTTCGCCGCCTGACCCGCCACAATGAAGTCCCGCCGCGTCACCGCCAGCGGATCCCCCGAATCCTCCTCATCCCCCGTCAAGAACACCGTGATCCACAGCTCCTCCAGCAATCCGGCCGCCTGTAACCCCTTCAGTGCGCTCAACATCACCACAATCCCGCCCTTCATGTCGGACACGCCGGGCCCGGTGGCCTGTGTCCCTTTCCGCTCGAACTTCTGAAACGGGCTCGTCTTCTCGAAGACCGTGTCCAGATGCCCGATCAGCAACACCGGCTTGGCCATCTTCGTCGCGCGCCCCTTGCGTTCCCCATATAAATGCACCGAACGCTTCACTTCATCCAGCGGAATCGTCCGCGTTGCGAAACCCAGCGCCTTTAGTTCCGGCTCCACCACCGCCGCTACCGCCTTCACCCCTTCGATGTTGTAACTGCCGGAGTTCAGGTTCACCAGTTTCTCCAGCAGCGCGATCGACCGGTCCGCATCGCGATCAATCGCCGAAAGCACAGTAGCCGTGTTCGGCTGGGCCCATAGCGAGGCAAACGTCAAAAAGGCAACAAGCAGCAGCATGAAGTTAGAATAGCGATCCCGGCAACGGAAGGCGCACCTCCCGCCTCTACAAAACGATGGTTCTGATGGAGCGACTCAAACTCGAAACCCGCGACCTGCATCAGGCGGTGGAAGCCCGCGTCGATGTCATGCGCCCGGACTTGACCCTACCCGACTACCAGCGGCTCCTCGCCCAATTCCTCGGCATCTACCGCCCCCTGGAGGCCCGCCTCCAGCAAGTGGAGCCACTCCGGCAGCTCCTCCCCGACCTTGACGCCCGCTGGAAAACCCACCTCATCGAACTGGACCTCGATGCCCTCGGCTGTTCCACAACCACACCCGAAGCCGAAGTCTCCCCCATCCCCGGCCTCCCCCAAGCCGGCGGTGCCCTCTACGTCATGGAAGGAGCCACCCTCGGCGGTGCCATCATTGCCCGCCACGTTGCCCAACACCTCCACCTCTACCCCCATAATGGCTGTGCCTTCTTCAACAACTATGGCGATCGCCGCGGAACCATGTGGAAGACCCTCGCCGACCGCCTCAATACCCTCCCGGAACCCGATGCCGCCGTCGCCGGTGCCCGCCAGACTTTCACTCTCTTCGAACACTGGCTCGGACGGTAGCTCTATGGCGACCCCCCAGAAGTGGCTCGAACGCGACCTCCGCGAGCACGAAGACAAAATCCTCCTCCTCTTAACCCTCGTCGTCAGCGCTGTCGTCGGCCTCACCATCGTGGCCTTCGTTGTCCTCACCGAGCGACTCGGCAGCGCTCTCGTCGAGGCAAGCCCTATCCGCCGCTTCCTCAGCCCTGTCCTCGGCTCGCTTGCCGGCGGCTGGCTTCTCTACCACCTCTTCCCCGAGGCTCGCGGCAGCGGCATCCCCCAAACCCGCGTTGCCCTCCTGCTTAAGGAAGGCTACATCTCCTTCCGCACCGTCCTCGGCAAGTTCCTCTGCTCCGGCATCTCCCTCGGCAGCGGCGTCGCCCTCGGTCGTGAGGGGCCCTCCGTCCAGATCGGCGCCGGCATCGCCTCCGTCATCGGGCGCAAACTCGGCCTGCACGAACGCCACGTCCGCACCCTCGTCCCGGTCGGCACCGCCGCCGCCGTCGCCGCCGCCTTCAACACCCCACTCGCCGCCGTCCTCTTCACCCTCGAAGAGATCCTCGCCGACCTCAATGCCCGCATCGTCGGCCCCGTCGTCGTCGGTGCCGCCACCTCCTGGATGATCCTCCGCCTCGTCCTCGGCGACGAGCCCCTCTTCCACGTCCCCGGCTACGAACTCGTCCACCCCGTCGAGTTCCTTATCTACGCCATCCTCGGCCTCCTCGGCGGCCTCGTCTCCAGCCTCTTCGTGAAAGCCCTCCTCTGGCAGCGCCAGTTCTTCCTGAAACTTCCCACCCGATTCCGCGCCATTACCCCCGCCATCGGCGGTCTCGTCGTCGGCTCCCTCGCTCTTGCCGTCCCCGGCGTTCTCGGCGTCGGCTACAACCTCGTTGGATCCGCCCTCAATGGCCAGCTCACCCTCCAACTCATGCTGCTGCTGTTGCTTCTGAAACTCATCGCCACCAGCTGCTGTTACGGATCCGGCAATGCCGGCGGCATCTTCGGGCCCAGCCTCTTCATCGGTGCCATGCTCGGCGGCGTCGTTGGCACCTTCACCCACTCCCTGCTCCCCGACCAGACCGCCAACGGCGGCGCCTACGCCCTGGTCGGCATGGGCGCTGCTTTTGCCGGCATCGTCGGGACGCCCATGACCAGCGTCATCATGATCTTCGAACTCACGCGCGACTACAGCATTATCGTCCCGCTGATGATTGCCAACCTCTGCAGCTTCGCGCTCGCCCGCCGCCTCCAGAAAGTCTCCGTGTATGAGGCCCTCTCCCGCCAGGAAGGCATCGTCATGCCCTCCGCCGAGCACCGCCCCGAACCCCTCACCGTCTCCCGCGCGATGCTCCCCACCCCTACCCCTCTCCCCGAGGCACCCTTCTGGGAGCCCGCTGTCCATCCCGACGACCCCGTCGATGTCGCCCTCCAGAAAATGGGCCGCGCCAACCTCGACCAACTCCCGGTTGTCAGCCGCGAAGGCTCCCGCCTGCTCGGCATCCTCACCCGCGACGCCATCTGGCAGGCCTACCGCCATGTCCCGGCCCCCACCGATGATCTCTCCTCCCGGACCCTCCGCCGCTGGCTGCCCCGCCTCACGGTTGTCGTCCTGGCTGCCGCCGTCATCACCTCCGGCCTCACCGTCTGGCAGCGCACCCGCCGCACCGCGCTTGGCCAGACCGACTACGAACAGGGCCGCACTCTTATCGACCAGGGCCGTCCCGCCGATGCTGTGCTCGCCTTCCGCAGTGCCCTTGCCCGCGCCCCACGCAATAACGCTGCCCGCGTTCAGTTAGGTCTCGCCCTCGTGGAGACCGGCCACTTCGCCGAAGCCCGCCTCTATCTCGAAGAAGCCCGCCGCGAAGATCCCTCGAGCGGCCTCATTCTTGCAGGGCTTGCCGGCGCCTCCGCTGGTAGTGGCGACCCCCAACGCGCCGCCGATCTCTGCCGCCGCGCCCTCGCGCAACGCTGGCCCTCCGGCGAGGAACGCCGGAGAGTCACCGCCCAGGTCGGCTGCGGGCGGCTTCTCGCCGAAGAAGGCCGCACAGCAGAAGGCGTCGCCCTCCTCCTCGCGGTCATCGAACAGAGCGGCGGTAATGCCGCCGTTGGCCGTGAGGCCGCCGATTGGGTTGCCCGGTTCGGCTCCCACGCCCAGTCCCTCCAGGGCTATCAGGCCCTCGCCGCCCGCTTCCCCGCCGATGAGCAAGTCCGCCAAAGCCTCGCCGAAGCCCGCGCCGTCGTCGCCCGCGACCGCGAAGTCGCCCGCCTGGATCCCTCCGCCGAACGCCTCTCCTTCCGCGAACGCGCCCGCCGCTGGGATGCCCTCCTCCGCCGCATGCAGGCGAATGCCTCCGCAGACTGTCCCCCCGATTGGCTCGAACGCCTCCGCGCCATCGTCAAGAGCCGTGCTACCACAGTCGAATCCCTGGACACCAAGGCCGCCGCCACCCGTGACCTCTGGAGCCAGCGCCCGCAGGACTGCCTGCTCGATCCGGTCCTCGGCGAACTCATGGCCCGCCTGAAGGAGTAACCCCTGCATTTTGTTCTTGGGTATCATGCACCTAAGTACGCTCCCTATTCTTAGGGGCGCTTTGCCCCCCAAGGCATCCACTTGACTCCACTGGAGCGCGTTAGAACCACCCTCGCCGCCGCCCTGAACCTGCCCGAACAGGAGCGCCTCGCCTTTGTCCGCCGCGAATGCGGGGACGCCGCCGAAGTCTGCGCCGAAGTCGAAGGCCTCCTCGCCGTCCACAACTCCGCCGCGGGCTTTCTCGACACGCCACTCCCCGAACTGCTCGGAGCCTCCGTCCCCGTCACCAACCAGCTCCCCACCGGCCTGCTCCTTGCCAACCGTTACCGCGTCAAATCCCTCCTCTCGGCCAGCGGATTCGCCACCGTCTACCTCGCCGAAGACGAAAACATCGTCCACCGGCCCGTCGTCATCAAGGTGCTCGACCAGATCACCAGCAACCACCTCCTCCACAGCGTCTTCCAGGCCGAAATGCAGTCCCTTGGCCGCCTGCAACACCCCAACATCGTTACCCTCTCCGATCGAGGAGAACTCCCCAACGGCACCCCGTTCCTTGTCCTCTCCTACGTCCCCGGCCAGACCCTCCGCCACGTCCTCAATGCCCGTGGCCCCCTCCCCCGCTACCGCGTCGAAACCATCATCCGCGGCGTTGCCCAGGCCCTCATGGCCGCTCACGCCCTCTCCGTCTGGCACCTCGATATCAAGCCCGAAAACATCATCCTCACCGACGAGGACACCTCCAATGAGCGCGTCACCGTCATCGACTTCGGCATCGCCCGCATGCGCGAACTCCCCGGCTCCGGCGTCCGCGCCGGCTCCCCCCAATACATGGCCCCCGAGCAGGGCGTCATGCCCAGCGCCCAAAGCGACATCTACTCCCTCGCCGTCGTCACCTTCGAATTGCTCACCGGCCGCCTGCCGGACCGCAAAAAGCCCATCCGCGCCCAACTCCCCCCCGGCTGCGCCACCTGGGTACCCGTGCTGGAAAAGGCCCTCACCACCGACCCCCAACACCGGCCCGTCAGCGCCCTCGCCTTCAGCAAAGCCCTCCGCGAACCCGGCGAACCGCCGTCGCGTCGCTGGTTCTGGGCCGCCGCCGCAACTCTCGCCCTGGTTGCCGCTTCAGGCAGCGCCTTCTACTACTGGTCAACCCACCGCCCAGATCCCCCACTCGACTACGTCCCCCTCGTCACCAACCCCGGCTTCAAACAGCGCCCCTCCTTCTCCCCCGACGGCCGCGACCTGTACTACATCAGCGGATCCCCGGACCGCTGGCAGATCTTCCGCAAACCCGTTGATGGCGCCACCGCCACCGTCATCACCTCTTCCCCCTTCAAGGACGTCATGGTCCAGGTTTCCCCCTCGGGTAACCGCATGGCCATCATCCGCGAAACCCCCACCGGTCGCGTCGTCCTGCTCCGCAACCTGGACCCCGCCAGCCCCGAAACCGAGATCCTTGCCGGCAAGGAGTTCGCCAGCATTGCCTGGGCCGCCGATGAACAGCACCTCCTCGTCGCGGAACGCTCGCTGGCCCGCGGTCTGGCCCGCATCGGCCGCCTCCATATCGCCACGCGCCGCTGGCACAGCCTGCTTGAACCCGTCGAACACAGCGCCGGCGATCACTTCCCCACCGTCTCCCCAAACGGCGATTGGCTGGCGTTCGCCCGCGATTGGGAACACCGGCAGACTGACCTGATGCGCGTCCCCATCCGCCCTTCCGGCGAACTTACGGGCCCGCCGGAAACCGTCGTCACCGGACGCAACCACATCCAGTCCGTCCAATGGACCCCCGATGGAAGAGAACTCGTGTTCGTCGACGGACCCGTCGGCGCCGGCTCCCTCTGGCGCGTCCAGGCCACCGGTGACGCGCCCCGCCCCATCCTCCCCGGCGCCGGCGAGGTCGAGTCCGTCAGCGTCCCCCTCCGCGCCTGGCGCCTCGCCTTCGCCGTCCAGAACTCCGACATCAACATCTGGCAGTACAACTTCAAAACCAAAGAGTCCCGCCCCCTCGTCCTCGGCGCCTACGTCGACAACGAAGCCCGCCTCTCCCCTGACGGCAAGGTCCTTGCCTTCTTCTCCTCCCGATCCGGCAGCGAGCAGCTATACCTTGCCGACCCCGATGGCTCCAACCCTCGCCAGGTGACCCACTTCGAAAAACCCGACGCCCTCCAGATCCTCTGGTCCCCCGATTCCCAAGACCTCATCATCTCCGTCCGCTCCGCCGCCCTCGGCCAACGCGTCTACCGCGCCCCCGCCACCGCTCCCCAGCGACTCACCGAACTGCGCCGCGACGCCTTCGCCACCGCCCTCTCCTCCGACGGCCGCTCCCTCTACTTCCGCGCCGCTGCCAGCGGCCAGTGGGAAATCTGGCGCATCCCCTACCCCTTGGGCGGCACCCCCGAACAGATCACCACCATCGGCGGTTACTCGGCTAAGGAGTCCCCGGACGGCCGCAGGCTCTTCTTCGCCAAACGCCACGAACGCGAGGGTCTCTGGGAGCAGGACCTCCAAACCGGCACTGCCCGACAGGTGATTGATCGGCTCTATCGCCGGAGCCTCTTTGCCCCCACCCGCGAAGGCCTATACTGGGTCGCTCCGGGCTCCGCACCCGGTCAAAACCAAACACTCAACTATTGGGATTTCCGCCGCAACACGCGTACCCAGGTCCATACCTTCGAAAGGCAGGTCTTCTGGGGCTTCGAACTCACCCCCGATGGGCAAACTCTTCTCTACAGCCAGTACGACGTAGGCAACTCCCACATCATGCTGGTCCCCAGCTTCCGGTGATCCACCAGCACCCAATCGCTAAACGCCAGCCAGCAATCGCCGCAGCACCACCGGAGAATACCCCTCGTTCCCCGCCGTCAATTCCTTGAACAGCCAGAGCCGCGAATGCTGCCAGACATTTTCCACCGTCGCGTCCGACACACCCAGCACCGCCGCCGTTTCCGCCGTCGTAAATCCCGCGAAAAACTTCAGCTCCACTACCGCCAGCGCCCGCGCATCCCGCTCTCCCAGCCGTTCCAGCGCCTCATTCAGATCCAATAACGCATCTTCGTTCGGCGCAAACCCCAGGTCTATTTCGAATAACGGCACCCGCGCACAATCCCCGCCCCGCTTCTGCGACCGGTGCTTTCGCCCATGATCCACCAGAATCTGCCGCATCTCGTGCGCTGCTAAAGCCAGAAACCGCTGGCTCCCCACATCCTGCGTCTGCACCCGCTGCGATACCCGCAAGAACAGCTCGTGCACCAAGGCCGTGCCCTGTAGCGTATGGTCCGGCCGTTCCCGGCGCAGCAGCTTACCTGCCATCCGGCGTAACTCCGGATAGAGCGCACGAATCATGTCCGCAGGTGAGGCAGTCGCCGCCACAACATCGTCAGAATAGCGCAGTTGTCAGACAAAAAATAAGAATTCAAAGTACGAAGCCATCCGGTCCGCCCGGAACTTCGATTTTTGTAGTGGGAATTCGAGCAGCCTCCGCCCCTGTATTCACCGCTAAAACGCCCTTCTCGTACTCCCGCCACAAAACTCCACCCGATACCCGGTACGTCCCACCACCCTTCGCCTCCCCTAATCGGCGAAAGTAGATTTCGTCCCGTTCCTGGGACGGCACCCCAGGGACAATCGTGTACGAGGTATGCCCCAGCAACTGCGAGACCGCCCACGAGTACCGCGCCGCCCGCCGCGTTGTCGCCGCATCCCCAGCCGCATAATTTACATGCACAAACTTCACCTTCGGAAAGCGCCGCTGTGCCGCCAGCACCAGTTGCTCCATCGGCGTGCGGATCGCCTCCCACGGCTTTGCCGCGTCGTCCCACGGCCGGAACCGCGTTCCCCGCCCGTCCAGCGCCGTGATATAGCTCTCGGTCAGATCCATGTCCGCATGCGGCAAAAGGTGCGCCGCATGGCGGTAGCCCTGATTCAGAAAGATGATCTTCCGATTCCCCGTCAACCGCCGCAGTTCCCCAAAGAACAGCCCTTGCGCCGCGTTGTAATCCAACTTCGGATGCAACTGCGCATAGCGCGCCTGCATCGCCCCCGGCAGTTGCTGCGATCCCACCGTATCGAAGAACAGCCCGTCATACTTCTGCGACTCTAGCGCGCGCGCCAGATACTCCGCCCGCGCCGCTCGCAACTCCGGGTTGCCGTAGTCGTACCAGAAAGCCGTCTTCCCCGGCTCGGCCGCGGCTCCCCCCACCGGCGTATCCGATAACAGCCAGCTCCGCCCGTTCTTCCGCACCAACTCAGCCCACGGCCGCATCACCGCCGACAGCTCGTTCGGATAAAACCCTGACGACCACTCGTACGCCACCAACCGCGGCACCCGCGTCCGCAGCCGCGCCGTCTCCTGCGGCGACAGAAACGCCCCCGTCACCAGCGTCTCAAACCGTGTGTACCAGTCAAATGCCTGCGGCGTGAATACTGCTTCGTAGTGAAACGCCACCGAACCAGGTGGCGCTGCCGTCGCCGCCGCCAGCGATCCTGCGGCGGCGAGCAATACTTCGCGGCGCGTCGAACTCATGGAGCTACGGCCAGTGTAACTGACGACGCGCTCCGCACGCCTAACGACTCGATCACCACCGGCACCTTCGCGCCCCCCTCTATCTCCGCCGGCACCCGCACCTGGATCTGCACAACTCCCGGCAGATTCTCCGGCCCGGGTCCCACCGCAATCACCTCCGCCTCCACCCCGCCAATCCACACCCGCGCATGATTGGAACCGATCCCGGTTGCCGTCAACAAAATCGCCGATCCACGCACCGCGGGCGTCAGCGTGTCATTCAGCAGGCCGTCTTCGTTCTGGGCGGTCGCCTGTCCTGTACCCGTACCGTTCAACGTGAACAGCCCCGGGTTCGCCTCCAGCACCTTTACCCGAAGCGTCTCCGTGACGGCATCCCCGTTCTTCACGGCGATGTCGAGATTCCGCAACCGGCCTACATCGCCCGGAACGATCGCCGTCAACTGGTGCCGCGACGCCGCCAGCAGCAGCCCGGTCCGCCCGCTGAAGGTGACCGAAGTGTCGCCGATCGCTTCCGCTGTCGGCACTCCCTCCGGCCGCGTCATCCAATACGGCCCAATATCGCGCCCATACAAAAGGACCAACTGCCCCGCCACCACGCCGCCGCCCGTCAGCGTCGACGCACTGACCACCGCCAGCAGTTCCGGCCCCTCCGCGGCGCTTTCATTCCCGGTGCATGCCACCCGGAAGGCGTCCAGTTCCCAGTTCTTCTGCAGCGAGTTGAAGCCTAGAGCGTTCGTCGTCGGGCAGAACGATGACGCGGCCATCTCGTACTCCACATGGAACACTGCCTTGCCTGCCTGCACAAAGGGCAGCAGCCTGTCGCACTCGTCATACTCCAGACACGACTCATTTAATGCGAAATCGAAGTACGGCAGCAGCGTCGACACCTGGTCCAGATCATTCTTAAGTGCGATCGAAAGTCCCCGCTTGTGCGCCGCCGCAGCCAGGTACCGGTTGAACTCCGCCTGCTCGGCGCCCGTCAGCGGGAAGCCCGAGTTATTCACGTAGGCATCAATGTTGTCCGGCTCCACAGCGTCGAAACCCTTCTCCTTGCAGAGCTGGATGCGCGACTCCATGATCGGTCCCAGTATGTCAATCCGCCGGATGTCCAACCAGCGTTCCCCTGGCCAACCATCCAGGTTGCGCCCCTTCACCGAGTCAGGAAACCGGCCCGCATCCGGACGCCAGTCTTCAAAGGACCCTGCACTGAAGTAGCAGATCGCTTTCGACCCCTTGGCGTGGATGGCCGCCACCGTCGCCGGGGTGTTGTCGAACAGATCAATGTCGAACACCTCGGCGTTGACTGACAGATCAATCGCACCCTGCAATTGCCATTGCCAGGTCGTCTTGGGGTTGGGTTTCCAATACTCCTGCGCGCAAAGAACGGAGGAGAACAACAGAACAGCTATGCCGGTTCGATACATGGCGATCCTAAGTCTAGATACCCAGCCCAGGTACCACAATGGGTGGCGTGTTCTAGACCTGGCCTGGAAAAGTACCGGTTCCGGAATAGCCCAATCGGCTGGTGAAAAAGTGAAAACTGTACCATTCGGAACGCGGGAACCCTCCTGTAGATTCGTCAACGGAGGCAATTTCATGCAACTACGCTCGAGCCAAACATGGCTCGCACTCTTGGTGACTTCATTTTCCTATCAGGCGATCGGTGCCCTCGAAGGGGCCCGCACTTCGCCGCTATGGACCCTTGCCGCGCAAGGCAATAGCAACGGCCGCGCCAACGGCGGCGCCGGATCCGAGATTGATGAACAGAACGTCGGCAAGAACCTTATCCAGGGCGGAAAGGGTACCGGCGACGCCAACAAGAACGCCCGCCCCTCCGACGATGAGAATGATCCTCCCTACGGCTTGAAGAAGCCCATCGTTCCCCAACCCCTCCCCCCGGTCCTCACTCCGGCCGGCAACTATAAGCCGAAATCCGCCGCTGCCTTCCGCAGCGCCGAAGAAGCCGTCGCCCTCGAAGCCGAGCTCCTCTCGCCTGAGTTCAAATACAATAGCCGCGACGCCGGCACCACCACCTCACCTCGTGACATGGTTCTCCTGGTCCTCGGCGTCGACGGCACCGAGCCCAGCTTCCAGGCCATCACCTCGTTCCTCGACCACTCTGCCATCCCCTATCGCGCCGTCCTCAAGCGCACCCAACCCCTGCCCCAGCTCACCGATGGCGTCAAGGGCTTCTACCAGGGCGTCATTCTCTCCACGGGCAACCTGGCCTACTGCACCGCCACCTGCCAGAGCGCTATGTCCGACGCCGAATGGGGCGTCCTCGACCAGTACACCCGCGAGTTCGGCGTCCGCACGGTCGCCTACTACGCCTGGCCGGAACCGCGCTACGGCATGACGTACGTCAGCGCCCTCGCTCTCAACGGCACCACCGCGAACATCAGCTTCCTCACCGCGTCCTCGTCGGTGTTCCCGTACCTCAACCGTACTAACCCGCTAAAGGCTGAGTGGACATACGCCTACCTCTCCAACCCCACCCCTGCCCAGGGCGAAACCACTACCCCGATTCTCACTATGAACGGCCTCACCGTGGGCGCCGTCCACCGCAAAGCCGACGGCCGCGAGTACCTCGCCCTGACCTTCGATCACAATCCCAACCTCAACCACTCGCTCGCCCTCAACTACGGCCTCGTCAACTGGGTCACCCGTGGCGTCTTCCTCGGCGTTCGCAAAACCTACTACATGCCCCAGAATGACGACCACTTCCTCGCCAGCAACCTCTTCGTGGCCAGCGATCCTCGCTGCATCCCCGGCGCCTTCACCTCTGATCCCACCTCCAGCAGCATGGACAATTGCCCCACCGCCCGCATGACCAGCAGCGACATCAACAACTTGTCCAGCTGGCAGGATCGCTGGCGCGCTCGCAGCCAGTTCGCCAACTTCAAACTCGCCATGGCCTTCAATGGCTACGGTACCCCCACCGGCGGCGGCGTCAATAACGGCGATGCCCTCAGCACCTGGTCCACCTTGCTCCGCTCCAAGTTCCACTGGGTCAGCCACACCTTCGACCACGAAAACCTCGACTGCTTCCGACCCGTCCCCAACAGCGGTATCTGCACACCAGCTACCTATGCCCAGTCGGTCACCGAGATCACCGAGAACATCCGCGTTGCCAACGCCATGGGGCTCCCGCTCGACCGCGCCAGCATGGTCACCCCGGCCATCTCCGGCCTGACCAACCCCAACTTCCTGGCCGCCGCGGCCGCCAACGGCATTCGCTACCTCGTCTCCGACATGTCCCGCCCCGAAGGACGCCCGGCCGTCCCCAACACCGGCATCAACATGTCCAACGGCATCTTCCTCATCCCCCGGCGCGCCACCAACATTTTCTACAACACCAATAACGGCAACACCGGCACCAACGGCTCCGAGCCCGATGAATACAACTACTTCTACGGTCCCGCCGGCCGCTTCCGCCTGCCCGACGGCAGCCCCTTCTTCCCTACCATCCAAACCTGGAACAACATCATCGAACGGGAAGCCAACACCATCATCACCTACATGCTCCGCGGCGAAATGTACCCGCTCATGTTCCACCAAGCCAACTACGTGCGCTTCAACACGTCGCGCACACTGTTCACCGACCTCACCGACGCTGTCTTCAACAAGTGGTCCGCCATCTCCACTCTCCCCGTGCTCTCGCCCGGCCAGAGTGAGATCGGCGTCGCCCTTCAGGAACTCATGGCCTACCGCGCCGCCAACGTCAAGGGCACCTGGTATCCCGGTTCCCGCATCGTGCTGACAGCCACCGGCACCTCCAAGGTTCCTGTGACCGGCATCTGCACCACCGGCTGCCAGACCTACGGCACCGAACGCGTCTCCTACGTCCCGCTCTCGGCCGGCCAGACCCTCACGGTCACCCCGGCTCCGTAAACGCCTTGCTGACTGGGATCGACCTCTTGCTACTTAGGAAAGGGAACGGAATGGCTACTATCGCCTCCACCATTTTGGTCCTCGCCGCTGCCTTGCCGGTCTGCTCCGGCCAGGTGGCGGCGCCTGCCGAACCGGTCTCGCTCGAACACGTGCTTGAAAGAGCCGTTGCTCGCGCCAGCACCGACGAGGTCCGGCAGGAGGTCGCCCAGGGCCAGGTCAAACTGCTTGAGGCGTTGGGCAAAACCCGCATCGAGTTGCGCCCAACCCTCGGCCTGTTTGCCTTCTCCAACCCCGTCCTGCTTGCCACCAACATCGGCAGCGGACTCCTCTTCAACCGCCGCACGGCTCCCGCCGCCAGCGCGCTGGAGGCAGCGCATTTCGATGTTCTCGCGGCCGAAGTCCGTACCGAAGCCGCCCGCGTCCAAGCTCGCACCGAGGCCTCCCGCCTCTACTTCGACCTCCTCGAAAAACAGGAAATGGCCGCCAAATCCCAACGCCTGCTCGCCCAGCGCAAAGAACGCTCCGGCAACATTGCAGGCTTACTCCAGGCCTCCCGCATCACCCGCGCCGAAAAGCTCGCCTACGACCAGGACCTCCTCGATCTGGAATGGCGCTGGCTCGATGCCGAAACCCGCCGCAAGCAGACCGCCGCCGAACTCGCCCTCCTCATGGGTGAGCCCGAACAGGCTGCCACCCTCCGTGTCCTGGGCGTCCCCACCCTCCGCCACGGTATGGACCCCACGCTCCTGTCTCCGGACGGCCTCGTCAAACTCGCCCTCTCCCGCCGCAAGGAAGTCTCCCTCCTCCGCGAGAAGATCGACCGCCTGCAGGACGGCGTCAAATCCGGGCGCCCCGTCCGCATCGAAATGGGCAACCTCGGTTTCGCCCGCGTCTCCAACTCCCCGGGCCTCGCCTCCGACGCCGCCCGCGGCATCCTCCTCGGCGGCAATACCGGACGCGGCGAAATCACCCTCAACATCCCGCTCCGCCATACCGGCGAAAAGGAAGCCGAGGAAGTGCTCCGTAAAACCCGCGTCCGCCTCCTCGAAACCGAGATCGAACGCATCGAGGAAGGCATCCGCTACCAGGTCGTCCAACTCCGCAACGTCGTTGAAACCAGCGCCGAACGCATTCGCCTCGCCTCGCTCCGCCTCGACAACGCTCTCCGCATGCAGGAAACCGTCGAAGCCAGACTCACCCAGGGGCTCGCGCAACCCGTGGCCGTCTCCCAGGCCGAACAATCCGTCCTCGAAGCCGAATGGAGCGTCGCCCAGGCCCAGACTCTCCGCAACCAGATGGTCTACCACCTGCTCGCCGTCTGTGGACTCGATATTGGACAAGCAGCAGTAGAAGTCAGCCAGAGATAAGGGGAATCACCAATGAATCTCAAGTTCAAAGGATCCGATGGACAGAAGGCCGACGAGTTAGGTTGGATGATCGCCAAAGCCTTCGTCTTGCTCGTCCTGGTCGCTACCATGATCGCCGCCAGCAACCGCGCCGCCCCCGGCCAGGAGGAATCCTCCGCTGCGCGCACCATCCTGCCCGCCCAGATCCGCGCCCACCGCATCGAATCCCTCACCGCCCAGTACATTGGCCGCGTGAGGGAAATCAGCGTCAAGGCCGGCGCTCAGGTCCAGAAAGGCCAGCTCGTCGTTGCTCTGGAGAGCCCCGAACTCGAACGCGAGATCGAAGCCACCTCCCGCCGCATCGCCATCCTCGAAGCCCGCCTCCACCATGGCGCCTCCTCGGCCACCCAGGACTACGTCCGCGAACAGAAACGCATGGCCGACCGTGCCGTCGAAATGGCCCGCGACCGCCTCAATCGCTACTCCCTCGCGACTCTCGAAGACACCTACCAGAAGGCCGTCAAACGCCGCAAAGCCGTCGAGGAACTCGCCGCCCGCCAGTTCGCCACCGCCCCCGAAGTGGAAATGGCCCAGCGCGAAGAAGCCAACGAAAAACGCAACCTCGAAGCCGGCCGCGAACAACAGGCCCGCCTCAAGCAGGAACTCGAAGCCTCTCTCAGCCAGCAGAAACTCACCGACATGCAAATGGCCTCGCTTTCCGGCAACGATAGCGACGGCGGCATCGCACTCGACCTCGAAGAAGCCCAGGGCGCCCTCGAACGCCTTGAAGCCAAGCGCGCCACCCTCACCATCACCGCCCCCTTCGATGGCGTTGTCCTCGGGGACCTCCCCACCATCGGCGCCCCCGTCGCCTCCGGCCAGACGGTCGCCCAGATTGCCGACCTTACCCAACTCGAAATCGAAGCCGCTGTCGGCCCCGCCGTTGCCCGCGACCTTGCCCCAGGCCGCCAACTCCTGGTGCGTCTGCCCACCGATCCCCCGCGCTCCTTTTTCGCCAAAACCTCCTCCGTCCAGCTCGCCCCCAGCGCCTCCGCCGGACCCTACCTCGTCAAAGTCCGCCTCCCCAATCCGGAGCCGGCCACTATCCTGGTAGGTATGCAGGCAGGTCTTGAAGTCGAACATCAGGAGATTCGGTGGCTACCTCGGTTCTAATGACAACGGAAGGCACCTACCCCTACATTCGTGGCGGGGTCAGCGTGTGGTGTGACCACCTGGTGAAACGTCTGCCCGACGTCACCTATCACATCTTTGCCATCGTGCCTTCGCCCAAGCAGCCTATGTGCTTCCAGCTTCCCGCCAACGTCGCCAGCTGCCGGCCTTTCCCCCTCTGGGGAACGGCACTGCCCGGCGTCCAGGAAGCCCGCTTCTCGAAAACCTACCGCCGCATCCTGAACACCACCTCCGACGTCCTCGAACGCGAATTCCTCCCCGCCTTCGCCCAGGTGCTACGCGGCCTTCTTGGCACTGACGACTCGTCCGAACGCCTTGCTAGCGGCCTCCTCGCCCTCCACGAGTTCTTCGACTCGCATGACTACGCCAAAGCTATGCAGTCCCCCCTCGCCTGGTCCGAGTTCCTCAAGCAGACCACCGCCTGGTATCCCAGCGAAACTCCCCTCACCATGGAAGAAGCCACCATCTCCATGCGTTGGCTCGCCCGTTACCTGGCCATTCTCGCCGTCCCCGTCCAGCCCGTCGACGTTGTGCATGCCTCCATGGCTGGCCTTGCGGGCGTGCCCGGGGTTCTCGCGAAACTCCGCCGCGGCACCCCCTTCCTCATCACCGAACACGGCATCTTCCTCCGCGAACTCTACCTGTTTCTCTCCCGTACTGACTATCCGCTCAACTGCCGTCATTTCCTGTTCTCACTCAATCGCGCCATCGTCCGCATGAACTACGCCTTCGCCGACCAGGTGACCACCCTCGGCGACTTCAACAAGATGTGGCAGCTTCGCTTCGGCGCCGAACCCCGCAAGATCACTACGGTCCCCAACGGCGTCGACCCCTCCGTCTTCCAGCCCAGACCGGAACTGCGTCCTGCCCGCCCCACCGTTGTCACCCTCGCCCGCGTCTTCCCTCTCAAAGGCATCACCGTCCTGCTCCGTGCCGCTGCTATCGTCCGCCAGCAGATGCCGGACGTCAATTTCCGCATCCTCGGCGAGAAGGCCGACGAGGCCTACTTCGCCCAGTGCATGGCCATCGTCCGCGAACACAACCTTGAGAACAACATCGAGTGGGGCGAAACCTCCAAACCGGCCGAAGAGCTTCCCAAAGCCCACCTGTTCTGCCTCCCCAGCATCTCCGAAGGCATGCCCTTTTCCATTCTCGAAGCTATGCTCTGCGGACTTCCCGTAGTCGCCACCGATGTCGGCAACGTCGCCAGCGTCCTCGGCGACAAAGGCATCCTTGCCCGTCCCAATGACCCCGAGGACCTTGCCCGCGCGCTCCTGGAACTGCTTGCCGGCCCCCACGCGGCCGAGCGGCGCGACTACCTCGCCCAGACCGGACGCGAACGGGCCCTCGCCGACTACACCATCAATACCTTCACCGGCATGTTCCGGCAAATTTACGAGGAGTTAGTGGAATGCCACGCAGAAACCTCCCCGATTGCCTGAACCCCAACTCTCCGGCCGCCCCCTGGCGCGTGCCGCTCGACGAAAACGACCTCGCCGTCCGTCTCGAAACCGACGGCGTCACCGAAACCGTCGCCCGCCTCGACTTCGGCTTCGACGGTACTTTGGCCATGGCCAGCCAGTATTACCCCGAGTGCGCCGTTGCCTCCGAAACCCTTCCGGCCGCCAAACCAGCCCCCAGCCAGTGGCGCGAGCATCTCAAGGGAACGGTCTTCGCCCTCCCCCTCGCCCTCTGCTCCTTCTGCATGCTGGTGTTCAACTTCTCCCTCTGGGGAGGTGATCTGAGCGCCGGCATGGCCGCCGCCATCGCCCTCGGTACCGTCGCCAGCTTCGTAATGACCGGCGGTCTGGTCCAGGCTATGGCTTGGCAGGGCCTGTTCTACGCCGGCTCCGCCGACTTCCGGATGACCCTCGTCACCTGCCGCCGCTGGTGCACCTACGGTGTCGCCATCCTCGCCGGTACCTCCGTCGCCGCCGCTATCGGCAATGCCTCCTTCCGCATGCTCGAGACCCCGCTGCTGGCCACCATGCTCGCGTTCTATGTGCTCCTCGGCCTCATGTGGCTTTCGAGCGGCATCCTCTACATGCTCGAAGAGCACCTCCGCGTCAGCGCCGCCGTTGCCCTGGGCCTTGCCGTGGTGGTCCTACTCCGCTGGCCACTCGGCCTCCCTCTCGTTTCCTCGCAAATCGGCGGCTTGGTCTGCGCCGACATTACCGCCTTCTTCCTCGCCTGGCGCTGTCTTAAAGCCCGCGCCGGCCACGAACCCTCCCGCAAACATCCCCAGATGGTCGGCAGGACCCTCTACTTCTCGGCGCCCTACCTCGTCTACGGCGTCTGCTATTACCTCCTCATCTTCATCGACCGCGTCCTTGCCTGGACCGCCCAAACTGAGTCCGCCGTCACTCCCGTCATCTTCCGCGGCGACTACGAACTACCCCTCGACATCGCCCTGATCGGCTTCATCGCCATCGTCGGCTGGGTACATTCGTCCATGGTTGCCTTCTACGCCCGTGTCCAACTCGAACAACCCCGCATCACCGCCGCCGAGGCCGGTAAGTTCAACTTCGCCATGCAGGCCTTCTACCTCTGGCGTGTCATCTACTTCCTCCCCGTCGCCTACCTCGTCTGCATGATCCTTTGGATCGCCGCCGTACAGGCCGGCTTCCTGGCCACGCCGCTTACCCAGCGCATCGCCATGATCGCTCTCCTCGGCTATCCCTGGCTCGCCCTCGGCCTCTGGAACGTTAGCCTCCTGTTCGCCCTGTCTATCCCCAGCGCCGTCGTCCTCCCTGTCGTCGCTGCTGTCCTTGCCGACGGCGCCACCGGCTACGTTCTATCCCGGGTCCTCTCGTACGACTGGGCTGTAGTTGGCTTTCTTATCGGTACCGTCGTCTTCGGTACCGGCTCCGGTCTGGCCGTCCACCGCCGCTTCCGCCGCCTCGATTACTTCTACTTCGTCTCCGGAGCCTAACCCCCCATGGAACTCTTCGAAGTCATCCGGATCCATACCGTCACCGCCCTCCTTTACGGCGCCCTCCCCATCGCCCTCTGGCGCTGGACCGAACGCCCCGGCACCCAACTGGCCTCCTTCGCCGTTCCCGCCTTCCTCCGCGCCGCCTTCTTCGCCCTCGTCCTGGGTGTCACGCTCGGCGCCTGGCACCTCTGTTTCCCCGGCGCCACCGCCGCAGGCCTCCTCCTTGCCGCCCTCGCCGCCGTTGCTATGTCCCGCCGGCGCTCCTGGCTCTTTCACCGCGCCCCTTGGGAAGCGGCCAGCCTCCAGCTCTTCGACTGGCTCGAACAACGCCCCCGAGGCATCTTCGGCAATTACCTCCGCCGCCTCACCGGCCCCGCGCTCGGCCCCAATGAACTCGTCGCCCTCGCCATCTTTATCGCCACCCTCCTCACCCGCCTCCGCTTCCCCCTCCAGAGCTATCGCTTCCTCGAATTGGAAAGCTACAAGCGCGCCCTCTCCCTCCAACTCCTTGTCCAGGGCGCCGACTGGAAGATCGACCCCTCCGTCGCCTGGCTCGCTCCCATCGTCCACTTCAGCGGCACCTCCGCCGCCACCGTCATTCGTTGGACCAACCCCCTGATCGAAGTCGGCATCCTCGCCGCCATCGGCTATGCCGCTTGGATGTGGAGCGGCCGCCGCGCCGCCGCCGCCCTCCTCGCTCCCGTCCTGTTCGACCTCGGCCAGCGCTGGGCCAACTCCCATGGCATACAACCCGTCGGCGCCGCCGAAATCGCCGTCCTCTTCTGGATGCTCGGTGTCGGCGTCCTCCGCCTCTCCATCCGCCACGCCCTCGTTGCCGCCGGACTCGCCGTTCTCCTTTACCAGGGCATCCCGCTTTCGCTCTACTGGGCACTCCCCTCCGCCGCCGCCGGCGGCCTCCTGGCACTTGCCCTCGCCCTCGTCCCCCGCCCCCTGCGCGTCCCGTTGGAACTGCCCGCCGCCGTCTTCGCCGGCCTCCTGCTCTGCGCCATGCCGCGTCCTTCCGCCGACGGCCCCTTCCAATATGAAGCCGCCGCACGGGTCGCCAACCGCATCTCCGCCGAATTTCCCCGCAACACCTGGACCGTCGTCTCCCCCGCCCAGGAACTCCCCCTGGTCCTCGGCCGAGGCTGGCACGCCGAACTCTCCGACTTCGTCCTCCAATTCCCCGAATCCGACACCGGGCGTGAAAACTTCCGCTTCCCCTTCTCCTCCCGCGACCTTTTCGTTTTCGTCGAAAAGCGTCCCCTTGCCCAACCGCTTATCCCCGCCGGCGCCACCTCGGACGCCAGTTCCTACCACTACTACACCCAGACCGGCCGCACCTCGCTCGAATACCAGGCTGCCCTCATCATGACCGCCTACGCCCGCTCCCACCAGGACTGCAGCATCTACTACCAGGATGCCGACCTCACCGTCTACCGCGTCCGCCTCCGGGACGAGGCGGCCGAAACGGCGCTATGAGCGGCCCCGCGTGCGCGCAGTTGTTTGTAGCGCCTTGCATGAAAAATGTGTTATCGTTGTCGAAGGAAAAGACTGAAAGAATAGGAACGGAAGAGGTACGTATCTAGATGGCTCTGGCTGGTGAAGCAAAGAAACAGGTGATTTCCAAGTACCGGGTACACAAAACGGACACAGGAAGTCCAGAGGTACAGGTGGCCATCTTGAGCCAACGCATCTTGGAGCTCACCGAGCACTTCAAGTCCCACAAGAAGGACCATCATAGCCGTCTCGGTTTGCTGACCATGGTTGCTCGCCGGCGCCGGTTGTTGAAGTACCTCAAGAGCAATTCGCCGGAGCGGTACAAGACGCTTATCACGAGCCTCGGTATCCGCCGGTAGGGTCCGAATCACCTGCGCTGCTCCTCTCTCCTCCGGTGAGGTGTGGGGCGCGGCCGAACGACGACTGGTTCCTCGAATTCAGTCTTCCGTATTGGGCCGGAGAAATTCCCGGTCGAATGTTGGAGGACTCTAAATGGTTCATACAGTTTCGGTTGACCTGGGTAGCCGGGTTATCACGTTCGAAACAGGCAAGATTGCCAAACAGGCGCATGGTGCGGTTGTCGTCCGCACCGGAGATTCGGTGGTGCTGGCTACGGCCTGCTCCAACGAAAACCCCAAGCCCGGCGCCGGCTTCTTCCCCCTCACGGTAGACTACCGCGAGTATACTTATGCCGCCGGACGCTTTCCCGGCGGCTTCATCAAGCGCGAAGGGCGTCCCAGCGAACGGGAAATCCTCACCAGCCGTCTTATTGACCGGCCGGTCCGCCCGCTCTTCCCCGAAGGCTACATGTGCGATACCCAGATCATCGCCATGGTGCTCTCGGCTGACCCCGTTCATGATCCTTCCACCCTTGCTGTGATGGGCGGCGCCGCCGCGCTTGCCATTTCCGATATCCCCTTCTATCACGTACTAGCCGGTGCCCGCGTCGCCCTTGTCGATGGCGAAATGATCGCTGAGCCCAGCTATGAGCAGATCAAGGCGGCCGAATTCAGCATCGTCGTCGCCGGCACCGAAGAAGGCATTGTGATGGTGGAAGCCGCCGGTACGGGCGTTTCCGAAGATCGCGTGGTCGATTGCATTGAGTTCGGTCACGAGTGCTGTAAGAAGATCATTGCCGGTATCAAGGAACTGCAGCGTCTGGCTGGTAAGACCAAGCGCGTTTTCGAGCCCGCCGCTGTCAATCAGGAAATGCTCGCCCAGATCACCGCGAAGTACCGCGATGCCCTGGTCGACGCCATGAACACGGAAAAGCACGGCAAAATCGAGAGCTACCGTCAGGTGGACGCCCTCTACGCTGCCGCCAAGGCCGACTTCCCCGAAGAGCAGCAGGCCGAAGCCGGTAAGCTGTTCAACGGCCTTAAGGAACGCGTCTTCCGCGACGAAATTTTGGGTGCCCGCCGCCGTCCCGACGGACGCGCCTTCGACCAGATCCGCCAGATCGACATCGAAGTGGGTATCCTGCCCCGCACCCACGGTTCCGCCCTGTTCACCCGCGGCGAAACCCAGGCCTTGGTCACGACCACGCTGGGTACCAAGGACGACGAGCAGCGCATGGAAATGCTCAGCGAGGGCGAAGTCTCCAAGCGTTTCATGCTGCACTACAACTTCCCGCCCTTCTCGGTGGGCGAAGTCAGCTTCCTGCGTGGCGCCGGACGCCGCGAAATCGGCCACGGCGCGCTGGCCGAACGGTCGCTGCTGAACGTGGTGCCGCCCGAAAGCAGCTTCCCCTACACGCTCCGCGTGGTCAGCGACATTCTGGAGTCGAACGGCTCCAGTTCCATGGCCACCGTCTGCGGCGGGTCGCTCTCGCTGATGGACGCCGGTGTGCCCATCGCCTCCGCCGTCGCCGGCATCGCCATGGGCCTGGTGATTGAAGACGACAAGTACGCCGTCCTCACCGATATCGCCGGCGCCGAAGATCACTACGGCGACATGGACTTCAAAGTAGCAGGCACGCGCGATGGCATCACTGCGCTGCAGATGGACATCAAGGTCACCAAGGTGACCGCGGCCATCATGCGCGAAGCCCTCGAACAGGCCCGTCAGGCCCGCCTGTTCATCCTGGACAAGATGGTTGCCGCTATCGAAGCGCCGCGTAAGGCCCTCTCGCCCTTCGCCCCGCGCATCTACACCATGACCATTCCCACCGACAAGATCCGCGAGCTGATCGGACCGGGCGGAAAGGTCATCCGCGGCATCATCGATGCCACCGGCGTCAAGATCGATGTCAACGACGACGGCGTCGTCAACATTTTCGCCACCGACGGCTCCTCCGCCGACAAGGCTATCCAGATGGTAACCGACATCGCGGCCGTCGCCGAAGTCGGCAAAACCTACCTCGGCAAAGTCGTCCGCCTGGTTGATTTCGGCGCGTTCGTCGAAATCTTCCCCGGCACCGACGGCCTGCTCCACATCAGCGAAATCTCGGAAAACCGCATCAAGAACGTTCGCGACGAGTTGAAGGAAGGCGACCAGATCCTGGTGAAGGTTCTCGCGCTCGAAGGCAACAAGATCAAGCTCAGCCGGAAAGCCGTGCTGCGCGAACAGCGCGACAAGATGAAGGGCGGCCCGGCCAAGTAGTTCCGTCTTCCCGCAATCCAATGCCGGATCACTTCCGGCAACAAAGAGAAAAGCCCGGCCGCAAAGCCGGGCTTTTTGCTTGGGGAAGAGGGCCGCGTCAGGCGGCCCGTGGAGAGGCTGGGAAAATTACCGCGCCGGGTGCTGCATCTT
>JAEUQF010000001.1 GCA_016789745.1 Bryobacterales bacterium
GTGCCGCGGTACCAGGTTTCGCCGGCCGAGCGCATCTGGGCGGGGACGGGGATGATGAAGTGATTCTTGAGCAGGCCGCTCGATTCCCAGCCATCGCGCAGGTGCTGCAGCAGGGATTGGCTCTTGAACTGGATCAGCACATAGATGCTGTGCATCCCGCTGTTCACGAGGTTCGACAGAACGAAGTCGATAATGCGGTATTGTCCGCCAAAGGGAACGGCGGGTTTGGCGCGTTCCTTAGTGAGTGGGTACAGGCGCGTACCCTTTCCTCCGGCCAGCACAAACGTAAGCACCCGAAGCTGCATGGCTCGCTCCTCTCCTCAAGCGAACGGTGAGATCACAGGATCACCGTGAGTGGCTTCCGACTACAGCCAGAACCATTGTGTGCGAAGGTTGCGGGGCGAAGCAACCAGAACGTTCGCCGAACGCGAGGCTGCCTGTGGTATTGTGGCGTTTCCATGTCTGATACCCGCCGCTGGTCTATCGTCTGTCTGCTGAGTCTGGGCATGATCATTGCCTATATCGACCGGTCGAATTTGTCGGTGGCCCTTGCTGACAAGCAGTTCATCAAGGAGTTCCAACTCACTTCGACGGATCGTGGGTTATTGAACTCGTACTTCTTCTGGACGTACGCTTTTCTGCAGATCCCGGCCGGTTTTTTGGTGGACCGCTATGGGGTGAAGTTTCCGTATGCGGCGGGGTTTGCGTTCTGGAGCCTGGTGTCGGCGGGGGCGGCGTTCATCACCAGTATTCCGCAGTTGATCGGGTTGCGGCTGTTGTTGGGGATAGGCGAATCGGTGGTAACGCCGGCCAGTTTGCGATGGATCCGCTTCAATATCGGTGAGAAGCAGCGCGGGTTGGCGGTGGGCCTGTATATGGCAGGGACGAAGGCGGGGCCGGCGATTGGGGCGCCGCTGGCGGCGTGGCTGATCAGCTATTACGGCTGGCGCTACATGTTCATGATTCTGGGGTTCGGCTGTCTATTGTGGCTAATTCCGTGGCTGACGCTGGTGAAGAACAACGATCGCGAGTTGGAGGCAAACTTCGTCAGGCAGACCAACTCCAAGCCGATTTCGTTCGCGAAGCTGTTCAGCACGCGGCTGATGTGGGGAATTATCATCGGCACGTTCTGCTACAACTACTTTGTTTATTTCTGCATGACATGGCTGCCGGCGTACTTTGCCGAGAGCCGCGGGCTGTCGCTGCAGAAGTCGGGTGCGTTCACGGGCTTCAGTTTTGGGGGGATGGCGATCATGGCGACGCTGGCGGGTTTCGCGGCGGACCGGATGATTGCGCGCGGTGCCGATTCGGTGAAGACGCGGAAAGGGTTCACGATTGCGGGGCTGCTGGTGGCGTCGACGGAGATTATCGGGGCGTTTGCACCATCGAATGATGTGGCGCTGCTGTTCGCGATTGTGTCTCTGACGGGGTTGGGCCTGGCGACGGCGAACTACTGGGCGTTGACGCAGACGCTGATGCCGGGGGCGGCGATTGGGCGCATTGCCGGCGTGCAGAACATGGCGAGCAACCTGTCGGGGATTGTGGCGCCGATCATTACCGGGTTCTTACGCGATGCTACGGGGAGTTACAACACACCGATCTACGCGGTGGGGGTGATTCTGCTGATTGGCGTGGCATCGTATGTCTTCATGGTGGATGCGAAATATGTTCCAAAAGCCGACTAGCTTGACACGCCGGCGGATGCTGGCGACGGTGCCTGCGGCCGCGCTGGGCGCGCAGACGCGGCGGAAGCCGAACGTGATCTGGATCATGGCGGATGATCTGGGGATCGGCGACCTGGGCTGCTACGGCCAGAAACACATCAAGACGCCAAACGTGGATTCGCTGGCGCGGGATGGGATGCGATTTACCGACGCGTATGCGGGTTGCACGGTATGCGCGCCGTCGCGCAGTGTGCTGATGACGGGGTTGCACATGGGCCACACGCCGGTGCGCAGCAATCCGGGCGGGGTGCCGCTGCTCGAAAGCGAGTTCACGGTGGCGAGCCTGTTTAAACAGGCCGGCTATGCGACGGGCTGTTTCGGCAAGTGGGGATTAGGGAATATCGGGACGCCCGGCGTGCCGTGGAAGAAGGGGTTCGACGAGTTCTACGGCTATCTCCACCAGGCGCACGCGCACTATTTTTATCCGAGGTATCTGTGGTGGAACGACAAGCAGGACATTCTACCGGGCAACGAAAAGGGCGCGCGGGTGACCTATTCGCACGATAAGATCGCCGAGCGCGGGCTGGACTTTCTGAGGCGGAATAAAGACAAGCCGTTCTTTGCGTACTTCCCGTTTACGATTCCGCATTTGGAGCTGCTGGTGCCGGAGGATTCGCGGAAGCCGTATCGCGACCGTTTCCCGGAGAAGCCGTACGTGGATCCGCGGCGACACTACGCCGATCAGCCGGAATCACGGGCTACATATGCGGGGATGGTGTCGCGGCTGGATGGGGACGTGGGGCGGATTCTGGCGTTCCTGAAAGAGAACAACCTGGAGAAGGACACGTTGGTGATCTTCACGTCCGACAATGGCGGGGCGACGCGCTTGTGGGGCGAGGATTTCTTCCGGTCGAACGCGGATTTCCGGGGGAACAAGCAGTTGATGTACGAGGGCGGGATCCGGACGCCGCTGCTGGCGCGGTGGCCGGAGCGGATCAAGGCGGGGTCGACGAGTGGGCATGTTTGCTCGTTCGCGGATTTCATGGCGACGGCGGCGGAGATTACCGGGCAGAAGGCGCCGGCGGGTGGGGACGGCATCTCGTTCCTGCCGGTACTGGAGGGTCGGAAGCAGAAGGCGCACGAGTATCTGTATTGGGAACTGCCGCGCTATGACGCCAAGACGGGCACGTTCCCCGATGAGGTGCCGATGCAGGCGTTACGGCAGGGGAATTGGAAGGCAGTGCGGCCGAAGCCGGGGGCTCCGTTGGAGATTTATAACTTAGCCGAGGATCCGGGCGAGACGAAGGATCTGGCTGGGGCTAAGCCGGAGGTGCGAGAAAGGTTGGAAGGGTTGTTGAAGGCGGCACGGCGACCGCCACGGGCACAGTCCGAGCCGCCGCACCGGCATTGGGAAGGGCCGGACGCGTAAGGGGACCGTTCGAGGGGTGTGGTGGAGCTCCGTGCGCGATGCGGGCGCGTGCGGCTACTTGATTTTTTCGTCCTTGGCGACGCGGCCGTCGCGGACATAGACGACGCGGTGGGCGTGCATGGCGATGTCCTGTTCGTGGGTGACCAGGACGATGGTGTTGCCCTGTTGGTGGAGTCGTTCAAATAGTCCCATGATTTCGACGCCGGTGGCGGAGTCGAGGTTGCCGGTGGGCTCGTCGGCCAGCAGGATGGCGGGGTTGTTGACGAGGGCACGGGCGATGGCGACGCGCTGGCGCTGGCCGCCAGACAGTTCGTTGGGCTTGTGGTACATGCGGTGAGCGAGGTCGACCGACATGAGCGAATTCTTGGCCATTTCCAGACGCTTTTCCGCCGGGATGCCGGCGTAGATGAGCGGGAGTTCGACGTTGTGCAGCGCGGTGGCGCGGCTGAGCAGGTTGAAGGTCTGGAAGACGAAGCCGATTTCCTTATTGCGGATCTGGGCGAGTTCGTCGTCATTCATGGAGCTGACGAGGCGGCCATTGATATAGTAGTCGCCCTTGGAGGGAGTGTCGAGGCAGCCGATGAGGTTCATCAGCGTCGATTTTCCGGAACCCGAGGGGCCCATGATGGCGACATACTCGCCGACACGGATTTCCAGGTCGACACCCGAGACCGCGTTGATGGTCTGGTCGCCCATGACGTAGGTCTTCCACAGGTCGTACGTCCGAATGACGATTCCCTGCCGCTTCAGCTCCGCGCCGCGTTCAATTCGTTCCGCCGTTGCCTGTGCCATCTCTAACCGACTGACTCCTTGCTCATTCTAACGCTTAGGTCTCGGACTTGACCGGACCTTTGTTGTTCTCGATCTTGACTTTCGCTTCGTTACGCACGGTGCGGATGACTTTGTAGGAGCCGGTGACGATCTCCTCGCCTTCCTGCAAACCGTTGAGGACTTCGATTTCGGTGGCGCCGGTGATGCCGGTATCCACCTTGCGGAACACCGCTTTGCCGTCCTTGACGATGAAGACGCCCTGCAGTTCTTCCTTGCGGGCTTTTTCGAGCGCGGGGTTAACCGGCTCATTGGATTTCTTTTTCTCTTTATCCTTGGATTCGGGCTCAAGGTCGCCTTTCTGGCGGACGGTGAGAGCCTGGATGGGGATGGCCAGCGCCTGTTTGCGGGTGGCGGTGGTGATTTTGGCGGTGCAGGAGAGGCCGGGACGCAGTTCGG
>JAEUQF010000003.1 GCA_016789745.1 Bryobacterales bacterium
CTCGACTACGTCGACAACCGCAATCGCGATCCGAAACCATTCATCTGGACTGCCAGTGCCGACCTCATCCTTGGAAAGGTCGAGCGACTTTGTAAACGTATTTCTCGCTCAGGACACTAGACGATAGCAGTCAACGCCGGCGGCGGACCGTGACGAGCGCAGCCAGGCATGCACCGATGAGAGCCATGGAGGCAGGCTCGGGGACGGCCGTGAGTTCACCGTCGATGGTCACCTGCGGGTTGGTGACATAGAAGTCGGTATTACGGCGCATGTTGACGCGGAAGAAGAAGACCCCGTCGCCTTGGATTTCGGCGAGGGCATTGGCCAGATCCGCACCGGGTAGGGAGAAGGTGAGGTTATACGGGGAGCCGGCCTGCCCGATATCGAGGTTGAAAGTGGCTAGCGTGACGTTGGGAACGGAGGGAGAAACGCCGTTGAGAACGAAGACGAGTTCGCCCTGCTCATTTCCATCGGACGGTTCTTCATCGTAGAGATCCACCGAGACGGTGATGGAGTTTACACTGATCAGCGATGCGTAATCCGGCACGAAATAGCGGAATCGCACATTGTTGTCGCAACTGCAGAGCAGCACGGGCAGGCCGGCATCGCCACCCACGGGCGTCGAATCGGTGATACTGCGCTCGTAGTTGACCGTAATCGGTGCGGCCGAGAGAGTCGCCGCCACCAGCAGTGCCCAAGCGCCTAGACTTAGCGTCTTCATAGCCATGTGTAGGTATCGGTTGAACCGCGCCGGAGCATGAGATACTGCGAGGTAATGCCGCAGATCGCACCACGTCGTCAAACCTTCGATGCCATTGTTGTCGGGTCGGGAGCCACCGGGGGCTGGGCCGCCAAGAAGTTGGTGGAAGGGGGCATGCGGGTAGCTCTGCTCGAAGCCGGCCCGAAGATCACGACAGCAGACTATACCGAGCACAAGATGCCATGGCAGATGCCCTATTTGGGTGCGTCGCCGCAAATTCTGAAGGACCGGCCGATTCAGGGCAAATGCTACGCCTGCACCGAGTACAACTACAAGTGGTTCGTGAACGACATTGAGAATCCGTATGTCCAGGACAAGCCGTTCAACTGGATCCGGCAACGGGTGCTGGGCGGACGGTCGCTCAGTTGGGGAAGGCAGAGCTACCGGCACGGCGATATCGACTTCAAGGCAGCTTCCAAGGACGGCTACGGCGATGACTGGCCGATCTCTTATGCCGACATGGTGCCGTACTACGAGGAAGTCGAAAAGTACGTGGGTATTAGCGGGCAATCGGAAGGTTTGGACCAGTTGCCGGACAGCGTGTTTCTGCCGCCGATGGAGATGACGTGCGGGGAGTTGGCGCTACGGCAGGCGGTGAAGGACAAGATGGGCCGCGTGGTGACGATTGGGCGCACGGCGATTCTGACGAAGAATCACAACGGGCGCGCCGCGTGCCATTATTGCGGGCCGTGCGAGCGCGGCTGCATGACGCATTCGTATTTCTCGAGCCCGTTCACGACGGTGGCCGATGCGGCCAAGACCGGGCGCATGACGCTGATCACCGATGCGGTGGCGGCGCGCGTGGTGATGAAGGACGGCAAGGCGTCGGGGATTCAGTATATCGACCGCACGTCGCGGCAGGCGCGGGAAGTGAACGCGAAGGTGGTGGTACTGTGCGCGTCGACGTTGGAATCGACGCGGCTGCTGCTGAACTCCGGCATCTGCAATTCGAGCGGCGTGCTGGGCAAGTACGTGATGGACCACATCTACCAGGGCGGCGCATCGGGCTTGATGCCGCAGTTGGAGGCGCGTCCTTGGGCGGGCATGCCACGGCGGCCCAATGGGATCTACATTCCGCGGTTCCGCAACATCAAGGAGAAGGAGACCAACGGGTTCATCCGCGGGTATGGCTATCAGGGCGGGTCGAGCCCGAACTTCAGTTTCGGGGCGCCGGGCTTTGGGGCCTCGTACAAGGACGCGGTACGGAAGGGTTTCTGGAGCATCAACATTTCGCTGTGGGGCGAATGCCTGGCGCGCAAGGAGAACTACGTGGAGATCGACAAGAACCGGGTGGACGCCTGGGGAGTGCCGATTCTGCGGATCAGCGCCGAGTGGGGCGATAACGAGAAGAAACTGTGGCACGATGGGCGGGAACAGGCGGCCGAGATGCTGAAGGCGGCCGGCGCGACGAATGTGCAGTTGACCGGGCAGTACTCGGTGCCGGGCTTCTGCATTCACGAGGTGGGCACGGCGCGCATGGGCAACGATAAGAAGACCAGCGTGCTGAACAAGTACTGCCAGACGCACGACGTGGAGAACATTTTCGTTACCGACGGAGCGGCGTGGGTGAGTTCGGGCTGCCAGAATCCGACGTTGACGATGATGGCGATCACGGTGCGAGCCTGCGATTACATCCTGCGGGAGTATTCGAAGAAGGTGGCGTAGGCCAAGCCGGTCTGCGATCAGGTGGGATCACCGGAACCGGCTCGGGCGGGGGGCGTGGGCGCGGGCCAACCAGCTTCGGCGAAGAAGAGCGAGAATACCATTTTCTCGACGAGGTTTGTGGGAGTGTCGCTGGCGCGCACGGCCTCCAGGACATGCCAGTAGCGGCAGGCGCGGTGACGGACCTCCGAGGGCAGGGCGAATTGCCCGGCGAACAGCAGAACCGCAACTGACAACGGAAGCACTCGGGATCTCACGTCATTTAAGACGTTGGGAACAGGGCAAAGGTTGGTTAGGGGAGCGTAAATGATGTAAAAGTTCGGTTAAGACCAATGGCCGTTGCGGGTGGGAGTGTGCGGCAAATTTCGGTCTATATCCAGCGAATGCGGTAGGCGGCGGGGCACGAGCCGATGAGCTATACGAGTTCTCAAGCCCGCGCGAAGGAGAGCCAGGAAGGACCGCATGCTGAAAGGGGTTGTCGTCTGCCCGGATAGCGCACTGTTGATGGCACTGGAGGTGGCGTTCGAAGAGACGCCGGTGGTGTCGGTGGTCCGCACAATGGAGCACTACCCGGCCGAAGTGGAACTGACGCGGATGCTGCGCGCCAATGCGCCGGAAGTGCTGTTCCTGAGTCTGGAGTCGCTCGAACAGGCTGCCGCTATCTACCAGCATTCGGTACAGCAACTGCCCGGCATTCAGGTGATTGCCATCGGCTCACAGGCTGATCCGGCGACGCTGATTTCCCTGATGCGAACCGGCATTCGGGAGATGCTGCCGTTCCCATTTCAAAAGCAGCAGTTGCTGGAGGCACTGGCCCGGGCCAAGGAGATTCTGGACCGGCATCCGGTGGAGTTGCAAGTCAGCAACCGGGTGTTTGCGTTCCTGCCGGCGAAGCCGGGCGTGGGCACCACAACACTGGCAGCGAACTGCGCGCTGGCGTTGAGCCTGGATAAGGACCAGCGTTCCCTTCTGCTCGATTGCGATCTGACCGGAAGCATGATCCGGTTTATGTTTCAGTTGGACGGAGGCGGTTCACTGGCCGACGCGGCGGCGAAGGCAACAGAACTGGATGACAGCGTCTGGAGCAGGCTGGTGAATCCGCTGGGAAACCTGGACGTGCTGCAATCGGGGCAGTTTGAGCCGGAGCGCTACATTGAGCCGGCTCGGGTGCGGCTGATCCTGGATTTTGCGCGGCGCAGCTACCACACGATTCTTCTGGATCTGTCGGGGAACATGGAGCGGTTCTCGCTGGAGGTCTTTAAGCAGAGCAAGGAGATTCTGCTGGTGGTAACGCCGGAACTGCCGTCCTTGCATCTGGCACGGGAGAAACTGCTGTATCTCCGGACGCACCAGTTGGACCAGCGGGTGGTGGTGCTGTTGAACCGATTCAACTCGCGGACCATGTCGCCGGCGCAAGTGAAAGACGTACTGAAGTGCCCTGTGCTGATGACGTTTCCGAACGACTATCTAGGCGTGCAGCGGTCGATGACCACCGGGCGAGGCAGCCTGGACGAGAGCTCGGAGTTGTCGCGGCAAGTAGCGGTGCTGGCCAACTATCTGGCGCTCGATAAGCGGCCGCCGGCACCGGCGGCAAAAGCTCCTGGATTGCTCGGCTTCCTGCACGGATAGGCGGACTGCGGTATATAATCGCAGTCCATGAAAGCCAAGTTCGCCATCCTCGCCCTGCTGGCCCTCGCCGGCAGTCTCTTCTATCTAGGCGCGCAGCAGAAGCCCGCCGCCGGATCCTATAAACCGAAGCGCATCAATCGAGCCATTGAACTGCTGGAACAGGGTCAGCCCATCTACTACACCGGCGGCCATGGCGGCTATGAAGAGGGCAAGAAGATGGCCCAGACCTGGGCCGATTACATCAACTACGAGATGGAGCATGGGGCGCTGGATTTCACGGCGCTGCGCGGCTTCATGAAGGGCCTGGTGGACGGGGGACCGACGCGTAGCGGACATCGGACGCCGGCGGTAATCGTGACGTTGCCGGTGCTTGGCGTGGACGAAGCGCACATGAAGGCGAACTTCTGGGTGGTGCAGCAGGCGCAGGCCGCGGGTGTGCACGGCATTCTGCTGTGCCATGCGCGAAACGTGGAAGCAATCAAGGTGTTCGTGCGCTCCATGCGCTATCCGAACGCCAAGCCGGCAAACGCCATCATCGGTGAAGGCATGTTGGGCAACGGCAGCCAGGGCTATGCGTCGCAGATCTGGGGCATCACGGCGGCCCAGTATATGAAAAAGGCTGACCCGTGGCCGCTCAATCCGAACGGCGAGTTTCTGCTCGGTTTGAAGATCGAAGACAAGTATGCGCTGGCGAATGCCGAGGCAGTATCGGCTGTGCCTGGGATTGGGTTTGCCGAGTGGGGTCCCGGAGATATGGGGATTTCGCTCGATCTGCCGGATGGCCACGGGGCGAACGAGACGCTGCATCCGGCGATGGCGAAGGCGCGCGCGAAGGTGCTGGCTGCCTGCAAGAAGAACAAGATCGCGTTCCTGAATACCGTGCGGCCAAACGACGTCGAGAAAATGATCGATGAGGGCGTGCGGGTAGGTTCGGGCGGCCAGGAAGCGGCGGAGAAGGGCCGGCGTTACACAAAACGCACGATGCCCTGGTAGCCGCGTTCAGTACTCGAATGCCTGTGCCGCGGATGGCGTCGCGGCGGCAGGTGGAATGGCCAGCGTGGCAACCTTCACAAACAGCGGTGCCGCGCCGGCCTCTTGCCGCATGGTCAGTTGAACCTGCAGGGCGTACGGCCAGCGGCGGCGTTTCTTGAGCCAGAGGCGCCGCCCTTCGACATCCAGCCGGGTGCGCCATTGGAAGGCGCCAAAGGGCCCCACCGGAGCGATGGTGCGCGCTTCGACGAGGCTCCAGGGGGTCCAGAGGGCTTGCGCCTGGTCATCGTCGGGTCCCTCCTGCCAGCGCAGGCGGACCTCGGCGGTGACACCCCACATTGGGGTGCGGCCTCGATTCAGAAAGTTGCCGACCAGTTCCACCAGTTCCAGACGGTGGGCGTCATCGAGCGGACACTCCTCCACATCGACCTGTTTTTCCGGCGCCCAGCGTAGTCCGCGCAGTTGGAGCGTACCGGTCAAGGGTTCGGCCGCCAGAACCGTAACCAGAGCAACAGTAAGGCTCAGCAGGCGGCAGCAGCGGCGGGTCATCAATTCGTTTCTGTTCCATACATTCCACGACAGCATCAGTCAAAAGTCTCTCTATTGAGTTAGGCGAATTTCGGGGTTCAAATCGGCTCACTGGTTGCAATGGGGGCGCGGGGCGGGGGAGGATGTGACAAATGCACCCCTTGCTACTTGTTTGGATGGCGGTTGCGGCGTTCACGCCACCTCCCGCCCTGGCGCAAAACGCAGCACCCGGACGCGATACGATTCTGCGTGACCAGCTAAAGGCGGATTTGTACTTTCTGGCCGGGGATGCGATGCGAGGGAGGCTGACCGGGTCGGCAGAATACTACCTGGCGGCGGATTGGGTGCAGTCGCGGTTCGAACGGCTGGGCCTGGCAACGTCGGTACAGCGCTTTGACCTGGTACGCGCGCGGCTGGCCAATGGCAATAGTTTGGCCGTGACCACCGGGCGCGGGGTGCGCCGCGACGGGCGGGTGAGAGAAGATTTCCATCCGCAGATCTTCAGCCCGGCGGCCGAGGCGTCTGGTTCGGTGGTGTTTGCCGGCTATGGCATTCGCGCGCCGAAGCTGAACTGGATCGACTACCAGGAGGCGGACGTGAAAGGCCGGATCGTGCTGCTGCTGGATGGCGATCCGGGCGCCGACGATCCTGCCAGCGTCTTTGATGGCGTGGTGAGCAGCGATTGGGGCACCAGCCTGCGGAAGGTACAGGCGGCGCAGGCTGCCGGCGCCAAAGCCGTACTGGTGGTGAACGGGCGTGCGGAGGCAAACCGGTCGGGCTTTGCGGCGTCGTCGCGGGGGGTATGGCCCGATACGCCGGCGCATCTGCAGAGCTACACGCTGGCGTCGTATGCCGACAAACTGCACATTCCGGCGGTGCAGATCAGCCCGGCGCTGGCCGAACTGCTGCTGGGAGGGCCGCTGTCCAAGTGGCGGGAGGAATCGGAGAAGCCTCGCGGCAAGGCCGTGGCGCTTGATGGCGAAGTGCGTCTGCGAACGGCCGTGGAGCGGCAGATTGTCGAGGACCGCAACATTATCGCCACGATCGAGGGCAGCGACCCGACTCTGCGCGCCGAGGCCGTGCTGGTGACGGCGCACTATGATCACAACGGCGCCGATGGAGCGCAGATTTACAACGGGGCCGATGATAACGGATCGGGCACGGTGGCGCTGCTGGAGATCGCCGAGGCCTATGCGCTGGCCGCGGCCGCCGGCCGGAAGCCAAAGCGGACGGTGATTTTCGCGGCCTGGGGGTCGGAAGAGCGCTGCTGCGGACCGCTGCTGGGAGCGTGGGCCTGGACCGAGAATCCGGGCTGGCCATTGGCGCAGACCGTGGCGGTGTTGAACATGGACATGATCGGGCGCAGCGAAGAGGTGCCGGTGGGCGGCGGGGCGCGCTTCCGGGGCTTGGCCGAGCAGACGGCGGCATCGAACGCAAACCGCTTCAACCTGATCGGCTGGAGCTACAGTCCGGAGTTGGGCCGCGTGGTGGAACAGGCCGCGCCGGGCCTGGACTTGCAGCCGCTGCGGCGGTACGACAACAACCGCTCGAACCTGCTGCGGCGCAGCGACCAGTGGCCGTTCCTGCAGCGCGGTGTGCCGGCGGTGTGGTTCCATACCGGGCTGCATGCGGATTATCACACCACGTTCGACCGGCCTGAGCGCATTGACTACGGGAAGATGGAACGCGTGGCGCGCCTGGTGCACCAGGTGAGTTGGACGCTGGCCAATCAGGCCGGGCGGCCGAAGATGCTGGATCCGCGGCCGGTACCGAAGCTCGAACAGTGAGCGCGCTTAGCGGATCGTAACGGCGCTTGCGTTCGGGAAGTCCTTCGGCACCTTCTGGGTGACACGCCCGGTGGCGGCCCATTCGGTGCCGCGCTGGAAGGTGACGATGAAGCCGACGCAGCGCATGGCATCGACATCGTGTCCAAGGATGGTGTGGAAGACACGGCCTTTGCCGTAGGCGATGGTCATGAGTACGGGCTCATGCTCGCCGGTGCCCTTGGTGGCCGGCTCGGAATAGGCGGTGGCGAGCACGGTGAGGTTTTCCGCCGGGCCGCGGAGCCGGTCATAGAGCTCGTCCTTGGCGTGCATCCACTCCGCGGGCAACCCTTTGGTGATGGGGTGCGTGGTATTGCGCGTGACCACCTTGAAGGCATGGCGGGCGCCATGGCTGCCGCCGCGGCCGGGCGTGGTGTCGCGCTCGAACTTGCCGTCGCGGAAGCGGATGTAAGGGCCGTCTTTTTCCGTACGGTCGCCCCAGCCGCCAAGTCCGATCATCTTGTTGTACTCAAGCCACTGCGGGAAGGCATTGTCGGCCGCGTGCACGGTGACGAAGCCGCCGCCCAGGCGCACGTAATCTTCAAAGGCTTTCTTGGTTTCGTCGGGCCACTGGCCGCCGCCGCCGAAATCGGAGTAGTTGGAGATGACGACGGCATAGGCTTTGAAGTCGGGCTTGAAGGAGGTCATATCCTGGCCCTTGGGCGGGGTGGTGGCGACGTCGACCGTGAACAGGCCTGTGTCTTCGAGGGCCTTTTTGAGGACGGGGGAAGTGAGGGCCCACTGGTGGTTGTTCTGGCCGTCGATGAGGAGAGCTTTGCGCTTGGTTTGCGCCGGAAGGGAGACAGCGACGAGGGTGACAAGGATAAGGAGACGGGTTCGCATGCTTCTGGCCTGATTGTAGTCGAAAACCAGGGGAGCGGCCAGAAGCAGGGCGGCGGGTTAGCGGAGATTTGGACAGGGCGCCAGCGTGCGCGACAGGTCCAGCAGGCGTTGCGCGATGCGGCCGAGCGGGAGGACTTCGGAGGCCGCGCCAAGTTTGTGCGCCTCGCCCGGCATACCCCAGACGACCGAGGTGGCTTCATCCTGGGCAATGGTATGGCAGCCGATGGAGTGCAGCAGTTTCAGGCCGCTGGCGCCGTCGGCCCCCATGCCGGTGAGCAGGGCGGCGGTGGCGGAGGTGCCGGCCGCACGGGCCACCGAGCGGAACAGGACGTCGACGCTGGGGCGCTGGTAACAGACGCGCGGGCCGTGATCGAGTTGGGCAACAAAGCGGCCCTGGCGCACCGTGATGGTCAGGTGGTAGTCGCCGGGCGCGACGTAGACAAAGCCGTCGCGGATGATGTCGCCCTCGGCGGCTTCCTTGACGGTGAGGGCCGAGATCTGGTCCAGGCGTTCGGAAAAGGAACGGCTGAACACTGGCGGAATATGCTGCGCGATGAGGATGCCTGGACATTGGGCCGGCAGGGCGGGAATCAGACTGGAGAGCGCTTCCACGCCTCCGGTGGAGGCGCCGATGGCGATCAGCACCTGGCTGGGCGTGCCCGTAGCGGCGGCCGGGGCCACCGGCGCGGCATGTTCGCGCGGAGCCAGGCCGAGGCGGGCCCGGGCGACGGCACGAACGGTATCGGGAAGCGTGCGGCGAAGCAGGCCGACCGACTCCGGACCGTCGGGCTTGGCGAGCACTTCCACGGCGCCGAGGCGGAGCGCCTCGAGAGCAGCCGAGGAGCCGGCCTGGGTGAGCGAACTGATGACGATGACCGGCATCGGCCGGTGCTTCATGATGCGGGCCAGGAACTCGAGCCCGTGCATGCGCGGCATCTCGAGGTCGAGTGTAATGAGGTCCGGTTTTTGGCGGACCATGAGTTCGCGGGCCTCGAAGGGCTCGGCGGCAGTGCCAACGACCTCGATATCGGGCTGCGCGGCCAGACACTGGCTGAGCATGCGCCGCACCATGGGCGAATCGTCGACAATGAGGACGCGGATGGGGGCCGTGGCCGGGCGGGTTACACCCGACGCCAGTTCAAGGTCAATTCGAGACATCCGTTTTCGAGCTCCATTCCACGGCGAATCTCGCCCGGTTCGGGTCCGGGCTGCTCCACGTGTTCGGGCGAAGTCAGTTCAAAGACCTGTTCGGCCTCGTGGCGGCTGAGAAAGGCGCCGCACAGCATATTGCTCAGTTCCCGGACCACCTCATCGATCTGTTCCTCGCTCAGGGGTTCTCCCGGCTGGGCGCCGAGAAAGTTGGAGGCGAGCGCTCCGGCGGTTTCGGCTGGAACGCGAAGGTGCAGCACACCGGCGGTTTCACCGGCAAAGCCGACACGCACCGTGAGCGGCTGGTCTCCAAGGATGACCGGCAGTTTCTGGTCGTCGACGACATCGGTGAAGAACATAGTGCCGAGGACATCGCGAACGGCATCCACTAGGTTGTTCTCAAGCTCCTGGGTTCGCATCTGGATGGTTCTCCTTTACTCGCCGAAGCGAGCCTCAACGACCAATCACCTGTTCCACTTTCAGCCGAATCATCTCCGGTGCGCAGGGCTTGCTGATGTAGCCTACCGCGCCCAGCTCCCGCAGCCGCATCACGCGCTTCTGCGTGGCATCGGTGGAGATGATGATCACCGGAATCTGCTTATCGTTTTCCTGCGTCTTCAACTGTTTGACGAACTCTTCGCCGTTCATGACCGGCATGTTGATATCGGCGAAGATCAGATCAAGACGGCTGGGAGGGGCATTCTCGCGTCCGACCACGTCGAGCGCCTCCTGTCCATTGGATGCCTCAAATACCGACTGGACGGCGATTCCCGCCAGTTGCAAGGTGCGCTTCACGTACGCCCGCATCGCCGGCGAATCATCGACGATCAGAATGCGCAAGGACATTCGCGTTCCTCTCTTTTCTGCTTTTCATGTGTGCGGACCCAGAACTCCCCTGTCGCCAGGTCCAGGCCCAGATCGCGGGACACGGTGCCACCAACCGCCTCCATCTCCACCAACAGGCCGAGTTGCCAGAGCACTTTACGCGCCGCCAGCAGGTTGCGTCGGCCAATATTGAGCAAATCCGTTGTCTCGATCATCTGGGCGCCGCCGGCCAGGCGGATGCGCAGGCGTTTGCGGTCGCCGCCGGCCTCGGTCAGACGGTCGAGCAGAAGGCGCACGCCGGTGTCGACAAAGGTGGCCGGGTTGCGGCGGGCACGCTCGGGGTCGAGCCTGGATTCCGGCAGCAGGCAATGTAGAATGCCGCCGGCACGGGCGACCGGATCATAGGCAGCCACGGCCACACAGGACCCGAGCGAGTAGGTGACCAGCGAGCAGCCTGTGTCAGTACTGGTCCGGCAATCGGCAATGCCGGCAACGATTGGTCTCCACTGCGCCATCATTCCCAACTCTCCTGCTTTCGGCTTCGGAAATTTCCCTCAAGACGTAACCTGGACCGATGTCAGCGCAGCTTACCGGGCTTAGACCCTGCGGTAAGCGGAAGGCTCCAGGTACCCTAACCTCTCATCGGCAAGGCCGAGGGTTTCTGAGTGCCCAACAAAAAAATACCCGCCCGGACGGAGCCGCTCGATGAGCCGGTCGACCACGCCGGCGCGCGTCGGGGCGTCGAAATAAATCATGACGTTACGGCAGAAAATGACGTCGGCGGGAGGGAACTGCGGCAGCGGCTCAATCAGGTTGAGGCGGCGAAAGGCCACCATGGCGCGGATCTCGTCGCGGATCCGGTAGCGCTCGCTCGCCCGGTCCAGCTGAAAATAGCGCTGGCGCAAGGGCGGGGCCATGGAGGTCAGGGCCTCGGCCGGGTAAACCCCTTCGCGCGCCCGGGCGAGCATGCGCAGCGAAATGTCTGTGGCGAGGATGCGCACCTTGGTGGCGGCCTCGGCCCCCAGGGCTTCGCGCGCGGCAATCGCCAGCGAATAGGGCTCTTCGCCGCTCGAACTGGCCGCCGACCAGACGAACAGCTTCTCGCGCGTGCCAGCCAGCGGCGCGCAGATGTGTTTCTCAAAGAAGGTGATATGGCTTGGTTCGCGGAAGAAGTAGGTGTGGTTGGTGGTCAGGTGGCTGAGCAGGCCGTCGAGCATGTCGCGGTTGCGCCCGCCGTCAAGCAGCGACAGGTACTCGCGCACGTCGGTAAAGCCTTTTTCGCGCATATGATGCGAGATGCGGGATTCAATGAGAGCCTCTTTGCCGCGACGCAGGTCCAGCCCGCAACAGTCATAGGCAATGCGCTGCACAGACTGCAGCTGCGCCGGCGACAGAAGCCGCGGTTCGCTAGTGGGTGGCGGCATGGACCTCGGCTCCAATCAGGCTTTCGAGATCGACAATGATGCCCACGCTGCCGTCGCCGAGGATGGCTCCGCCCGACAGCCCGGGGACATGGCCGAGCCAGGTGCCCAGACTCTTGATTACCACTTCCTGTTTGCCGCAGACTTCATCCACCACCAGGCCGTAGCGCTTTGACTGCAGTTCCACCATGATCAGCACCGGCAGGGCGTCGTCATGGGATTCCGAGTTGCGCCGTTTGAGCAGGCGCGCCAGGCGCAGCACCGGAACCACCGAATCCCGTACCAGGGCCACTTCGTGGCGGCCTTCGATGGTCGACAGCGCGCCCTGATCCGGGCGAAAGATCTCATGCACCGCATAGAGCGGCATGATGTAACGCTCCTGGCCAACGCGCACCACCAGCCCTTCAATGATGGCCAGCGTCAGCGGCAGGCGAAGCAGAAAGGTGGTGCCCTGCCCTTCCACGCTGCGGATCTCGACGCGCCCGCGCAAGGCGTGAATCTGCTTGCGAACCACGTCCATGCCGACACCGCGGCCGGAGATGTCGGTGACCGCTTCGGCGGTGGAGAAGCCGGGCAGGAAGATCAGATCGAGGATTTCAGCGGTGGTGAGCTGGCTGTCGGAGGCCACCAGGCCGCGCGAGATGGCGCGGTTGAGGATCTTCTGGTGGTTGATGCCGCGGCCGTCATCGGATACTTCGATGACGATATGGCCGGACTGGTGGAAGGCCTTGAGCAGCAGCCGTCCGGCCGGCGATTTTCCCGCCGCGACCCGCTCTTCGACGGTCTCAAGACCATGGTCGATGGCATTGCGGATCATGTGCATGAGCGGATCCATCAGCCGCTCGACGATGGTCCGGTCCAGTTCGGCGTCCTCGCCCTCCATCTCAAGCCGTGCCTGTTTGCCGCACTTGAGCGTCAGATCGCGCACCAGCCGCGCCATGCGCTGGAAGGCCGGACCAATCGGCACCACGCGCAGCGACATGGCGGTTTTCTGCAGTTCACTGGTGATGCGCGCCAGTTGCGCCACGTTCCGCGCCAGGCGCGGCTCCGAGACGGCCTGCAGCGCAGGGTCCAGCCGCACCAGCGTCTGGGAAATCACCAGTTCGCCCACCATGTCGACCAACTGGTCGAGCTTGGCGGTGTCCACCTTCACCGAAGCCGCCCCCTGTTGGCGCGGAGCCGCGCTTTCCGGCGCCGCCTCGGAAGCTTCGGCGGGCGTTTCGGCGGCCGGCTCGGCCACGCGTGTGGAAGCCGCCGGGGAGTCCTCGTCCGGCTCGTCGCCCGAAAACGCCTGTAAGCGGGTGAGCAGCGCCGCCGGACGCCTTGGCAGGGCCAGTGTTCCGCCGGGCAGGCTCTCTTCGACGGCATCGACCAGCCCGCGCAGGTAGTCCGAGCCTTCGAGCGCCAGTTCGATGAGATTCGGCGTGACCGCGAGCGTGCCGCCGCGGACGCGGTCCAGCAGCGTCTCGACCGTGTGCGCGAGTTCGCGCGCCGATTCGAGGCCGCAGATCCCGGCCAGCCCCTTAATAGTATGGAAGCCGCGGAAGATGGCATGCACCGGCTCACGCTCACGCGGAGCCTCCTCCAGCGCCAGCAGTTGAAGTTCGATCACCTCCAGGTGCTCGCGGGCTTCGCTGACGAAATCCGGCAGCATGCCAGCGGCCGCATCGAGGTCCTCGCGCGCGGCCGCCTCCGGCGTCTCGATGCCGGTGAGCCGCTGTTCGATCTCGGTCTCGGCGGTCAGCTGCAGTTCGTTGACGCTCTGTTCGAGCGCCTGGTAGAGGTTCCCGAGGCTCTGCCCGAAGCTGTCCGGCTGCTGGCGGGCGAGCACGGCAAGAGCATCGGCCTGCGCCTCGGTCCTTGCCAGACGCATCTCCCTGGCCCGTCCGGCCGCCTGGTGGGCGAGGCCGCTGACGGGACTGAAATCCTCCGGATCGCGGTCGCGCCGGGCGAGCAGTTCGACCACAATCGAGTCGATCGCGCGCAGCAGTTCGGCTTCCTGGCTCATAAATAATGCCCCGCCTTCTTTCTGGCTTATGCCATCAGTTCGCCGACGTTGGCCTGGTCGGAGTCCGACAGTACCGAATCGATGTCGAGCAGAATCTTGACTTTGCCGCGGATCTTGGCCACGCCGTGAATGTAGGTGGCGCGGATGAGCCCGTGGCTGAAGCTGTTGGTATCTTCCATTTCCGAACCCTGGATCTGGAGGACCTCGCTCACCGCGTCCACCACGACGCCGATCGAATAGGTGCCCTGGCGGCCCTCCGGCTGCATGACGACGACGCAGGTGCGCTCGTTGTCGGCGGCGCCCGGAATGGAAAGTTTGCGGCGCAGGTCAATCACTGGCACAACTTTGCCGCGAAGATTGATGACGCCGCGGACGAAGTCCGGAGTTTGGGGGACCGGGGTGACTTCCTGCAGCCCGATGATCTCCTTGATTTTGGAGACCGGGACCGCGAAGTCCTCGCCGCCGAGACAGAACGTCAAAAATTTGCCGGGCGCCGTGGCGCCCGAAGACGCGCTGGCAGGGCCGGAGCGTTCGGTGAGAGTAACCATGAGAAGTTCGCCTCCAACTTGAGATCTCGCCCGGGTACCGCGCTCTGGCGGCCGCTATCGCATCCGGCGCCAAGCGGCGGCAGCCGAAAGCGGTGCTACCCGGGCGCCCGGCTTTGTCAGGCAAGGCGGGCGTGCCGGTCCGGGCGGCAAGCGGCCCGGTGGCTACGAAACACTCATCGGACGTGGCGCCGGGATTTGAGCGCGGCGACATTTTCTTTATCAAGATTGCCGCTCCGGCCCGATTAGGTTGCTTAGAGGCTTCGCTGCCCGCGAAGCCGCGAAACTGCCAAGGAGGGACAATGATTCGAATTTCCGCTGTGATTCTGCTCGCAGCACTGACGCTGGGTGCCGAGATGAAGGTGGGTACAAACGAAGGAGTGCGCGCGGCGGTCAAGAAGGTACAGCCGGAGTACAATCCGGTGGCCAAACAGATGCGCGTGCAGGGCGATGTGGAAGTGGAAGCCCAGGTGGATGACAAGGGCGATGTGAAGGAAGTAAAGGTGGTAAGCGGCAACGCGCTGCTGACCGGCGGCGTGGTGAAGGCGGTGAAGGAGTGGAAGTTCACGCCCTTTTCCGACGCCGGAAAGAATGTGCCGGCGCTGGTGAGCCTGCGCTTCAGCTTCAAATTATAGTGGGCGTTGGAGAAAACAAGCAACGACCGGACGAAGGAGACAAAGCCAGTGGGTGAACATTCGGCGGGCAAGAAGCTGATCATTCTGGCGGGAGTATGTGTCGCTCTGGCGGTTGTGCTGGGAGCGAGCGCGTTCTGGGTTGTCGACAACCTGAGCGATCAATTGGACCGTGCCGTGAACGTGAACGCGCACCAGCAGAACCTGGCGGGCCAGATTGCCAGCGCCTCGTCGGACCTGGTGGCGATGGAGCGCGGCGTGGCAATGGCGATGATGCTGCAGCAGACCGAGCAGGCCGGACAGTTGCGGCGGGACCTGGGACAGGTGGAAGCGGCGCTCGACGAGCATTTGCGGAAGCTGCGGGCATCGGGAGACAACGATCTGCTGCGCCCGCTTCTCGACAAGCTAAACAATGAGTTTGAGGGATTCCGTGGTCTGCACCGGCAGTTGGAGCAGAAGCTGGAGAGCCAGAAGATGGACGAGGCGCTGGGGATCATGAACACGAGCATGCTGCCGAAGCTGGTGGAGATGAACCGGACCGCCAAGCAGTTGCTCGACCTTGAGGAGAAAGAATTGGCGGCGCTCAGCCAGTCGGCATCTTCGACGAGGTCGGTGAGTATCTGGACGCTCTCATCGATCTGCCTGCTGGTGCTCGGCGTGGGGTTCGCTGTGGCCGTCAACATGCGCTCAATCTATGGTGCGCTGGGCAAGGCGGTACGGGAGTTGAACGAGTACGCGCGAAACCTTTCGCAGACCGCGCAGCAGGTTTCCAGTTCCAGCCAGTCGGTGTCGCAGGCGGCCAGCGAGCAGGCGGCGTCGTTACAGGAGACTTCGGCCTCGGCCGACCAGATCCATGCCATGACGCAGCGCAACACCGAACATTCCGAGATGGCGACGACCAGCACCCAGGAGACGTCGCGGGTGATCGGCGATGCCAACCGGGCGCTCGACCAGATGGTGGTCTCGATGAACGAGATCAGTGCCTCGTCGAACAAGATCTCGAAGATTATCAAGGTGATCGACGATATCGCGTTCCAGACGAACATCCTCGCCTTGAACGCGGCGGTGGAGGCGGCGCGGGCCGGCGAGGCAGGGATGGGCTTTGCGGTGGTGGCCGACGAAGTACGGTCGCTCGCGCAGCGTTCGGCGCAGGCAGCCAAGGACACCACCGAATTGATCGAAGAATCGATCGGGCGGGCGTCGGAAGGCAAGCAGAAGCTGGATGAAGTGGCGCAGGCGATTGCGTCGGTGACCGGCGGCTCAACCAAGGTACGGAGCCTGGTCGAGCAGGTGCACAGCGGCTCCGGGCAGCAGGCCAAGGGCATTGAGCAGATTGCGCGGGCGGTCTCGCGCATGGAACAGGTGACCCAGCAGCTGGCGGCGACGGCCGAGCAATCGGCGGCGGCGGGCCAGGAGTTGAATCAGCAGGCCAGGGCGGTCGACGAGATCGGGCGGGCGCTCGAGCGGCTGGTTGGGTCAGACGGAGGCGATGCGCCGCGCGAATTGGGGCCGCCAGTCCGTTCCCCGCGGCCGGCGCCGATAAAGGCGGCGGTGCGAAGCGGGTTCCCGAACCCCGGCAGCCATGCGGCGCTGAAAACGGCTGCCCCGGTACCGCAGCCGCTGGGGGTGCGCACACACCGGCCGGCGGGAGCGACCTCCAAATTCGACAAGCCACAGCCGGTGATTGCGTCGCGCGAAGCCGAGGAGATGATTCCGTTCGAGGAAGAGTTTAAGGAGTTCTGAAGCGGCTAAAAACGGCTGGAGCGCACCGTCCGCGGGAGGGAAACCTCGCGCGGGCGGTGCGCTCCACGGTTTGTTTGAGCAGAACTACTTGACCTGAAGGCCTTCGATGTACTTGGTAAGGTTGTTAATCCTCATCCGGGTCTCGGCCTCGCTGCGCGACATGGAACGGAACACGTCTCCCCACACCGGCATGTCCAGGGAGCCATGGGCGGCGATGTTGTCGCCCTGGATGGAATTGGCCACCTTCAGAGCGGGGAACTTGCCGCCGTTGTTCTTGGCCAGCAGGGTGAGGTTCGACGGTGTCTTCTTCAGGGCCGCGACGGCTGGGCCGTTGCCCAGGCCCTGCAGGCCGTGACAGGAGGCGCAGTACGCCTTAAACATCTGCTGCCCGGAAGAGGCGTCGGTTGGCGACGGCGGGACTTGCTTGATGACGGGTTTCTTGTTCTCCTGAGCCCAACAGCCAAGAGCGAGGAGGAGGGTTGTCAACCAGAGGATTACTCGAGTCATATGGCGGATCTCCGCCGAAGAGTATTGCACGTGGAATGCCGCACGAAATTGACCGAAAAAGGCAGGTTTCAGACGGATTCTGAGCGATATTCCCCACTCGCCCAGCCAGCGCTAGCGGCATCTGACGCGAACCGGCGACACGGGGACATCCGGCTGGACGCTAGCGGCGACGCCCCATGATGTCCTGCAGGAGTTGATCGTGCAGTTCGGTGAGGCGGCGGAGCGTATCACTCACCGGGGAGCGTTCATCCACACCCACTTCGGACTCGAGCGATCGCAGGCGGCGGCGGAACTCGTTCATACGCAGTTCGGCTTTCTTGAAATGACGGGAGTCGCGGCTGGGGTCCTTGCCGGTGGCGCGGAGGGTCTCGTCGGTAAACTCGACCGCGGCCAGGAATTGCTTGAGTTCGGCGACGAAAGCTTCGCGTTCGCCGGCTTCGATGCTCTTACGGGCGGCATCAATGCGCGAGGCGGCGAAGTTGAGCGCGGCCGTGTAGCGCTTCTGCAGGTCGGGCTGCTTACGAATCGTATCCAGATCGGGCGGCGTGACAGGCCCCTGGCCACCGGGCGCCAGCGCGAGCAGAGTGGCGGAGAGGAAAGCGGCGGCAAACGGGGCGGCGGCAACAGGACGTGGCATCGGGGGGATTCCTTCTAGCGGCGGCTCAGCTCTTTCTGGATGACCTTGATGCGCTGGCGGGCTTTGAATTCCTCATCCGGGCTCTTGTTCTGGCTCAGGGCGAGGAACTTCTCATAGGCGGGCAGCGCGTTCTTGTAATCTTTAATACGGTCGAGAATGATCGCGCGGAAATAAAAATACGCGGCGTTCTCCTCACCGCCCAGCGATTGGGCCTTATCGAGCGCGGCGAGCGCCTGCGGGTAATTCTCCAGCAGGATCAGCATGCCGGCGAGTTCATTCCAGGCCTCGCGGCTGTCGGGCTTTAGCTTGGTGGCCGCGAAGAACTGCTGGGCCGCGGGGTTGAAGTTGCGCTGGTCACGCAGGGCTCTGCCGTAGTAGAGCCGGAGCGCCGCGTCATTCGGTTCGGCTTCGACCGCCTGGGCCAGTAGCGGCAACGCTTTAGTGGACTGTCTGGCGCGCAGGTAGGCCGTGGCCAGGGCCAGCCGGTTGGCGTTGGTGGGAGAAGTTCTATACGCGTTTTCGAGTTCCGGAATAGCGTCCGCCGCTTGGCCGCCTTCGAGTAGCAGTTCACCCAACCGCTCGCGCGCGGCCGGCACGTCCGGAAACTCGCGATAGATGACGACGGCCTTCTCCGGCTGTTTGGCCGCTTCAAAATGAGAGGCCAGCTCCAGCAGTGAGCGTTTGAACTCCGGTTTCTGGGCGGCCTGCCGGTAGAACGGCTCGGCTTCGGCCAGCTTGCCCTGTTTGACGAGCAGGCGGGCGAGCCCGATCTGCGCTTCGGCGGAAGCCGCATCGATGGCAAGAGCCGCCCGGTAGGCAGGCTCCGCCTTATCGGTCTGGCCGGATTCAGCCAGCGCCTCGGCCAGGTAGAAAGCCGGGCGATACTCCTTGGGCTTTTTGCCGGAGGCGGCGGTGAGCAGCGGCACGGCTTCGGCAGCCTGCTTCTGGCCGAGCAGCAGCACACCGAGGTTCAACTCGGCTTCGTACAGGCCAGGCTGGTCGGCCAGCACCTGTTTATAGTGAGGGATGGCTTCGGCGTCCTTGCCCTGCAGGCTTAGGGACAGCGCCAGGTGAAAGCGCGAGGCCCAGTCCTTGGCGTCGGCCTGAACGGCCTTGCCGTAGAGCTCGGCGGCGAGGGGATAGTTGTTGGCTTCGAGGGCTTTTCGGCCTTCGGCGGCCGGGTCGGCCTGCAGGTACCAAAACAAAAAGAGGGCTGGCACGAACGCCATACCCTCAGTGTAACGGTTGCCCCGGCAGCGAGTGCGCAGGGAGCGCCAAATGACGCTCTTCCGCCCGGTGGAGCCTCTACTTGATTTCGAGGATTTCCTTTTCCTTCGCCTTCGATGCATCGTCGATCTTACGGATCTCGGCATCGGTCATCTTCTGGATCTCATCGTGGGCGCGGCGGTCGTCGTCTTCGCTAATGGCTTTGTCCTTGAGCAGCTTCTTGACGGCTTCGTTGGCGTCGCGGCGGATGTTGCGGAGGGCGACGCGGTGGTCTTCGGCGACCGTGTGGAGGTGCTTGACGAGTTCCTTGCGGCGTTCCTGGTTGAGCGGCGGGATGGGGATGCGGACGAGCTTACCGTCGTTCATCGGGTTGAGACCGAGGTCGGAGTTGCGGATGGCCTTTTCAATGGGCCCGATCTGCGAGGTGTCCCAGGGCTGCACGGTGATCATTCCGGGTTCGGGAACGTGCAGCGTGCCGACCTGGTTGAGCGGCGTAGGCGTGCCGTAGTAATCGACGCGGATGGCATCGAGCAGGCTGATCGAGGCGCGTCCGGTGCGGATGGTGCTGATGGCATGCGTGAGGTCGCCCATCACTTTCTGCATGCGCGTCCTGGCATGGTTCTCGACGTCTTTGACGGAAGTGAATGTGCTCATAGATGTCTCGTGAAGTCTAGCGGATGAGGGTGCCGATCGGCTCACCCATCGCCATTCGCATTATATTGCCGGGAACGGTGAGATTGAACACCAGGATCGGCATTTTGTTTTCACGGCACATGGCCACCGCGGAGGCATCCATCACCCGGAGGTTCTGCGAGAGCACTTCCTGGTGCGAGAT
>JAEUQF010000004.1 GCA_016789745.1 Bryobacterales bacterium
CGGAAGCACAGGCGGCGTTGGCGCTAAAACAAGTAGAGAACGAATTGGCCGCCAGAGGAGGCATCCCGTTTGACCCGCTGCGGCAGCGGGCGGTGGTGGTGGCCGAAGCCAACCGCGGCGCTGCCCGGCTGGAGAAGCAGGAAGCGGATGTCAATCTGAACCGTTACCAGGAGTTGCTGAAGACCGGCGATGTTTCCGAGGCGGCGGTGGATCAGGCGCGGAGCCGTGTGGCGGCGGCGAACACGCAGTTGGCGGTGACGAGCGCGCAGTACGAGTCGGCGCTCGCGGCGGCGCGGACGACGCCTGACCAGGTGGGCGTGGCACGGGCGAATGTGGCGTCGGCGCGGGCTGCAGTGAGAGTAGCGGAAGCGAACCTGGAACAGTGTAAAGTGCGATCGCCGATCGCTGGCTACGTTATCGCGCGGAGTGCCTCGCCGGGCGCGTATCTTGCTCCAGGTTCAGCGGTTGCAACGGTGGCGCAGACGGATCCGATCGTGATGGAGGCCTTGATCCCGGAAGGGCAAGAGATGCTGCTCACACCTGGGATGAAAGCCGTGATCGAGGTGCCCTCGTTTCCGGGAAAGGCGTTTCCGGGCACGCTTCGCGAACTGAGCCGGGCGCTGGATGTGGCCTCGCGGTCGGTGATTGCCCGAATCGACATTCCGAACCCTGGCGGTGCGCTGCGGCCCGGGATGTTCGCGACGGCCGAAGTGAGCCTGCCACGCTCCGAACCGGCGCTGTACGTTCCGGCTAGTGCCGTTCATAACCCTTCCGGGGACGGCACGCTGCTGGTGTACGTCGCCCGGGGACAGCGGCTGGAAGCCGCGATTGTGCGGGCCGGCTCGAGCGAGCGGCCGAGCACACCGGCGGGGATGGTGCGGATTTATTCCGGCCTCGCCACGGAGTCGCAGGTGGTGATTGGCGCCACCGGAAAGCTGGCCGACGGAGTTCCCTTCGTCGCAAGGCAATAGAGGCACACCGATGCACCAACTGGCTGCCATCTGCGTCCGCCGGCCGCTGTTTGCGGTGATGCTGAACGTGGCGCTGGTGGTAATTGGGCTGATTGCGTACTCGCGGCTGGGAGTGGACCTGTATCCGAACGTGGATATCCCGGCCACGCTGATTACGACGCTGCATCCGGGGGCCGGACCTGTTGAAGTCGAGTCGGGGATTACGACGAAGATCGAGTCGGCGGTGAAGTCGCTTTCCGGAGTGACGTCGGTGCAGTCGCAGTCGATGGAAGGGCTGTCGACGGTAGCGGTGTCGTTCGATATCTCGAAGAACGGCGATACGGCGATGCAGGAGATCCGGGACGCGTTGAGCCGCGTGACGGACCTTCCGCACGGGGCGCAGGCGCCGAAGGCGGCAAAGATCGACCTGGCGGCGGCGCCGGTGATGCGCATTACGCTGTCGTCGGAGCGGCCGCTGGAACAACTGACGCGGATCGCGGACCGGAGTGTCCGGCAGGAGTTGGAGCGGGTCAATGGCGTAGGGCAGGTGAGGCTGGTTGGGGGAACGGAACGGCAGATCCGGATCACGGTGGATCCGGAGCGGCTGCAGTCGCTGGGGTTAACGGTGCCGGAGATTGCCGCGGGCATCCGGCAGCAGAATCTGGATGTGCCGGGCGGGCGTTTGGAGAGCGGGTCGCGCGAGATCACGGTTCGCACGATCGGGTCTATTGCCGAGGCCGGACAGCTTGCGTCGTTGACGGTAGCCAAGCGCGGGAAGCGTCCGATTCAGTTGGGCGACGTGGCGACGGTGGCGGACACGACGGCGGAAGCGAGGAGCGGTTCGCGGTGGAACGGATTGCCGGCGGTGTCGCTGCTGGTGATGAAGCAGAGCGGGCAGAACACGGTGTCGGTGATCGACGACGTGAGGAGCAGGCTGGCGAGTTTGCAGCCAACGCTGCCGGCGGACGTCACGGTGGAGGTGATCGGGGACGAGGCGGTATTCATTCGCGCGGCGATGGATCAAATCGAAGAGCACCTGATTCTGGGCTCGCTGTTCGCTTCACTGGTGGTGCTTTTCTTCCTGCGCGACTGGCGGGCAACGCTGGTGGCGGCGGTGGCGATTCCGGTGTCGCTGATCGCCACGTTTGCGCTGATCCAGGCGGCGGGCTACACGTTGAACCAGGTGACGATGCTGGCGCTGACGCTGATGGTGGGCATCGTGATTGATGACGCCATCGTAGTTTTGGAGAACATTCATCACGTGATGACGTCGCGCGGCTTGAGCGCCACGGATGCGGCGATTGCCGGGACGCGGGAGATCAGCCTGGCGGTGCTGGCGACGACCCTTTCGCTGCTGGCGGTGTTCATCCCGGTGGGTTTCATGGAGGGGCTGGTGGGGCGGTTTCTATCGAGTTTCGGGCTGACCAGCGCGTTCGCAATCGCGGTTTCGCTATTCGTGAGCTTCACGCTCACACCGATGATGTGCGCGCGGCTGCTGGATCGGAGTTCGATGCAGACGAAGGGGAAGTCCGGGAGCCTGTACGAGCGGATCGAGGGCTGGTACACGGGGATGCTGGAGTGGTCGCTGCGGAAGCGGTTCGTGATTGCGCTGGGGAGTTTGGGGCTGACGCTCTCGGTAATTCCGCTGGGCATGATGGTAGGGCAGGATTTCCGGCCAATCGAGGATCAGGGGCGGTTTCAGGTGGCGATTGAGGCGCCGGAGGGCACGTCACTGGCTGAGACGCTGCTGCAGTCGGAACGCATGGCGGCGGCGGTTCGTGAAATCCCCGGCGTGACGGGCACGCTGACCAGTGCCGGAGGCAGCGACGGCGAACCGGTGAATAAAGGCGGCATCTACATTACGATGAAGCCGCTCCATAAGCGCAGGATTACGCAGTTGCAGGCGATGGACCAGGCGCGGCGCAAGCTGACCGGCTTCGCGCCGGGCTGGACGGTGAACGTGCAGGCAGCGCAGAGTGCGGCGGGGGGTGACACGGCGGCGGCCGATGTAGAGTTCGTGATCAAGGGGCCGGATCTCAAGCTGTTGAACGAGTATGCGCTGCAGGCGGTGAAGGCGATAGCGGCGAATCCGCTGGCCACCGACGTCGGCAGTTCGGCGGCGCGGCCGAAGCCGGAGTTGCGGATCGTGGTCGACCGGCAGCGCGCGGCGGATCTGAGCGTGAGCGTGGCGGATGTGGCCGAGGGCATTGGCTCGCTGGTGGGGGGCGGGCAGATCGCCTCGTGCAACCTCAACGGGGAGGAGGTCCCGGTATGGCTGCAGGTGGAGAAGCGCTATCGGGACAGTGTAGAGGGTTTGCGCCGGCTGGGCGTAATGGCTCCGGGGCGGTGGATCAGCCTGGACAATGTGGTGCGCATCGAAGAGGGCAACGGGCCTGGATTGATTGAGAGGCTGGACGGGCACCGGCAGGTGCGGGTGTTCGCCAACGTGGCGCACGGCTCGTCGCAATCGGCGGTGGCGGCGGCGGTGGAGAAGGAGTTGCGCGGGCTGGGGATGGCCGACGGGTACTCGTACCAGGCGGGCGATGCCTCCAAGCAACTGGCCGACGCAGGGGCGGCGTTCCTGTTCGCGTTCGGCATGTCGTTTCTGTTTATGTACATGGTGCTGGCGGCGCAGTTGGAGAGTTTGTCGCAGCCGGTGATCATTCTGCTGACGCTGCCGTTGTCGGTGCCGTGCGGGATGCTGGGGTTGGTGCTGCTGCATCAGAATATGAACATCTTTTCGGGGTTGGGGATTCTGCTGTTGTTCGGCATTGTGAAGAAGAACGCGATTCTGCAGATCACGCATACGAATCAGTTGCGGAGGGAAGGGATGAGCCGGGCGGAGTCGCTTCTGGTGAGCAATCGCGACCGACTGCGGCCGATTCTGATGACGACGCTGGCGCTGGTAGCGGGAATGTCGCCGCTGGCGTTTGCGACGGGGTCGGGGTCGAGCACGAGCCGGTCGATCGGCGTGTTGGTGGCCGGTGGGCAGACGTTCTGCCTGCTGCTCACGCTGTTGATGGTGCCGGTGTTCTACACGCTGTTTGAAGACCTGCGCGATTTAAGGTTGTGGCGCAGTCTGGCCGGGCGGTTCGCGCCGGTACCGGAGAAGCCGGCGGCGGACGCGAAGGCGTAGGCGAAGGTGGCGGACTGAGAAGGGACCATGCAGGCGCGACCCGTGTCGGGGGGGCGGGCCCGCGGGCGTCTTCATGATTATGGGTGGCCCGCTGGGACTGGGATACTCCGTTGAAGACGCGCTGCGGGGGTGCCGGCGGGTGGGCGTTACAACTGCTCGGCGATGACGCGGTCGCCTCGGCCACGCTGGTCGACGATGGCATTGATGGCCTCGAGCATTTTGGGCGGGCCACAGGCATAGATGTCGATCGCCTCGGTGGCCTCGGCGAGCCAGGCTTCGAGGGCCGCGGGGGCGGTACCGGTGAAGCCGTCCCAGCCGGAGCCCGGTTGGGAGACGGCCAGGGTCACGCCCAACTGCGGGAGCGAGGCGCGGAGGGTTTCCACTTCCTGCTCTGGCAGGAGTTCGGCCTCGCGGTTGGCGCCGAAGATCAGGTGGGTGGGCTGGGAATCCTGGAACTCGCCGAGGTGGCGCAACATGGAAAGAATGGGTGCCAAGCCGCAGCCGCCGCCGACAAAGCAGCGCGGCCGGGCACTCAGTTCATCGAGGACGAAGGCTCCGGAAGGTCCGCGAACGGTGAGTTTGTCGCCCGGTTTGGCCTGTTCGGCCAGCCAGGTGGAAAACGCGCCACCGGGATGGAGGCGGATGAGGAAGTCGAGACGGCCTTCCCAGTTCGGCAGGTTGGCGAGCGAGTAGGCGCGGCGAATCTCGGTGCCGGGGATGGTGAGTTCCATGAACTGGCCGGGGGAGAACTCGGCAGCCGAGCCGGTTTCGGGATCGGGCTGCAGACGCAGGGAGAGCGAGACAGCGCCGTGCCAGGCAGGGGTGAGGCTCTCGATGACGGCCTCGCGCACGGGAACGCGATGACGCAGCACCTGGGAGCGGTTATAGGGCAGGTCGACGGTGAGGTTGTCGCGAGGATGGCAGCGGCAGAGCAGAACGGCCGCGGCGTCTTTGGTAGAGAGGGCGGACGGGCTGTGGGCACCCATTTCGAAGGCGCCCGCGGCCACGCGCGCATGGCACAGGCCGCAGGTCCCTTCATGGCACATGGCCGGGAGGAAATAGCCGGCCGTTTCGGCGGCGCGCAGCACGTTGTCGGTGGCGGCGCACGGAAACTGGAGCCGCTCTCCATCACGAGTAACTAACGTAACTTCCAAGGCAGACATAGATAGCAGAGCGGCTCCTGTATGTGGGCGATCAGGCAGAAGCCCGGGCGAGCGAGGCGGCGATATCGGCTTCGGCGTTGTTGATCGGCTGGACGCCGAACTTGTCCACCAGCACGCCTAACACGGCAGGGGTGAGGAAGGCGGGCAGACTGGGGCCGAGGCGGACGTTGCGTACACCGAGGGCGAGCAGGGTGAGCAGCACGGCCACGGCCTTCTGCTCAAACCAGGACACCACCAGAGACAGCGGCAGGTCATTCACGCCGCACTTGAAGGCGTTGGCAAGGGCGAGTGCGATCTGGACGGCCGAGTAGCTGTCGTTGCACTGGCCGATGTCCAGCAGCCGGGGGATGCCGCCGATGGTGCCGTGGTCTTCCATGTTGAAGCGGAATTTGCCGCAGCCGAGCGTGAGCAGGACGGTGTCCTTCGGGGCTTTTTCGGCAAAGTCGGTGTAGTAGTTACGGCCGGGTGCGGCGCCATCGCAGCCACCGATGAGGAAGAAGTGTTTGACGGCGCCGGACTGAACCGCTTCGATTACCTGGCCGGCGACGCTGAGGACGGCGTGGCGGCCGAAGCCCACGAGGATTTTCTTTTCCGATGCGGTTTCGGAGAAGCCGGGCAGGGCCTGGGCGGCCTGGACCACCTGGGAGAAGTTACCGTCGGCGATATGGCGGACACCGGGCCAGCCCACCGGGCCGGCGGTGAAGATCCGGTTGCGGTAGGCCGGTTGCGGCTCGATGAGGCAGTTCGAGGTCATGACGATGGGTCCAGGGAAGGCGGCGAACTCGAGTTGCTGGTTCTGCCAGGCGGTACCGTAGTTCCCGGCCAGGTTCGGATAGGCGGCGAGTTTGGGGTAGGAGTGCGCGGGGAGCAGTTCGCCGTGGGTGTAGACCTTGACGTCGGTGCCCTTCACGGCTTCGAGAATCGCGTGCAGATCGCGCAGGTCATGGCCGGAGACCAGGATCGACTTGCCGGCGACCGGCGTGGTGCGCACACTGGTAGGAGCGGGGATGCCATAGGTGCCGGTGTTGGCGGCATCGAGCAGTTCCATGACGGCGTAGTTGAGAGTGCCCAGGGCGAGCGCCTCGGTAAGCAGGACGTTGATGTCGGCCGGTTCGCCGGCGAGCAGATCGAGAGCCTTGGCCAGGCCCGCACCGACTTCGGGTTTCGTGTAGCCGAGGACCTCGGCGTGGTGGGCGTAGGCGGCCACGCCCTTCAATCCGTAGAGCACCAGGGCACGGAGGCCGATGACGTCGTCCCCCACCAGATCGGCGCCGGCACGCACGGAAGCGATGTTCGCCTGCTTGAGCAGGTCGGGGAGTGCGGTGGCGGGAGCGAAAGCGGCGGGCCCGCCGAGGCGCGGCGTCTCCGGGGAAGCGGCTTCGTAGGCGGCGCGCAGGCGGTCGCGAACCTGTGCCGCCTGTGCGATCAATTCGACGAAGCGCGCCCGGTTGAAGTTGACATTCGTCAATGTGGTGAACAGCGCGTAGCGGATGAACTCGTCGGCGGCGGCATCGGCTTGCCCCAACTGATGCAGCCGGTAGGAATACTGGCCGATTCCCTTCAATTGGTAGATCAAGAGATCCTGCAGGTCGGCCGTGGTTTCGTCCTTGCCGCAGACACCCTTTTGGGTGGCGCAGCCTCCTCCGAGATCGGTACGTGTGGTTTGCTCACACTGATAACAAAACATGGTTATGGGTTTCTCCTTGCGCTGTCGGACGTTGGAATCGCGGGCTTGGATAGAGGGGCAAGTGGGGGGCCAAAGGGCGTTGCGGAAGGGAGGGGGCTGTTTGGGGGAGCTAAAAACATTGATTCCATTTACAACTTTTATAGAGCCTGGCGCGGAGGTTGCGGGAAGGTGTTGGGTAACGGCTGCGCGAAAAGGCGAAGCTGTGGGGTTATGGCGAGTGAAAAGGCGCAGGCCAGCGTTTTAGGCGGCTGCGGTTTCGGCTTCGGCGTCCTGTTGCTCGGTCCGAATGCGCTCGCGCGATTGGAAGAAGACCGCCATCAGCAGGAGGATGACAAAGGCACCGGCCGCTGAGGAGAGCCAGAAGGCAGGCCAGTCGCGTCCTTGGGGGGTGGTGAAGAAGTCGACGGTCCAGCCGGACAGAAGGGAGCCCAGGAACATGCCGACGCCGTAGGTGAGGACCATGACGAAGCCCTGGGCGGTGCCTCGGAGGTGCTGGGGGGCTTTCTGGTCAGTGTAGAGTTGGCCGGACATAAAGAAGAAGTCGTAGCAGATGCCGTGGAGCAGGATGGCGCCGTAGAACAGCCACATGCGGTCGCCGGCGTTGCCAAAGGCGAGCATGGCGTAGCGGAGCGACCATGCGGCGAGGCCCATGAGGAGGATGGCTTTGAGCGGCAGGTGGCGGAAGATGAAGGGCATGGCGAGCATCATGATGATCTCGGCCACCTGGCCGAGGGTCATTTTACCAGCGGCGTTGGTGACACCGGCTTCGTTGAGGTAGGCGTTGGTGAAGGAGAAATAGAAGGCGAGGGGAATGCAGGCCAGTACGGAGGCGATGACGAAGACGGCGAAGGACCGGTCCTTCATCATGACGAGGGCTTCGAGTCCGATGGCGGTTCGCCAGGAGGCGGCCTGCCCGGCGGCCTTCGGCGGCGTATGGGGCAGCGTGAGGCAGTACAAGCCCATGAGGATGGAGGCACCGGCGGAGATGACGAAGGGCATGGAGGAGCGCTCCATATTGAGAGAGCCGATGACGAGGTTGATGAAGATGTGGCCGATGGTGGCGAAGAGGCGGATTCGGGGGAAGTCGGCGGCGGGGTTGGAGACGTTGCGGAGGGTCAGTGAGTTGGTGAGGGCAAGCGTGGGAAAGAAGCAGAGGCAATAGGCGAGCATCAGCAGATAGACGGCGGTGAAGGTTGTGGCGGTGGAGACGAGGTAGAGCAGGAGGGCGCCGATCAGGTGGAGGGCGCACATGACGCGTTCGGCGGCGAAGAAGCGGTCGGCGATGAGGCCGACGAAGAAGGGGGAGACCATACAGGCGAGGGCAGCGGTGCCGAAGACGGCGCCGGCCTGGGTGCCGGAGAAGTGGAGCGTCTGGGTGAGGTAGGTGCCGATGGTGACGTACCAGGCGCCCCAGACGACGTAGTTGAGAAACATCATCAGGCTGAGGCGCGGGGCGACGGCGGAAGGCATTAGATGAGTGTACCGTGGCGGGTGGGCGCGGTTGCCGGAGTCGCGGGCGACGGGGCGGGCGGTGTAGAAGCCTCGGCGCCGCTCGCCAGGAAGACCGTTGCCCAACAGAGAGAAGGCACGGCATGCGTCTTGCGGGCTATGTGCGGCACGCAGGGCCTGGGGTACGCCGTTGTAGACGCGCGGAAAGGTAGTGTCCGTGAAATCGCTCGCCAAGCCTCCAAGGTCGCCAAGGAAACGCCAATGCTCGCGGGCGTGTTCCTTGCTACGGGCGGCATAGGGGGCCCGGTACTGCGCGACGACGGGGCGCTCCCTTCCGGGTGATTGTGTCTAGACTAGAGGCTCTGAGCGGATCGCGCGCGTCATCCTGGTATGGGCGGTCCCGGCGGGGTGGGGATGCTCCCCTGACGCGCGGGATAGCGAATCGGATTTTAGGGCGCCTTTCAGAACTGGGCGCGGGTGACGAAGGCGGCTAGTTGCGCGCGGGTGACGGGGACGCTGGGGCAATAGGTGGTGGCCGAGCAGCCTTGGGTAATCCCCAGTTCCCGGATTTTTTGGATGAAGGGGAAGAAGGCGTGGGTCACCGGCACGTCGGTGAAATAGGGGGCAGGCGGCAAGGGGAAAGCTTCGCCGGCGGGCAGGCGCAGTTTGGCGCGCACCAGCAGTACGGCCATCTCTTCGCGATTGAGATGGGTATCCGGACAGAAGCGGGTGGAAGAACAGCCGCTGGTGATGCCGAGTTCCTTCAACTTCTGGATGTAGCGGAAGTCGGGGTGGGTGGCGGGCACGTCGGTGAATGCGGGAGCGTTGGGGGCGGAGAAGGCCTCTCCCAAGAGGGCGCGGATCAGCACGCGGGCGGTCTCGGCGCGGGTGGGAGGTGTGTCGGGACAGAAGCGTGCATCGCTGCAACCCTGGAAGCCGAACCACGGGGCTGTGTAGGAGATGGCGTCGGCGAAGCCATGCGCGGCATCCACGTCGCGGAACAGGAGTACGGGAGACGCCCCGCTCTGGATGACGGGCACCACCTGCCCGCCGAGGCTGATACTACTGACGCGAGGGCCAGGGCCGGGGTTGGCAGGCATGGTCAACCAGAGTTCGGCGCTGCCGCTGCGCTGCATCGCGTTGGCGGTCAGTTCAAGCCATTGGCTTTGGGAGATGGGGGTCCACTGGCAGCCGGGGGCGACGGTGACGGAGAGAGAGGCGCGGGACGCGGCGGCGGGCAGTTGCAGGGCGCCGGGAGCGGCCGCCGGGGTGCAGTTGCTGGAAGACTGGAAGATGGTGACGACATGGTCCTTGACAGTCAGGTGGGCGGTGCGGCTTAACGCGGAGGGATTCGCCGCGGCGCGGAAGGTGACGATTCCGCTGTCGGAGCCATCGCCCGCGGGCGTGGAAGTGAGGGTGAGCCAAGAGGCGTCGCTCTCGGCGGTCCAGGGGCAGCCCTGTGCGGTGCGAACCAGGAGGGTGCCGATATCGCCGAAGCCGGAGACGGAATGGGATTGCTGGTTGAGGCGGAACTCGCAGGCGGTTTCGGGTTCCACCTCGGCCACCAGGCGCTGCGGGGCCGTGATGGGCAGCGTGAGGGGGTTGGTGGCGTGGCCGGATTGCCAGCCACGGAAGCGGTAGCGGGCACTGGGGAAGGCGGTGAAGGTGACAGGCGTGCCGGCCGGGTAGTACCCGTCGGCGGACTGCGGGCTCACCGAGACCGACCCTTGCGGGGGAACGACCGCGGTGTCGATGCGGTATTCGTCGGCGTAGGTGGCGGTGTAGGTGGTGGGGGTCTGCGGCGCAGGGATGGGGTGGCTGGCGGCGCCGCCGTCACTCCAGCGGAGGAAGCCCAGCCGTACTCCGGGAAGCGGCTGTGGTTGCGGTGGTCCGGCGGCCACCGGCACGCTCTGGCCGGGGAGGCGGAATACCTCAAAGGGGCCGCTGCGGGTGACACCGTCGACGACGTATGGCATGGAAGGGGGCTGGGTATCGAAGCGCAGACGGATCGAGGCCGCCAAGGTTACGGTAACGGGTGCGTTCATCAGGGCGAGGCGGGTTTGGGGATTGGAGGCAGCCGATCCGCCGCTCCAACTGCTAAAGCCGTATCCGTCCGTCATGGCAGGTGTGACCAGGACGGAGGCAGACTGGGCGTAGTAGCCATCCGGGGAAGGCGGGGAAAGGGTGAAGGTGGCGGCACCTGGCGGCGAAGTGTTCAGCGTCAGCGGGTACTCGGCATCGAAATATGCCGTGTACGTTATGGGGTTGTCAACAGAATAGACAGTGGGAACCGTGATGGTCCGTTGCGCCGGACCGCCATGCGACCAATGGCTGAAGCGGTATCGACAACCTGTGCCCTGTTGCAGCGTTTCGGTTGCAATGGAAACGGTGGATGCGGTGAGCGCAAGGAGTTCGAGCGGGCCCTGTCCCGAGAGTTCGCCCAACGTCACGCGAAGCCCGGGGGGGTTGGTGGTGACCCGCAGTCTCGTCATCTGCGGATTCACTTTCAGTTGGAATGCTTTGCGGTCGACGACGCCGTTCTGATCCTCGACGCGCAAGGTGATCGGATATGTGCCGGTCACCAGCGGCGCTCCACTAAGGGTGCCGGCAGAGGAGTTCAGCAGGATTCCGTTGGGGATTTCGCCAGTCTCCAGGTACCAACGGAAAGGGGACCGTCCGCCGGATACGGTGAGGTAGTGGGAGTAGGCCATGTTGGCATATCCCTCGGGAAGAGACTCCGTGGTGATCTGGGGCCCTCGACCAACCGTCCAATTGTAGGTACGCGAGAGCGAGTCGCCATTGGACCCCTGCCCGGTGACGGTGAAGGTTGCGGTCTGGGGTTGGTTGACGGTGCCGGTAATGAGCCCGGCGGTGCTCATCTGCAAGCCGGAGGGCAACGCTCCGGTGAGGGAGTAGATGACAGGTTCAGGAACGCCGGTAAGCCAGATGGACTCCGCTATCTGCTGCCCGACGGTGACATTCGTAAAAGAAGAGGGAATGAAGACCTTGTCGATCGTGAGAGTGATGTTGCCGATGGTGTAGTTCGCACCGGTGATAGTCAAGGGATAGACACCGGCAAGGTTGGGCGTGCCACGGAAGGTAACCCAAATGACCGATGGGTTTTCGTTGTAGCCGGTGGCGGTGATGCCGGGGGGTAGGCCGGTTACGGTAATGGTGCCGGCGTTTCCCGGACAGTAGCTGAACAGGATGCGCATGTCGGCGATGATGCCGGCGTTGAGATGAAGGTCCGTGCTGTTGGTGTAGCCACAATCGGCGCGCAACGGCTGGGCGGGAAACGAGGCTAGAAGACAGAGAGGTAGGAGTTCGCGTACCACATCTATCATTTCGACCTGCGAATACAACCCTTGTGGAGTGTGTCCCGGGACTGACAACAGCACGCCAGTAGCTTTGCGCCGGCGCCGGATCGTGGGACACTTTCGAAAAGGGAGTTGCTTGTGTTTCGAGTCTTTCTGACGGCATTTATTCTTTTCTTGAGCTGCACTCCGGGTTTCGCGCAGGCGCCTATTGGGGCGATCGCGGGAACGGTGATGGACCCGTCCGGGTCGGCCGTGCCGAACGCTTTGGTCACGGTTACGAACAAAGCCACTGGACTTAAGCGGGAATTGACGGCAGATGGCCAGGGCGCCTTCAGTGCTCCGGCGCTACCGGCCGGGGATTATGAAGTCCGGGCGCAGATGGCGGGCTTTCAGCAGTTGGTACGGGAAGCGACGGTGTTGACGGGTTCCACCACGACGGTGGACCTTCCGCTGACGGTGGGGGCTGTCACCGAAGTCGTGACGGTGTCGGGCACCGCGTCACCGATTTCCTATGACAGCCACAAGGTGGACGGGGTCATCCAGCGGGACCAGATCGAGAACCTGCCGCTAAACGGACGCAGCTTTTTACAGTTGGCGTTCCTGGAGCCGGGGGTGGGGGTTGGGACGCAGTCGCTGGCGCAGTATAACGCGCAGTTTGGCGTTTCGGTGCTGGGCGGGTCGCAGTCGATGACGGCCATCACGGTCGATGGCGGCAACGTCCGTAATGCGATCAATGGCGGCACGGCGCAGAACTTCTCGCAGGAAGTTGTGGAGGAGTTCCAGATTTCATCGGTGAACTTTGACCTGTCGACGGGGATTGCGGCGGGCGGTTCGGTGAACATCGTGACGCGCTCCGGCGGCAATGATTTTCATGGCAACGGCTACTTTTACTTCCGTGACAACAATCTGTCGGCCTACCCTGCACTGCGGCGGAATGCGTTTGCGCCGGATCCGTTCTTTGCGCGGCGCCAGTCGGGCTTTCTGGTATCGGGCCCGATCAAGAAGAACAAGCTGTTCTTCTTTTTCAACCTGGAGAACAACAACCAGGACTCGGTGGTGACGGTGCAGCCGGCGTCGACGTTTTTTGCCGGGCTGGCGGGGAACTATTCGAGCCCGTATGACGGGTTGCAGCCGAGCGTGAAGTTCGACTATCGGATCAATGACCGGCACAATCTGTTCCTGCGCTACACGCACGATGGGAACAAAAGTTTCGGGCCGCGGGGCGGTGCTAACCTGCCGTCGAACTGGCTGGTGAACCGCAACTGGGCGGACCAGAGCATCTTGGGGCTGACGTCGACATTCGGCAGCGGGCTGGTGAGCGACCTGCGCTTTGCGTATCACTACTGGAACAATCGCAACCTGTTCCCGACGGAGAACGAGTGCCCGGGTTGCATTGGGCTGGGCTTTCCATCGATCTCGATTCAGGGTTCGGGGGTTACGCTGGGCAACACGACGAATGCACCGCAGGGCCGCGATGTGCGGCGCTATAACCTGGTGGAGAACCTGACGTGGCAGAAAGGGAGCCACCGGCTGCGCTTCGGCGGGACGTTGGAGAACTCGCCGTTCAATGGATTCTGGGCGTTTGGCGAGCCGGCGGCGACGAATGTTTTCGGCCCCGATATTCTGATTGCCAATCGCATTCCGACGGCGCTATGGCAGTTGCCGGCGCAGTTTACGTCGAACGCGGATTTGTTGAAACTGCCGATGCAGGCCTTTGCGTTTGGTATCGGCGACCCGTCCCAGCCGCCGCCGTTCCGGGCGGATTTGGCTCGCAACAACCGCCGGTATCATCTGTACGCACAGGATTCGTGGCGGCTTCATCCGAAGTTCACCTTGAACTATGGGCTGGCGTGGGTGTTCGAGTCGACCCTGGCGAACCATGATCTGGACAAGCCGGCGCTGCTGCGGCCGATTATGGATTCGCTGGCCCCGACGAAGAAGGATTGGAATAACTTCTCGCCGTCGGTGGGCTTTGCGTGGAATCTGTTCAATGACAACAAGACGGTGGTTCGCGGGGGCTTTGGAGTTTACTACGATACGCGCGAGTTGTCGCAGCGGTTGGGGGAACGGGCAGCGATTGGGCCGGTGGGCAACGGCCGCCAGCAGATCACTAGCCAGGCCGTGCTGAATCCTGGACCGGCGATTCCGAGTCCTGCGCCGGGGCTGCCCGCGGTGCCCGTCGGGGCGCCGCTGTTTTTCACGCTGCCGACGGGCTTCACGCTGGGCAACTTTATGCAGTTGCTGCCGCAGCTAAAAGCGGCGACCGAAGCGCGACTGGTGAATCCGAATCCGAATGATCTGTCGGTGCGGAACATCGATATCACGAAGTTGGGGACGGATCTGTTCCAGAACAGCTATCCGGCTTCTTACTCCCGGCACATGTCGCTGGGTGTGCAGCGCGAGTTGATGCCGAACCTGGTGTTGACGGCGGACTTTGTCTACCGGCACTTCTTCAATCAGGAGATTGGGGCGATTGACTATAACCGGTTCAACCGCGCGGCGGGTCCGGTGATTCCACGCTGCACGGCGGCGCAGGCGTCGAATCCGGCGGCGATGTGTTCGAACGGGCCGATCGAGTTTCGGGCTCCGGTGGGCCGCACCGATTACAAGGCGCTGCTGGTGAAGGTGGACAAGCGCTTCGCGCAGCGATATAAGTTCACGGTGTCGTACGCGCTGGCGCGGCAGTACGGGTTGAACGGCATCAACAATCTGGATAACTGGTATGAAGGCTGGGGGCCGCAGGGCGGGCGCCACAACCTGAATGTGTCGGGCATTGTGGACCTGCCTTTGAAGTTCCAGGTATCGTTCATTAGCTCGATTGGATCGCGCGGGCCGTACCGGCCTTCGGTGAGCGGCGTCGATTTGGATGGCGATGGATTGGACACGTCGTTCCTGCCGGGATGGGGCGTGCCGGACCGGCATCCCACGAAGGAGAAGCTGGAAGCGGCGGTGACGGCATGGAACAACCAGTACCCGGACCTGGCCAACGGGCAGCGGCCGCGCACGTCGCGCAACCAGGTGATCCCGAGGCTGAGCCTGCCGGCTACGTACTCGTTTGGGGAGAACTTCTTCTCGCAGGATCTGCGGTTGACGAAGGTGCTGCTGTTCCGCGAGCGCTACAAGCTGAACATTTTTGCCGAAGGGTTCAACATTTTCAACATCGCGAATCTGGGCGGGATCAGCGCGACGGTGAATAACGCCGGCTTCGGCGTACCGACGTCTCGCGCGGGGCAGGTATTCGGCTCGGGTGGCCCGAGGGCGTTTCAGTTGGGCGCGCGGTTCTCATTCTGATGCGAAGGCGAGTGCTGCGGTTCGTGCGCATTGGCGGCATGGCGCTGCTGGTGCTGCTGGCGGTGACGGGTACGCTGGCGGGCGGGTTGTGGATGTATCTGCATCCGTCCGCCGAGCGCGTAGATGGGGTGGTGTACAGCCAGCGTCATGGCAAGCCGCTAACGATGGATGTGCTGCGCCCGCCCGTGGAGAAGCGCAACGGGTTGGGAATCGCGCTGATGGTGAGCGGCGGGTGGAAGTCGAAGAAGGCGGGAGAGACGCAGGTGTGGCTGGTGGCGCCGCTGCTGCGTGCCGGGTATACGGTGTTTGCGATCTGCCACATCTCGCAGCCGGGGTCGACGGTGATGGAGATCATCGAAGATATGCACCGCGGGGTGCGGTATGTGCGGCATCATGCGGCGGAGTACGGGATCGATGCGCAGCGGATTGGGGTGACGGGAGGCAGCGCGGGCGGGCACCTCAGTTTGATGCTGGCGACGCGCGGTGGGCCGGGCGATCCGGGTGCGGTGGATCCTGTCGATCGGGAGTCGAGTGCGGTGCAGGCGGTGGCGATCTTCTATCCGGTGACGGATCTGCTGAACCTGGGGCCATCGACGGAGAATCTGGGGGATGGCGGGCCGCCGAAGAGCTTTGTGCGGGCCTTTGGGCCGAACTCACGGGATTTGGCGGTATGGAAGAAGATCGGGCGAGAGAGTTCGCCGATCTACTACGTAAATGGGCAGTTGCCGCCGACGCTGATTTATCATGGCGACGCGGATACGCTGGTGCCGCTGGAGCAATCGCAGCGCTATCAGAAGGCAGTGCGGGAAGCCGGGAGGGTGATGGAGTTGGTGGTGCATCCCGGGGGTGGACACGGGTGGCCGACGATGGTGCTGGATGAACAGGAGTTTGTGCGGTGGTTTGATAAGTATCTGCGCGGGAGCGGCCCGTCATAACAGGCGGACGGGGTTGCCGGTGCTGGCGGATTCGAGGACGGCTAGGGTGGCGTGCAAGGTTTTGGCGCCGCCGCGGGCATCGAGCAGCGGCTGAGCCCGGCGCGTGGCGACATCACAGAAATGGCGGATCTGGTTGGCGAGCGGGTCTTCGTCTGGCGTAGGGTTGGGGCGGCTTTCGATGGGCGTGAACCAATGGCCTTCGTTAGGGTGGTGCCATAGTTCGAGTTGCGGCAGCGATAGCGAGGCCTGCGAGCCGGCGAGGAAGTAACAGGGCTGTTGGGTGCGTGGGTAGGCGGGATTTTCGCCGGAGGTGAGTTCCCAACTCCAGGGGCTGGGTGCGGCGTCGGAGAGGGTGAGGGTGCCGAGGGCGCCGTTGGCGAAGCGCAGGAGTACGGCAGCGGTGTCTTCCACTTGGAAGCCTCGCGTCTGGTTGGAGGTGAGGGCTTGGACGGATTCGATCTCGCCGCAGAGGTTGCGGAGGTCGTCGATGGCGTGGATCAGGTTGATCAGGACGGGGCCGCCGCCGGGTTGGCGACGCCAGACGTTGGGGCCTTCGAAGTAGGAGTCGGGCTTGCGCCACCAGCAGAGGGCATTAACGGCGATGAGGTGGCCGAGTCGGCCGGAAGTGAGGATCTGCTTCGCGTGGCGGATGATGGCGCTGTGGCGGCGATGATGGCCAACCAGGACGGGGACAGTTTCGGCATCGGCGGCGTCGGCAAGTTCGAGCGCCTGGGCTACTGTTTCGCAGACGGGCTTCTCCATCAGGACGGCGACACGCGCTTTGATGGCAGCCATGCCGGCAGTGAAATGCGCCTGGTTGGGGAGGGCGATGATGACCCCATCGGGCTTCGCTTCCCGGAGCAGGGCTTCGAGATCGGCGCTGTAGGGCACACCGAGAGCAGCCGCGTGTTGCTCCGTTGCCGGCGAGATATCGACAATGCCGGCCAGCGTTGCCTGAGGTTCGGCGACGATGCGTTCGATATGCGCCCGGCCGATCAGTCCGGCGCCCGCGACGACGATTCGCGCGGGGGTGATGTTCTCATTTCGCATCTGCCTATTCTCCTTTTGGAGGGTGAGGTTCGACAATAGAACGATGAAGCCAAGTGTTGAGACTCCGCTGCGCATTCGCGGGCTGGAGTATGGGGGAACCAAGCCGCTGTTCTGTATTCCGATTGTGCCGGTGGACGCGGCGGCCTTAGCCGAGCAGGCGGGAATTGCGCATGGTTTACGGCCGGAACTGGTGGAGTGGCGCGCCGATTTCTATAGGGACGCGTCGGAGGCGGAGTTGGTAGCGGCGGCGCGTACGTTACGCGAGGCGTTGCCGGAGGAAGCGATTCTGTTCACGTTTCGCTGGAAGGGGGAGGGCGGCATGCGGGAGTTGCCGCAGGACGAACGGCAGGCAATGATCGCGGCGGTGCTGCGGTCGGGTTGCGTGGATGTGGTGGATCTGGAGTTCGCCAGTGAGCCGGAGTTTCTGGAGCCGCTGTTGGGGGTGGCGCGCGAGTGCGGCGTGAAGGTGATTCTGGCGATGCATGATTTCGAGAAGACGCCGCCGAGCGAGGAGTTGCTGGCGAAAGTCGACGGCATGGCAGCGCGTGGGGCGGACATCGCGAAGTTGGCGGTGATGCCGCGGACGGCGGACGACGTGCTGCGGGTGTTTCAAGTGATGGCGACGGCGCGGCAGCGGTATCCGCGGCTGCCGCTGGCGATCATGGCGATGGGCGCGCTGGGCAGCATTACGCGTGTAGCGGGATTTCTGTATGGGTCGGACATGGCGTTCGCGGTGGGCAAGGAGGCGTCGGCGCCGGGCCAGATTCCGATCGCCGATGCGCGGCAGATGACCGAGATGCTGCTGCGCTATTCGTGAGTGCGGCGGCGTGGGGCACCAGCGGCGGCGGCGCGCAGGAGGCGGCGGAACTTGGGGCACTCCATGTGGCTGGGAGCCTTGCAGACGGCGGCGTGACGCAGGCCGTCGCGCATGGCGGTGAGTTGGCGGATGGTGCGGTCGAGTTCGTCGGCTTTGGCGGCAAGGAGAGCGCGGTCGATGCTGAGGCGGCCGTCGGGGGTGAACATGCCGGCGATTTCCGCGAGCGTAAAGCCGGCCGAGCGGCCGAGGGCGATCAGGGCGAGGCGCTGGAGGACGGATGGGTGGAACTGGCGGCGAAGGCCGCGGCGGGCGACCGAGACGATGAGCCCTTTTTCCTCGTAGAAGCGTAGTGCCGAGGCGGGAAGGCCGGAGTTTTCGCACACTTCGCCGATGTCCAGCAGTTTTTCCCTTGACCTCAAGTTCACTTGAAGTGGCACACTTTAGCTTACCGCTTTGCAAGAAGGAGCGAATGCGATGGAAACGGTACAGACGGTGACGGATCAGAAGAAGTTGTGGAACGGAAGCGGCGGGCGGGGATGGGTGGAAGTGCAGGAGGTGGTGGACACCATGTTTCGCCCGTTCGAGGAACTGCTGGTGAAGGAGGCCGCCGCACGGGGGGCGCAGAGGGTGTTGGATATCGGGTGCGGTACGGGCGGCACTACGGTGGGTTTGCAGCGGGCACTGGGGCATGGGGCGGGTTGTGTGGGCATTGATGTTTCCGGGCCGATGATCGAGGGGGCACGGAAGCGGGCGGAGCGGGAGGGGGTTGCCGCGCAGTTCGTGCAGGCCGATGCGCAGTCGTATGGTTTTGAGACGGGCAGTTTCGACATGCTGGTGTCGCGATTTGGGGTGATGTTCTTTGATGATTTCGTGGAGGCATTCGCGAACTTGCGGCGCGCCACGAAGCCGGGTGGGGAGATGCGGTTCATTGCGTGGAGGAGTCCGGCGGAAAACCCTTTCATGACGACGGCGGAGCGGGCGGCGGCGCCGCTGTTGCCGGGCATTCCGCCTCGGCGGACGGACGCGCCGGGGCAGTTTGCGTTCTCCTATCGGGAACGGGTGCAGGGCATTCTGGAGGAGAGCGGATGGGAGGAGATCGCGATTGAACCTCTGGATGTGGTGTGTACGCTGGCGGTGTCGGATCTGGACTTGTATTTGGGCAAGATCGGGCCGTTGAGCATGGCGCTGCAGGAAGCGGACGAGGCGACCCGGGCGCACGTGCTGGGTGTGGTGCGCGAGGCGTTTGCGCCTTATATTGACGGGGAACAGGTGCGATACACGGCGGCGTGCTGGCTGTTGCGGGCGCGGGTACCGCAGACACCAACTGTGTGATTTGCTACGGTGGCAGGCGTGACTACGTCTGTCGCAGTCCGTGCGCCGATGTCCGGCCAGCAGTGGCGCATCCTGGCTCTGCTGGTGACGTGCAGTTTCATCTGCCTGGTGGATCGGACGAACCTTTCGGTGGGCGCCACCGACATCCAGCGCGATTTGCAGTTGAGCAATTCGCAGTTGGGGCTGCTGCTGTCGGCCTTCTTCTTCACGTACGCCACGTTTCAGTTGTTCTCGATTTCAGGTTGGGTGGCGGACCGGTTCCCGGTGCGGTGGGTGTTGGGGGTGGGGCTGCTGGTGTGGTCGGCGGCGACGGTGTTCACGGGCCTGGCACAGAGTTTCGCGGTGATCTTTGGGATGAGGCTGCTGCTGGGGATTGGCGAATCGGTAGCGTACCCAGCGTTTGGCCGGATTCTGGCGAGTCACTTTGAGGAGCAGCACCGGGGACTGGCGAATGCCATGATAGACGCTTCGACGAAAGCCGGGACGTCGTTGGGAACGCTGATGGGCGGGTTGCTGATACTGCAGTGGGGCTGGCGTCCGTTCTTCATTCTGCTGGGATTGGTGGGGATGGTGTGGCTGTTGCCGTGGTGGCGCTGGGCACCGGAGAGCACGCCTGGGGCGGCGGCGGTACGGCGGTTGGAGGACAGGGCACCGCGCGTGGTGGACATTCTACGGCAGCGGGCGGCGTGGTCGACGGCGCTAGGCCAGTTCTGCGCCAACTACTTCTGGTATTTCCTGATTACGTGGCTGCCGGGGTACCTGGAGAAGGAGCGGCACTTTCCGAAGGACAAGATGGCGGTGTTCGGGTCGGTGTCGTTTCTGATCATTGCGCTGGTGTCGCTGTCGGGCGGGTGGCTGGCGGACCGGTGGATCGGGCGGGGTGGGAGTCCGACGCTGGTGCGGAAGACGTTCGCGGGATGGGGCCTGGCGCTGTCGACGATCATCCTGCCGGTGGCGCTGATCAAGGACGAAACCAGTGCGATGGCGCTGCTGTTTCTGGCCTGCGTGGCGTTCGGGATTTACACGCCGACGATCTTCGCCATCACGCAGACCTTGGCCGGGCCATTGGCGGCGGGTAAATGGACAGGGCTGCAGAATGGCTTCGCGAACCTGGCGGGGGTGCTGGCACCGCTGGTGACGGGGTGGATTATGCAGGTGACGGGCCAGTTTTATTTGGCGTTTGTGGTGGCGGCGGTGGTGGCGATGGCGGGGGCGGGTTTTCTGGTAGTTGGGGTGCAGCGGATTGCGCCGGTGCAGTGGGCCGATCGCTAGTGCGGGTGGACGGCGAGGATTTCGTAGCCTTGCATGGTGTACTCAACATGCTTGACGCGGAGCAGTGCTTCAAAGTGGGGGACGCCGCGATCGATGGGGGGCAACTTCGCCAGCACTTCCTGGAATAGCTGGTCGGTGGTGACGAGGTTGGCGGCTGCTTCGGTGCCCGCCATCTCCTGTCCGGAGAGGATGAGGATGTTGCCGCCGCCGCTAGGGTTGCGGAGGGATACGACGAGGGAGAAGCGCTCGCCGGCGCCGCTGCCGTTGGCTGGGATGGTGAAGGAGGAGGGTTCGCCGGGCCCTGGGCGGCGGTTTTCTACGCGCACGGCACGGGTGCGGTCGTCATAGACGAAGTGGAAGTCGAGTTGGGAGTCGAACAGGTCCACCCAGGGGACGGCGCGGCGGGAGCCGACCAGGATGTGGTTGCCTTTCTGGAGGGTGCGCAGGTGGAGGTCGCGGGAGAAGAGTACGGCGGTACGTTTGGGATCGAGTACGTTGGCGGTCCAAAGCCGCTTCATGAGCATGACGTCGGCCAGCGAGGTGTAGCGGCGCTCCATCAGGTAGCGGAGAATCTCCTTTTTGTCGGGGGAATGGTCGGGGCGGTCGAGTTCGGCGCGGTAACCGCGACTGACGTACTCGTCGAGTTGGATAGGCCGGCGCAGGATGTCCTGCATGGCGGAGAAGGTGCTGTCCGCGATGACGACTGTGGTCTCTTCGTCAGGAGGAGCAAAGGCGGTCCAGAAACGGCGGAGCGCGGCACCTTCGATGGCGGGTTGGGTAAGGTTTCGGGTGGCGAGCCAGACGGAAAGTGCGGCGAGCAGGAGGCAGAGGGCGGACAGGAGCCAGAGGAGGGTTTGGGAGCGAGCGGGAGGGGGAGGTAGGGAGACGGGGAGGAGGGATTCTGGGAGATGGGGATCTTTATCGATAGGCGGCAACTGAGAGATCGCCACGGCCCGCTCCCGCAGTACCGGGGCATAAGTCCCTTTGGCGATTTCCAGGACCAGCGGTTCGTCCCGCCCCTCGTCGGCGAAGTACCGCTCGAGCCGTTTTCGCAGTTGAGAGGCCTGGACGCGGACCAGGGTGTCCTGGGCGGAATCGTAGTGGAGAGGCCGTTGGAAGACATCGACGCCGATCTCGTGTTCGTGGAGTTCGGTGACACCTTCGACCCACCAGCGGTGGCAGAGGTAGACCAGCAGGTCGCGCAATTTGGCCGAGCGGCGGAGCAAGGCCGAGTTCCAGATGCGGGCCACCACGGCCCAACGAGCGTCGGGCTCGGCGGGCAGAACGAACCGCGCGTTCTCCCGCGGGGGCGCTTCCTTGGCCATAAACCTGAATAGTAGCACTTTCGAGAATCCGTAATGCTGTGAATGGATTACGCAGAAGTCTTCACGAGAATTAGCGGAGAATTCACTTGTTCCGGTACTCTGCCGGGGGCCATGATGCGGGGAGAGCCAAAGGGGTTCCTCCATGAAGCTGATATCGAGATCTGTCTCCCTGTTTGTACTATCGATTGCCGCTCTGTCCGCCCAGCAGATCACCGGCACGGTGACGGGCATTGCGACCGACCAGAGCGGCGCGGTGATTCCAGACGTCCAGGTACGTCTTAACAATTTGCAGACGGGCGTAGCCCGCGAGACCACCACGGACGCGGCTGGTGCGTTCTCGGTGCCGTTTCTTCCAGCGGCGTCGTATTCGGTGACGGCGACGGCCAAAGGGTTCCGCACATTTCAGGTGGACTCATTTGTTTTGCAGGTAGGCCAAACGGCACGTTTGGATCTGAAGCTGGAAGTCGGCGATGTGTCGCAGACGCTATCGGTATCTGGGGATACTCTAGCGCTGCAGACTGAGACTGCGGCGGTGGGCGCTGTCATTAATTCGGACAACATTGTGGACCTGCCGCTGAACGGGCGCAACTTCATCCAATTGGCGCAACTGATCCCTGGGGTGAACCCGGGGACGCCGGGGTCGATCTCGGTACGGCGGGGGCGCGGATCGATTGGCGAGACGTCCTCGGCATTTGGCGGCACGGGGATGTCGGCGAACGGCGCGCGGGATACGAACAACCGTTTCTACCTGGACGGGGTGGAGTTCATGGACTACGACGCCTACACATACCCGTTCGCGTTGTCGGTGGACTCGCTTTCGGAGTTCCGGGTGGAGACGTCGACGTTTTCGGCCGAGTACGGCGGGTCGCCGGGCGGGCAGGTGTCGATTCTGACGCGGCGCGGCGGCAACGCGTTGCGCGGCACGTTGTGGGAGTTTAACCGCAACGACGCATTGACGCAGACCTACGACGCCATTGCCAAGCGGGATGTGACGCCGCCGCGCCTGAACCGGAACCAGTTTGGGGCAAACGTGGGTGGTCCGGTATGGATTCCGAAAGTTTACAACGGCAAGAACAAGACGTTCTTCTTCTTCAACTGGGAGGCGGGACGGCTGGCGTCGGGCGCGACGGCTTCTTATCGCCGGGTTCCGCCGGCGGAGATGCGGAATGGCGACTTCAGCCAGCTACGGGATTCGCGGACGAATCAGCCGCTGACGCTACGCGATCCGATGAATATCGGCATTGTGAACAACCAGATTCCGCGGTCGCTGTTGAGCCCGCAGGCAGTGGAGTTTCTGAAGTATACGCCGGTGCCGAACACATCGGTGGGGGCGCAGAACTTCATCAACACGCCGATGAGCGCGGTGGCGACGCAGGATAACTACACCTACCGTTTGGACCATAACCTGACCCAGAAGGACTCGCTGGCGTTCCGCTATGTGTGGAACTCGACGAAGGAGAAGGGCACGCCTTATTGGGGCAACGACGTGCGCGACAACGATGCGCAGACACAGAACCTGGCCGGGACGTGGACGCGGATGTTCACGCCGTCGATTGTGAATGAAGCGCGGTTCGGGTGGAACGACATGACCGAGAACGAGATTTTCGGGACGACGAACAAGGCGGAGTTCGACATTGCCGGGGCGATGAAACTGCCGCTGGTTTCGCGGCTGCCGGTAGATTACGGTCCGCCGAGTATTTCGATCAACAACGGGTTGGACGGGGGCTACAGCGTGTTTGACCTGCAGCGGCAAATTGGGCCGCGCATCCGGGCCAACGCGGTGTACAACTTCAACGACATTGTCTCGATGCAGCGCGGCAAGCATTTTTTGAAGATTGGAGCCGACTTCGTGCAGCGCGGGTTCACGTTTGAACAGGCGCGGGCGGCCCGTGGCACGTTCCGGTTTGACGGCACCTATACGGGCTCTTCGCTGGCCGACTTCATGCTCGGTTATGTGAAGTATGCCGAGATTAACCCGGACCACACCAATACCGATTTGAAGGCATTGTGGCAGAGCTACTTCGTGCAGGATGACTGGAAGATCACGCCGAGCCTGACAATGAACATTGGCGTTCGATACGACTATCTGCAGCCGCTGTTCGATTCGCAGGGACGGATGGCGAACATCGAGCAGAACGGGGTGTATGTAACGAAGCTGGTAACGCCGGCGACGGCGGCGTTCCCGCGCATGGTGCAAGGGGATAAGAACAACTTCTCGCCGCGGTTCGGGTTGGCGTGGCGGCCGGGCTTTGCCAAGGACGCGGTGGTCCGCATGGGCTACGGCGTCTACTACAACCACATTCACCCGAATGCTCCGTTTGGGATGACGGAATCGTCGCAGGCCAAGGGCAGCTACCAGGTGGACGGGGCGCCGGCGGGACGGCCGACGGTGTTCTTCAACGATCCGTTCGCGAGCGCGGTGTCGCCGACGGTGCAGTTGAACGCGGTGCCGGCCAATGATCCCTACTACCGCGATGCCTATATCCAGCAGTGGAACTTCACGGTGCAGAAGAAGACGTACGGCGGGTTTCTGGTGGATGCCGGGTACGTGGCGTCGAAGAGTACGCGGTTGAGTGTCACGTTGCCGGCGATGAACCGGCCGGACGTAACGGTGGATCCGCGCACGCCGGGGCTGCCGTCGATCAACGCGCGGCGTCCGAATCAGGCGTTCCAGCGCTCGATCCAGGGCGATAAGTCGATTGGCAATTCAAACTACCATTCGCTGCAGGTGCGGGCGGACCGGCGCATGGGCCGCGGGCTGAATACATTGACGGCGTATACGTGGTCGAAGTGCATTTCGGGCCCAAGCGATATCGGAGCTGATATCGGGGGCGGGTCGTTCATTGGGACGCTGCAGAACATCTACGACATGTCGGGCGAGAAGTCGCTGTGCGGTTTCGACGTGACGCAGCGGTTCGTGCAGAGCCTGGTGTACGACATTCCGTTCTTCCGCGGTTCGCCGGGGCTGATGCGGACGCTGCTGGGGGGCTGGCAGACGTCGGCGATCATCGTGGCGCAGAGCGGCTTCCCGGGCGACATTGGATTTGGCATCGACACGACGGGAACGGGCGTGGGATCGCGGCCGAACCTGGTGGCGGGGCAGAAGGCGAACCTGGAAGCGAGCGAGCGCACCTACCAGCGCTGGTTCAATACGGCCGCTTTTGCCGAGCCGGCGTTCGGTTTTTACGGCAACGCACCGCGCACGGGTGCGATCCGGTTGCCGGGCATGTTGAACACGGACTTCTCGGTGAACAAGCAGTTCCGGTTCGGCGAGACGCGGCGGGTGGAGTTCCGGACGGAGGTGTTCAATCTGTTCAACACGTACAACATCCAGCCTGGGTCTGTGGATCGTGGCATTCGCAGCGTGAACTTCGGCAAGGTTGGCGGGGGAGTGCAAGGGCAAACGACGCGCGTGATTCAGTTGGGCGCGAAGTTCTATTTCTGATACCGCCTCTTCTGTGTTTGGTTGCTTGGGCCGGCGTCACCCTAAGTTGGGGGGCCGGCCCTTCTTCTTTATTGGGGCCTGAAGTGGAATAATCGATTGCAGCGCGGCTGTGACAGAGGATACACGTAGACCCGATTGGCAACGAGTGCAGGAGATCTTCACCGCGTCGCTGGAGTTACCTGCGACCGAGCGGGCGGGGTTCGTGCAGGCGGCGTGCGGTGGGGACCCGACACTGTTCGAAGAGGTGATGAGCCTGCTGGCCTTCGAAGGCAGTGAGAGCCCGTTTGGCGCCGCGGTTGCGGAGGTAGCCGGATCGCTTTCGGGCGAGCCGGTGTCGCGGGTGGGCGAGCGGTTGGGCGCGTACAGGCTGATTCAGGAGATCGGGCGCGGGGGCATGGGGACGGTATACCTGGCACAGCGGGCCGATGCCGAGTTTCAGAAGCAGGTGGCGATCAAGATTGTGCGGCGCGGGATGGATACCGAGGATGTGCTGGCGCGGTTTCGGTGGGAGCGGCAGATTCTGGCGAACCTCGTACACAGCAATATCGCGCTGATGCATGACGGCGGCGCGACGCCGGACGGGCTGCCGTATCTGGTGATGGAGTATGTGGAAGGGGAGACACTCACCGCTTATTGCACTTCGCGGCGTTTGCCGGTGGCGGAGCGGCTGCGGTTGTTTCTGGAGGTTTGCGAAGGGGTGGCGCATGCGCATCGCAATCTGATTGTGCATCGTGATCTGAAGCCGGCGAACATCCTGGTGAATACAGCGGGGCAGGTGAAGCTGCTGGACTTTGGGATTGCCAAGCTGTTGGACCCGGCGGCAGGAATGACCGGGATGCAACACACGGTGGCGGGACGGATGTTCACGCCGGAGTATGCGAGTCCGGAGCAGGTATGGGGTGCGCCGGTGACGACGTCGACTGATGTGTACTCGCTGGGAGTGGTGCTGTTTGAGCTGCTGACGGACGAGCGGCCGCACCGGCTGGAGGCGTATACCGAAGGCGAGTTGCAGCGAGTGATCTGTGAACAGGAAAGCCCGCGTGCATCGACGTTGGCACACGGGCTGAGCGCGGAGTTGGACTCGATCGTGGCGATGGCGCTACGCAAGGAGCCGGAGCGGCGTTACCGTTCGGTGGAGGAGTTGGCGGCGGATATCCGACGGTATCTGACGGGGTTTCCGGTGCTGGCGCGCGGCGACAGCGTGGGCTATCGGGCGGGGCGGTTCATGCGGCGGAATCGCGTGTTGGTGGGGTCGGCGGTGTTGGCACTGGCGGGGCTGGTTGCGGGGTTGGGCGTGGCGGTGTACCAGGCGAAGGTGGCACGGGAGAGCGCGGCACGAGCCGAGCGGCGATTCGGGCAGTTGCGGGAACTAGCGAACTCGATGATCTTCGAGCACTACGACCGGATCCGCGGGTTGCCGGGGTCGACGGGGGCGCGGTTCGCGCTGGTGCGGACGGCGCTGCAGTACCTGGACAGCCTGTACGCGGAAGCGGGCAACGATGATGCGCTGAAGGTGGAAATGGCCCGGGCATACGAGCGGATCGGCGATGTACAAGGGCTGCCGGGACAGGGGAATCAGAACAAGCTGGTGGAAGCGGCGGAGAGCTATGGGAAGGCGCGTCGGCTGCTGGACTCGGTGCTGGCGGGGCAACCTAACGATGTGAAGGCGCTGGGGGCGCTGAGCCGTCTGATCCCGAAACAGGCGACGTTGACGCTGGAGTTGGAAGGGCCGGAGAAGGTGGCGGGGATGTCGGCGGAGCGGCTGCAGGTGGCCGAGCGACTGGCGGCGATGCAGCCGGAGAGCGCGGGAGCCCGGTCCGGGTTGGCGCAGGCGCACGCGCAGCACGCACAGGCGCTGCTGGATGCGGGAGACGAGGTAGCAGCCATTGCGTCCTGCGGGCGCAGCGTGGAGACGGGGCGGGCGTCCGAACAGAAGCATGGCACCGAAGCGGCGCGCTCCACGCTGGCCAGCGTGCTGCTGACCTGCGGTCAAGTGCAGATGCGGGCGGGAAGGCTGGAAGAGGCGATGTCCAATCTCCGCGAACTCATACGGCTGCAGGAAGAGTTGAACCGAGTTCGGGCCAACTATTCGCCGTACCCGCGCCGGCTGTACGTGGCGCACTGGTACATGGGATATGCGTTGGGAAGCGGCGAGCCGGAACCGCACCTGGAACGGCCTGCCGAAGCGGTGGCGGCATTGCGGCTTGCGCTGGGGGTGGCCGAACGGCTGTCGTCGGCGGCCGGGGGCCAGGACACAACGGCACAGCGGGATGTCGCCATGGCGGAGGAATCACTGGGGAAGGCGTTGCTTGCCGTCGATCCAGCCAAGGGGTTGGAGCATCTGCGGAGGGCGGTGATGTTGTTCCAGAAGTTGGCGTTGTCGATGAAGCTGAAGCGCGCGGACCTGGCATTGGGCTGGGCGAAGTACTCGCTGGGAATTGGGCTGCGCAGGCATGGCCGCCAGAAGGAGGCGCGGCAGTATTTGGAACAGGCGCAGGCCATCATGGGCGAGCATCTGACGGGCCCGGGAGAGCGGTTCGAGAACCGGCTGGGCTATGCGTACCTGCTGCGGGAGTTGGCACTGCTGCGGGCAGGAACAGATGTCCGGGGCGCGCGGGAGAGGCTGGCGCAGGCAGCCGTGCAGTTGGACGGATTATACAAGGATTCGCCGCAACCGCGGGTGAGTGCGGCGCTGGCGCAGATGTATGAATCGGACGCGCGGCTGGAGAAGGCCAAGGAAGCACGGTGTGGGGGGGTGGGGCAGAGCCGGCGTTTGTGGGAGGCGCTGGAGAAGCAGGGAGCCTTCGTTGCCGCCGCAAGGAGCGCGCAACGAAGGCTGGAGGGATTCGGATGCGGCGTGTAGCGGTTACGCCAACGCTTCCTTACAGTACTGGACGCACTTCTTCATTTCGGTCAGCACATCGGAGCCGGCGGGCGTTTTGTACTCGTATTCGATGCTGGCCGGGATCTTGTACTTATTCTTCTTGAGGGTTTGCAGGATGTCCTTAAGCGGGGTGTCGCCCTGGCCCCAGGGCATGTTGGCACCGCCTTTGCCGCGGACGCCTTTGTCGGCTGGGGAGGGGGCTTTGCGGTCCTTGAGGTGGAGGCTGGAGATGCGGTCGTGGTAGTGCTCGATGACGGGCACGGGGGATTCGCCGGTGACGCCGAAGTAGTGACCGACGTCGAGGTTGAGGGCGGTGTAGGGTGACGCTGCCAACGCTTTATCGAAGCCGGACTTACCGCCCTGGCCGTGCGTGTGGAAGGCGATGCGCAGTTTGCGTTTGGCAGCGAAGGCGGCTACGCGGTTGAGGAGAGCGTCGTCCTCGGGCAGTTCCATGGTGATGTGGCTGGCGCCGACGGTTTCGGCGACGTTCCAGATGTAGTCATACTCGGCGTCAGACATGGCCATGGTGGGCGGGAGTTTGAAGGCGTAGATTTTGATGCCCGCGTCGCTGTAAAGCTTGCGGAACGCCTTGAATTTATCCATGCGGGCGGAGGTGCGCCACTGTTTCAGTTCGGCGCTGATGCCGCGCTCACCGGGTTTGGGGAGAGGGGCGCCGGCGTAGCTTTCGGCAACGTTGCTCATGAGTTCGATGGCGCTAATGCCGCAGTCGAGGCAGTACTGGAGCACCTGGTCGGCGCTGCCGGGGAGTTCGCGAAAGCTATAGGTGATGGCGCCGACCTGTACGCCACCGAAGAGGGAGTTGGGTTTGCCGGCCGCGAGCAGAGGGGCGGCGGCGCCGGCCAGCAGGAACTGGCGGCGATTCCAAAACGAGTTCATGGGCTTAGTGTACTCCCCATTTTGGTGGGCAGGAACGAGTGGGGCCTCCCGGGTTTGAGGGCTGCAAAAACGCCAGGCAAATACTTCGAATTAGAGTGACCCGCTTATTACCCGAGCACCGCAGCACTAAGTGAGCGAACAACAAGCACTACCTCCGAAGAAAGAGAGACGAGCCGGGCAGGCCGAGAGAGACCGGAATAACTTCCGGGGCCTGCCCGCTTACATATCTCCTTCGACAGGGCGTGGTGCGCAGGAGGAACTCTATGCTTCGATCTCTCGCTTCCCTGGCTTTGCTGGCGATGACAGCACTATCAGCACAAGGCGCTGTGGTTATCGCGGACACCAACATGTTCAACGCCAACTACACGGGGCTGACCCTATTCAACACGCTTAACGCCTCGGCGCTGACTTCGGCCTTTTCCGCTTCGGGAGGCAACCCGGGCAACCACCGAACCATGGGAGTCACGCTCGGTTCGCCGGGCTTCGGCGTACGTCTCTGAGTACAACACATCACCTACGATCCGTCCTATCAGCGGGGCGACCAGCAACATCAGTTTTTCAATTGACGGATATAGCATTCCCGCCGGCGCGCAGATCGGCTTCCTGGTGCGCCAGAACAACAACACTTCCTATCATTCGACACACGTCCCGCTAACTGGAAGGTATGCGACGGATAACCTGCCAACAACTTCGGTGACGCGGTTCAACCTCAACTTCGTGAGCGGCAACAATCCGGACTTTTCGGCATCGGGCGCGCCGATACAGTTCGGCTACTTCGCCTCGGTTATCAACTTCATCAGCAGCGGGGGGGCGAATGCCGCCGTACAACCTGGACAACTTCTGCGTTGCGGTGAATGGTGGCGATTGCCAGGCGGCGTTGGCCGCCGTCCCGGGAACGCGGTACGTTCGGACTGCTGGGTGCAGCGTTGGTGGCTATCGGGTGTACCGGAGGCAGCGGACCGTCTGAGCACCGTCCGGGAAGCAGCGGCCGGTCTCGGAGGCCGGCCAGGCGCCGCTTGGGCGGCGCACGTCGACTGGCCGTCTGGTGAAGATACAGGCTCCAAATACGCGAAACCAGGCGCCCGCCGGCAGATAGCCCAACCCACGGGATCGCGGTAGTCCGTGGGAGACGTTCGTCGCGGCCAACCTTCACCTTCACGATCGGCGACGCGCACAATAGCTCGGGCTGGGCGGCCAAGGCCCTGCACTTGCATTTCGAACCGATACGATTCCGGGAGCTCGATGATATACTGGCGAGAGTTATACGTGTATGGAGGCGTCTGGGCTATGACTCGTATCGCTGCAATTCTCCTGGCAACCGCGTCGTGCTGGGCCGAGGAAGGCGCACAGCCTTCCAAGAAGGCCGATCTGTCGCAGATGCCCGCCGATGTCCATGCACCGCTATTTCGCTCGCCGAAATCGCAGCAGGCCGGCAATGTTACCGACCGATTGCTGGCGGACAAGCCGGCGGCGGGCGCGGCAGGGAAGATCGCGCATCGGAACTTTATCGACAAACATATTTTCGGCAAGATGGAGCGCGACCGGGTTCGGCATGCGCCACTGGCGACCGATGAAGAGTTTTTCCGGCGCGTAACTTTGGATCTGACGGGGCGCATTCCCACGCCGGCGGACCGGCAGGAGTTTCTGGACGACAACTCGCCGGATAAGCGGTCTAAATTGATAGACAAGCTGGTGGGGAGCCCAGCCTTCGTCGATAAGTGGGCGTACTTCCTCATGGATACGTTCCGCGCCAATGGCAAGATGATGCGTGGCGTCTCGCTGTTCCACAACATGCTGAAGGACAGCCTGGCGGCGGACCGGCCGTATAACGATCTGGCGGCCAGCATCATGGCGGCGTCGGGCAAGAGCAACTATGTGGTGGCGGCGGCCAATCCGATTGTGCGCGAACACGTGGAGGGCAAGCCGGGTGAGGCCAACGGCCCGGACGATCTGAGCAAGATCCACCAGATGGACACGCACGATGAACTGGGCATCCTGTTCGCGAAGGTGTTCCTGGGCATCAACATCTCATGTATCGCCTGCCATGACGGGCAGGCACATTTAGAGAAGGTCAACGTCTATCTTGCGGGCAAGCGGCGGTCGGATTTCTTCCGGTTCGCGGCGTTCATGGGCAATACGCGCTACATCCCGCACGTGGAAGGCAAAGAGGCCAAGATGGGCCACTTCACGGTGGATGACAACGCGCCGGGGTACGACACCAAGGGCGAGAGCATGCTGCGGGTGAAGCGGTTCGGCGGCCCGAATGATCCGAAGTTTATCCTGACTGATGAGAAGCCGAAGCCGGGGCTGGCGCCGCGGGAAGAGTTGGGTCGCTTGCTGACGGAGCATCCGCAGTTCGC